>NZ_JALPRI010000027.1:0-116169 GCF_030464785.1 Paraburkholderia sp. SEWSISQ10-3 4
TAATAGACCACTAACAAAACAAGGAAAGGCCAAAGCCCCAAGAACACTGACAAAACGCCGAGCAGGCAAACAACACCAAGAAAAAGCCCCAAAACAAGCAAAAGCGACCCCGCCGGGCAGGCCGAATCCTATCCTTAGGGGGAATCCCCCGCCTTGACAACCAACCCAAACCACAACCATAATCGCCCTGAACGTTCGCTAACCGAATCCATGTTCATATATCGAACAAATCGGAAGTGAACAAACGCAAAAGCGTCAGCCCCGGCCCGGAGACCGTCCCGCACAAGCCCCTGCCTGCAAAGGCAAAAAGCCTGGCGATACGCAGCGCCCCAAAAGGAAATTCGACATGATCAACAAGATTTTCGAGTCACTTCAGTCGGCCGTCGCCGATGTCCACGACGGCGCGACCGTCATGATCGGCGGCTTCGGCACGGCCGGCATGCCGTCCGAGTTGATCGACGCGCTCATCGAACAGGGCGCGCGCGAACTCACCATCGTCAACAACAACGCCGGTAACGGCGACATCGGCCTCGCGGCGCTGCTCAACGCCAAACGCGTGCGCAAAATCATCTGCTCGTTCCCGCGCCAAAGCGATTCGTATGTGTTCGACGCGCTCTATCGCGCCGGCGAAATCGAGCTCGAACTGGTGCCGCAAGGCAACCTCGCGGAACGTATTCGCGCAGCAGGCGCGGGCATCGGCGGGTTCTTCACGCCCACTGGTTATGGCACCAAACTCGCTGAAGGCAAGGAGACCCGTCTGATCGACGGCAAGCACTACGTGCTGGAGTCGCCGCTGCATGCGGATTTCGCGCTGATCAAAGCGTTCAAGGGCGACCGCTGGGGCAATCTGGTCTATCGCAAGACTGCGCGCAACTTCGGTCCGATCATGGCGAGCGCGGCGAAAACGGCCATCGTGCAAGTGTCGAAAGTGGTGCCGCTCGGCGAGCTCGATCCGGAAAACATCATCACGCCCGGCATCTTCGTGCAACGCGTGATCGAAGTGCCGCAAGCTGCGCATCAAGCCGAACTTGCATCCGCGAACGCCGCCTGAGGAGACCGACATGAAAAAACTGACCCGCGATGAAATGGCCAAGCGCGTTGCCCAGGATATCCCTGAAGGCGCTTACGTGAACCTCGGCATCGGCGTGCCGACGCTGGTGGCCAACCACCTTGGCGCCGACAAGGAAATCTTCCTGCACAGCGAAAACGGCCTGCTCGGCATGGGCCCGGCCCCCGCGAAAGGCGAGGAAGACGACGAACTGATCAACGCCGGCAAGCAGCACGTCACGCTGCTTACGGGCGGTGCCTACTTCCATCACTCGGATTCGTTCGCGATGATGCGCGGCGGCCATCTGGATTTCTGCGTGCTCGGCGCGTTCCAGGTGTCGGCGAAGGGCGACCTGGCGAACTGGCACACCGGCGCGCCTGACGCGATTCCGGCTGTCGGCGGCGCCATGGACCTCGCAATCGGCGCGAAGCAGGTCTACGTCATGATGGAACACCTGACCAAGCAGGGCGAAAGCAAGATCGCGGCGGAATGCACGTATCCGGTCACGGGCGTGAACTGCGTCGACCGCATCTATACGGACCTGGCGATGATCGACGTCACCGACAAGGGCCTCGTCGTGCGCGAAATCTTCTCGGACATCGACTTCGATGCGTTGCACAAACTGACCGGCGTCCCGCTGATCGACGGCACTCAGGCGGCTCGCGCGGCCTAAGCACAGGAAGGCAGCCGTCCGCACGAAAGCCTGTGGCGAAGTCAACCGCTGGCCGGGCGATGGCAATGCGCCGCGCAGCGTGCTGCCACCAATGTGCGCGTGCACAACGTGCTATCGCCGATGCGCACGCCGTGCAGCGTGCAGTGTGCAGCCGCCAATACGCGGGCCGCGCAAACCGTGCAGCCGCCACTGTCCGCAGCGCTCATGAGGCAAACTTCATGCGCGTGACCCGATGTCACGAGGCCACGTTGCAAGAGCGAGCCTGCGCAGCGGCATTCGAAGCAGAATGCACCGCATCGCCGTGTGCGGTACGCTCTCGGTAGAAAGCGCCAGGGGCGCGCCTCGCAGCACGCCCAGATCGCCGCGGCGAAACCTTCACTTCCGACACCCTCATCGACGCCATCATGCTCGACTCCAGCGCCCGTCTGACCGGCCTTCTTTGCGGCACACAGCCGATGAACGACATCTGGGCGCCGCGTGCCACGCTGCAACGGATGCTCGATGTCGAAGCAGCGCTCGCGCGCGCTTCGGCTGCTCATAACGTGATTCCGCGCAGCGCGCTGGCCGCGATCGAGGGCGCCTGCCAGGCCGATCAACTCGACGCCGATGCACTCGCGCGCGACGCGGCGCTCGGCGGCAACCTCGCGATTCCGCTCGTCAAACAACTTACTGCGCGTGTCAAAGCGGCGGACCCCGAAGCGTCGAAGTACGTGCATTGGGGCGCAACAAGCCAGGACATCATCGATACGGCAACGGTGCTGCAACTGCGCGACACCTTCGATCTGCTCGACAGCGGCTTGCAAGCGACATGCGATGCCGTAGCGAAACTCGCGGCCACCCATCGCGCGACGCCGATGATCGGCCGCACCTGGTTGCAGCAGGCGTTGCCCATCACGCTCGGCCTGAAGTTCGCGCAATGGCTCGACGCGTTGCTGCGTCATCGTGAGCGGCTCGATGCGTTGCGCGCGCGTGTGCTGGTGCTGCAATTCGGCGGCGCAGCGGGCACGCTGGCGAGTCTGCGTGACGCGGCGCCGCAAGTGACGCAATCATTGGCGCAAGAACTCAAGCTCACTGTGCCCACGTTGCCGTGGCACACACAGCGCGATCGCATCGCTGAAACAGCGGCGCTGTTCGGCATGTTGATTGGCACACTCGGCAAGATCGCGCGCGATATCTCGCTGCAGATGCAAAC
Source organism: Paraburkholderia sp. SEWSISQ10-3 4 (assembly GCF_030464785.1). NCBI lineage: Bacteria > Pseudomonadati > Pseudomonadota > Betaproteobacteria > Burkholderiales > Burkholderiaceae > Paraburkholderia > Paraburkholderia sp. SEWSISQ10-3 4. Next base: position 2,914 of record NZ_JALPRI010000027.1, read on the forward strand.
CGAAATCGATGAGCTGGCCGAGCCCGCCGCGGCAGGCAAGGGCGGTTCGTCGACAATGCCGCACAAGCGCAACCCGGTCGGCTGCGCCGCGGTGCTGACGGCAGCAACACGTGCGCCGGGGCTGGTGGCCACGGTGTTCGCCGGCATGGTGCAGGAGCACGAGCGCGCGCTTGGCGGCTGGCAAGCCGAGTGGGACGCGTTGCCGGATCTCGCGCGCCTTGCAGGCGGCGCGCTCGCCAACATCGAACAGATCGCCGCGGGTCTCAACGTGAATGTCCCGCGCCTTGCCGCCAATCTCAACGTCACGCACGGATTGATTCTTGGCGAAGCTGTGATGCTTGCACTAGGCGACAGCATCGGCCGGCTCGATGCGCATCATCTGGTCGAGCGCGCATCCAAGGCGGCAATCGCCGAGCGCAAGACGCTCTTCGACGTGCTCTCGGCGGACCCCGCCGTGACCGAACATCTTTCGCTTGAGCGCCTCATGCAACTGCTCGATCCCGCTCAATACGTCGGCCAGGCACACGCTTATGTGGACGCCGCGCTGGCACTTCATCACGCGCGCGCGAGGCGCGCTACTTCCAAGGAGTAACCGGCATGCCCTACGCTGTAGTCAACGGTACCGAGCTGCATTATCGAATCGACGGTGACCGTCACGGCAATGCACCGTGGATCGTGTTGTCGAATTCGCTCGGCAGCGATCTGTCGATGTGGACGCCGCAAGTGGCGGCGCTGTCCAAACACTTCCGCGTGCTGCGCTACGACACGCGCGGTCATGGTCACTCGGAAGCGCCGAAGGGTCCGTACACGATCGAACAACTGACCGGCGACGTGCTCGGCCTGATGGATACGCTGAAGATCGCGCGCGCGAATTTCTGCGGTCTGTCGATGGGCGGCCTCACCGGCGTCGCGTTGGCCGCGCGTCACGCGAATCGTCTCGAACGCGTCGTGCTGTGCAATACGGCGGCACGTATCGGTTCGCCTGAAGTGTGGGTGCCGCGCGCCGCGAAAGCCCGTACGGAAGGCATGCTCGCGCTGGCCGACGCGGTATTGCCGCGCTGGTTCACCGCCGACTACATCGAGCGTGAGCCGGTGGTTCTGGCAATGATTCGCGACGTGTTCGTGCATACCGACAAGGAAGGCTACGCATCGAATTGCGACGCGATCGACGCAGCGGATCTGCGCCCCGAAGCCCCCGGCATCAAGGTGCCCGCGCTGGTGATCAGCGGTACCCACGATCTGGCCGCAACGCCGGCACAAGGCCGCGAACTGGCGCAAGCGATTCCGGGCGCGCGTTACGTCGAACTGGATGCCTCGCATATTTCCAACATCGAGCAGGTCGAGGCCTTCACGAAAACTGTGCTCGACTTCCTGACGGAGCAGAAATGAACGACGAAGACCGTTACGAAGCCGGACTCGGAGTGCGCCGCGCGGTGCTGGGCAGCGCGCACGTCGACCGGTCGCTTGCGAACCGCACCGAGTTGACGGAAGAGTTCCAGAACTTTATTACCCGCTATGCGTGGGGAGAAATCTGGACGCGTGAAGGCTTGCCGCGTCACACGCGTAGCCTGCTAACCATCGCGATGATGGTTGCGCTCAATCGCAGCGAAGAACTCGCATTGCACTTGCGCGCCGCGAAGAACAACGGCGTGACGCGCGAGCAGATCAAGGAAGTGCTGCTGCAAACCGCAATTTATTGCGGCGTGCCGGCGGCCAATTCGGCCTTCCACCTGGCCGATAAGCTGTTCCGCGAAGACGACGCCGCTGCGGCAAAGCCGTAACGACGTTCGAGCATGGGTGCGGCGTGTAAGCACGCCGCCTCGCGAGTCCAACCTCCCGTCGGAATGAAGCCGCTCAAAACGCGATGCTGAGCCTGAAGCGTACGTCAGACGAAACGCGCTTCAGGCCGTTCTGCTTACCTCCATTACTACCGTGTCCACGGGCGACTGCAAGCGCACGGCACGCAACACCGTATCCTTGATGACCTCGCGCCAATGCGCGAGTGCAGCCTTATCCATCAGCGGTTCACCGAGAAACGCCCCTAGCGTGTACTGATTGGCGTTATAGAAATAACCGAGCGACGCGATGATCAGATACACGTCACGCGCTTTGACGTCGTCACGAAAGACGTTTTGCGCCTTGCCCGCGTCCAGCAACTTCTGCACGACAGAAATCGCATAGCCCGAAATCTCCTTCAGCTTTGACGATTTTTTCGCGTGCTTGCCCTGATGCAGGTTCTCGCTCGACAGCAGGGTGACGAACTCGGGGTGATCGAGGTAATACTGCCAGACGAATTCGACCATCTGCTCGAGACCGTGCACGGGATCGTCCAGATCGAGATCGAGCTTGCTTTCGGCCTCGTTGAACTGCGTGTAGATGGTCTCCAGGACTTCGACAAACAATTGCTCCTTGCTGCCGAAGTAGTAATAGATCATCCGGTCGTGCGAACGCGCGGCCTTCGAAATACTTTCGACCCGGCCGCTTGCATAGCCTTGCTTTGCAAAGACCTTGATTGCCGCTTTGAGAATCTTGGCGCGCGTGTCTTGCGCCTGTTTCGCTCGGATGCCGATAGCGCCCGGCTTGCGGGCAGCAGTGGGACTCATGGCGGTCTCGGATCTCTTTGTTAGCGTCAGGTTGAACGGCATGCGCCGTAGCCGCTTGGTGCGCTCAGGTATGGCGCGCCTTCATCATACAGCCCATATCATGCGCAACGAAATGTCCTGCAAAGTCATGTGCTTCGGCGTAGATTGATTCGTAATCCCTGCGGGGATGCCGCGCCGCAGCATTCAGACGGGTACCGGGAAACTGCGGGGAAACCACCGGGAAACTCGTTGCGCAGTCTATTTTGATCGAGTAGATTTCAAGCAAGTTTGGTGTAGTGGATGCTACACGAACGGTGAGTGGCCGCAACATGAAAAAAGCGGGTCACGCAAAAGTGCCTTTAAACAGGGACTATTTGTCAGCCGGGCAGGACCGATTGTAATGTCGTCGTATGGAACCCCACCATGACAGAACATACGAAGGTCGATTTCGGTGCGGAGCGCGTCGACGGCGAAACCGCCTCGACGCCGGGTCCGACCGTGCTCGAGAAAGCGGCGCCGCGCAGCGAGCGGATGGCGTCGAACAAGATCGAATGCAATGCGTGCCCGGTGTTGTGCCAGATTTCGGAAGGCCGCACCGGCGCGTGCGATCGTTATGCGAATGCGGACGGGCGGTTGATTCGCGTCGACCCTGTAGTGTTTCTTTCACGCGCCGCGGGTTCGCCTGAAGCGATCGCAAGCAATGCGGATACCACGGTCGAATTTGGTGCATCGTCCGAGGTGCACGATCCCGTCGCGGAACAGGCGCTGTTCGTAACCGGCGTTGGCGCATCGTCCACGTATCCCGACTACAAGCCTGCACCGTTCATCGTTTCCTCGAAGTTGGACGACGTCGATATGGTCACGGTCGTCACCGAGGGCATTTTCAGCTATTGCAGCTTCAAGGTGAAGATCGATACCGACCGCTTTCTCGGGCCGGAGCAATCGAACGTGCGTTGCCATGGCGAGATCGTCGGCCATGTGACCACGGCGGAGTACGGCTCGCAGATGCTGAGTCTCGGCGGTGTCCACCATCTGACGGGCGGCAGCAAGAAGGAAGGCCGCGTGACGTGCGACATGATGCTCGCGCTCGGCAACAAGGAAGCGGTGGAGTTGACCATCGATGGCGGTGCGAGTCTGGTGATTCGTGCGGGGGCGGCACCGATTGTCGATGGCGTCGAAGAACAGCGTATGCGGGTGGGTTGTGGGTCGGCCACCATCGGCATCTTTGCGAAGCAATGGTTCGGTCACGCAGACGAAGTGGTGGTGGTCGACGATCACATCACCGGCGTGCTTACAGAACACCAGGCGGGCCGCTGCCTTGGCATGACGCCCTCAGGTCTGAAGATTCGCGGACGCAAGTCGACGCCCGGCCGTTATTTCCAGGTGGCGAATCCCGGCACCGGCTGGGGCGGCACCGACATTCAGGACCCGCTGGCGATTGTCGAAAGCTTCGATCCTGCGGTGGCGAAACCGGGCATGCGCTTGCTGATGGTGTCGACCACCGGCGAACACGCGCAGTGGTATGAACTCGATCAGAACCTCGTGCCGCGCATTGCAGCCATGCCGGACGCCGTGCGCAGCACGGTCGAACGAATCGGCGAGAACTGCGAGCCGTCGCTTGCTACGGTACTGTTTCTCGGCGGCGCGGGCGGCAGCCTGCGAGCGGGGGCCACGGAGAACCCGGTCCTGCTCACCCGCGCAATCAAACAGAGGCTGGTGAACGTAACATGTGGTGGCGCGCCAACCTATGTGTGGCCAGGTGGTGGCATCACCGTGATGGTGGATGTCTCGCGCATGCCCGATCGATCGTTCGGCACGGTGCCCACACCCGCGATCGTCGCGCCGATCGAATTCACCATGACATATGACGCGTATCGCGATCTCGGCGGCCATCTCGACGCGGTGCGTTCACTGGAAAGCGTGCTGGCGAATGGACCGGAACATACAGAAGGGGCACCGCTCGCGCGCAGGACTATCGCGCGTTATCCCGACAATCCGTGGCCGCCGGCCATGCCGCCAATGCCAGGCTAACGGCGGCGCCACCACCGGCACAATCGACACGACGAACGCGACGCACACGATGAACCCAACCCGAACCCGGCTCGACGCGGCCCGCTGGCATTGGCAGCACGGCCCGATCGATCTGATCCTCAGCGCGGACGGCGAGCCTTCGGCCGTGCAGGCTGCTTACGAGGCGTGCTGGACGCGTTTTGTGGACGTATTGCCCGAGTTGGTCGGCGAGTTGAAGCTGCTTCGGCAGCCTGTGCCGAGCGACGCGGCGCATAGCGATTGCACGTTGAAGGGCGCTGTGGCCCGGCGCATGTGGAGCGCGTGTTATCCGCACCGCGTGCGGTATATCACGCCGATGGCGGCTGTTGCAGGCAGCGTCGCGGACGAATTGATCACGGCGTTTGCACGCGAAGGCATCTCGCGCGCCTTCATCAACAACGGCGGTGACATCGCACTCTATTTGACTGAAGGGCAGCAGTACCGCGTGGGTGTGTTCGCCGATCTGGCGGCGTTCTCCGGTGAGAAGGCGCCAGGCGATCTGGCTTTGGACGCAAACTTGATGCTCAACGCCGCCATGCCGATTCGCGGCGTCGCGACAAGCGGCTGGCGCGGCCGCAGCTTCAGCTTGGGGATCGCCGACAGCGTGACCGTGCTCGCCCGCAATGCCGCCGCCGCTGATGCCGCCGCCACGATGATCGCCAACGCCGTCGATCTGGAGCATGCGGGCATCGTGCGCAGGCCGGCTTCCTCGTTGAAGGACGATAGCGATCTCGGTGACCTGCTCGTGACCGTCGACGTGCCGTCCTTGCCGCAAACGCTGATCGATTTCGCGCTGGCACGCGGTGTCGACGCCGCGCAGCGTTTGCACGAACAAGGTTTGATCGAAGGCGCCGCGCTGTTCCTGCAAGGTCGGGCGCGCGTGACCGGTGGTACCTATGAGAATGGCGCGTTATTTACGCAGCGCGCCCGGATAACAACGGAGGCTCCGTGTTCGAAATACGCCGCGTGCTGACGCACGTCGAAGACATTTTCCATGAGTTCGGTCCTGCGCCCGCGCAGCCGCTCAGGCGCGGCGCGATTGCCGCGGTGATGACGAATCCGTTCGCCGGCCGCTACGAAGCCAGAATCGAACACGCCATGGAAGCGCTCAAGCCGATCGGCTTCGACATGGCGCAACGGCTGCTGGCGGCGATGGCCGTGCCGCACGCGGTGATCGAAAGCTACGGTAAGGGTGCAATCATCGGCTCGCGCGGAGAACTCGAGCACGGCGCGTTGTGGCATGTCCCCGGCGGCTATGCGATGCGCGAACTGTTGGAGAAAAACGGCGTGCCGACCAACGCGATCGTGCCGTCGACGAAGAAAGTCGGCGCGCCTTCCACCGCGCTCGATGTGCCGCTGACGCATGTCAACGCGAGCTACGTGCGCAGCCATTTCGATGCGATCGAAGTGCGCGTGCCCGGCGCGCCCGCCGCGGATGAACTGGTGTATATCCTCGTGATGAGCACGGGCCAGCGCGTGCATGCGCGCGTCGGCGGCCTGGCGAAAGAGGCGATTGTGGGCAAGGACGGCTTGCGCTGAGCGGCGCGTGATCCACGCAATGCGCTGAAGCGATTAAGTTGAACACTAGGCAGAACATGCATCGAAACCCGGAGATCGAAATGGCAATCAAGCTTCGCAAGCTGGTCGTGCAGGTCGATGAAACACGCATTGAAATGGGGCAGGCCATCGAGCCGCCGACACGCCGTGCAGTCGCGATTGCGGTGATCGATAATCCTTACGCGGGCCGCTATGAGGCCAAGCTCGACGCGCTGATCGAAGCCGGTGAGGAACTGGGCGCGTTGCTCGGCAACAAGTGCGTCGAAGCCTTAGGTATTAAACCGGGCGACGCGCAAAGCTACGGCAAGGCGGCGATCGTCGGCGAAGCGGGTGAACTCGAACATGCGGCGGCGATCCTGCACCCCAAGCTCGGTGCTCCGCTGCGGGTAGCAGTCGAGAAGGGCGCGGCGCTGGTGCCGTCGGCGAAAAAAATGGGTACGCTTGGCACCGCGATCGATGTCCCGCTGGGACACAAGGACGCGGCCTTCGTGCGCAGCCATTTCGATGCAATCGAAGCGCGCGTGTCGGACGCGCCGCGCGCCAACGAAATTGTCGTGGCGGTCGCGGTGACGGCTTCCGGCCGGCCGTTACCGCGTATCGGCGGCTTGCAGGTGAGTGAGATCAAAGGTGAAGACGGTTTGCGCTGAGTTACTTTAAGGGTCGCGATGCTTTCGAATTTGCTGGTACAGCTGGTCAACGGACTCGCCGACGCGTCGACGCTGTTTCTCGTCGCCGCCGGTTTGTCGCTGATCTTCGGCGTGACGCGCATCGTCAACTTCGCGCACGGCTCGTTCTATATGTTCGGCGTCTATGTCGCGTATAGCATCGCGAGCCGTTTCGGCCATACGGCGGGCGGGTTCTGGCTGTCGGTACTGGCTGCGGCGCTGGTGGTTGCGGTGCTTGGCGCGCTGGTCGAAATGATCGTGTTACGGCGCATCTATCAGGCACCCGAGTTGTTTCATCTACTGGCGACATTCGCGCTGGTGCTGATCTTTCGCGACGCCGCGCTGTGGCTGTGGGGCCCGGAAGATCTGTTCGGACCGCGTGCGCCGCATCTGGCTGGCGCAGTTAATTTTGTCGGCCATCCGCTGCCGACCTACGATATCGCGCTGATCGTGATCGGGCCGGTGGTGTTGCTGCTGCTCTGGTATGCGTTGACGCGTACCCGTTGGGGCACGCTGGTGCGCGCCGCGACGCAGGATCGCGAGATGCTCGGCGCACTCGGCATCAATCAGGCGTGGCTGTTCACCGGCGTGTTTTTCGTCGGCGCGTTTCTCGCCGGCCTGGGCGGCGCGTTGCAAGGGCCCCGGATGTCGGCGAATCTGTCGTTGGATCTGGAGACTATCGGCAATGCGTTTGTCGTCGTGGTGGTCGGCGGCATGGGGTCGATTCCGGGTGCGTTCGTCGCGGCGTTGCTGATCGCCGAGATCAAGGCGCTGTGTATCGGCATCGGCCATGTTTCCGTATTCGGTATCGATCTGTCCTTGAGCCGCTTTACGCTCGTTGCGGAATTTGTCGTGATGGCGGTGGTGCTGGTGGTGCGGCCTTGGGGTTTGCTAGGGAAGGCGAGCGCTGCAGTGCGAGGCATGGCCGCGCCTGAAGCGCCGTTGCGGCCCGCAGGCAAGCGCCTGAAGTGGCTGGCGGCAATCGCCTTGTTGGTGCTGGTGCTCGCGCCGCTTGCGGCCAATGCGTTTCCCTACATGCCTGTGCTGCTGGTTGAGATCCTGATCGCCGTATTGTTCGCGACGAGTCTTCATTTCATCATGGGCCCTGGCGGCATGCATTCTTTCGGCCACGCGGCGTACTTCGGTTTGGGCGCATACGGCGCCGCGCTGTTTCTCAAAGTTTTGAATCTACCGATGGAAGCGGCGTTGCTGCTCGGCCCCTTGCTTGCCGTGGCAGGCGCGCTCGTGTTCGGCTGGTTCTGCGTACGTCTCTCAGGCGTCTACCTCGCGATGCTGACGCTCGCATTCGCGCAGATCGTCTGGTCGGTCGTGTTCCAGTGGGACGACGTGACGGGCGGCAGTAACGGCATTCTCGGCTTGTGGCCGTCGAACTGGCTGGCGTCGCCGGTGGCTTTTTACTATCTGACGCTCGTCTGCGCTGTGATCGGCGTGTGGCTGTTGCGCAAGATGCTGTTCTCGCCGCTTGGCTACGCGATGCGGGCGTCGCGTGATTCTGTGTTGCGGGCCGAGGCGATCGGCATCGACGTGAAACGCGTGCAGTGGGCGGCTTTCGTCGTCGCGTCATTGTTTTGTGGCCTCGCCGGATCGCTTTATGCCTTCTCCAAGGGGACGATTTCGCCGGAGGTGATCAGCGTCAGCCGTTCAGTTGATGGCCTCGTAATGGTGTTGCTCGGCGGCTTGCAGACGTTGACTGGACCGATCGTCGGCGCAGCCGTGTTCACGTGGCTGCAGGACACCGTCGCGCGGCAAACCGATTATTGGCAGGCATTGCTGGGCTTCGCGATCTTGCTGCTGGTGATCGCGTTTCCGCAGGGCATCGTCGGTTTCATTCGCGAGCGTTTCGGCGACGATACGGTGGATAAGGCGGAAGAGCGTGCTCCATCACCATCGCAGGGTACCGCGATCAAGGAGGGGCTATGAGCTTGCTGCGCGTCACCGGCCTCTCCAAATCGTTCGGTGGCCTGAAAGCGGTCGACGATGTCTCCTTCGATCTCGAAGCCGGCCAACTATTGGCGTTGTTGGGTCCGAACGGAGCGGGAAAGTCGACCTGCTTCAACATGGTCAATGGGCAACTGCAGCCGTCGTCCGGATCGATTCGTCTCGACGATCATGAACTGGTCGGCATGCGGCCACGCGATATCTGGCGGCTGGGCGTCGGCCGTACGTTCCAGATTGCCGCGACCTTCAATTCGATGACCGTGCTCGAGAATGTGCAGATGGCGCTGGTCTCGCGTGAACGGAAGACTTTTGGTCTCTGGAAACCCGCAGGCTCGCGCTATGCCGATGAAGCCATGACCCTGCTCGAACAGGTCGGCATGGGCGCCGACGCGAACCGCGCCTGCGGCGTGCTTGCATACGGCGACGTCAAACGCGTTGAACTCGCTATCGCATTGGCAAACCGGCCGAAGCTACTACTGATGGACGAGCCCACTGCCGGTATGGCGCCAAAGGAGCGCAACGAACTGATGGCGCTCACCAAGCGGCTCGTCACCGAACACCAAATCGGCGTGCTGTTTACCGAGCACAGCATGGACGTTGTATTCGCGTACGCCGATCGCATGATCGTGCTCGCGCGCGGCAAGTTGATCGCCGAGGGCGACGCCGAAACGATCCGTAACGACGCACGCGTGCAGGAAGTTTATTTCGGCACCGGCAAGACCTTCCAGCCACGCGCGCCGCTGCATGAAGCGGCGGGCGGCCATCAAGGACAAGGAGCGCTGCAATGAGCGAGCCGATGCTGAAAGTCGCCGGCCTCAATGCGTTCTATGGCCGCGCGCACATTCTGTTCGACGTCGGCCTCGAAGTCGGCCGCGGCGAAGTGGTCGCGCTGATGGGCCGCAACGGCGCGGGCAAATCGACGACGATGAAAGCGGTGATGGGTTTGCTGCCGCGCCGTCAGGGAGAGGTCCGTTTTCGCGGGCAAAACATCGCGGCGTTGCCGCCGTATCGGATCGCACGCATGGGCATGGGTTTCGTCCCTGAAGATCGCCGCGTGTTCTCCGATCTGACCGTGATGGAGAACCTCGATACAGGCCGTCAGCCGCCACGCGAAGGCGCGCCTGAGTGGACGCCGGAAAAGTTGTTCCGCCTGTTCCCCAATCTCGGTGAAATGCCAAAACGCCCCGGCGGCCAGATGAGCGGCGGCGAGCAGCAGATGCTTACCGTCTCGCGCACGCTGATGGGCAATCCGTATCTGGTGCTGCTCGACGAACCGTCAGAGGGCGTCGCGCCCGTGATTGTCGAGCAGATGGCCAACATGATTCTCGAACTCAAGCGCGAAGGGCTGTCGATTCTATTGTCGGAGCAGAATCTGCACTTCGCCGAGCTGGTCAGCGACCGCGCGTACGTCCTCGAAAAAGGGCAGATCCGCTTCAGCGGCACGATCGGCGAACTCGCAAAGAACGAAACGGTCAGGCGCGCTTATCTGAGCGTGTGATTCCATTGGCGCCGCATGCGGGCAGGCTGTGCACGCATGCGATGCCGGGCAGTCGGTGCGAAAGGAGAAGCAGATGGCAGCAGAGACGTTGACAGGCTTGTCGGGCAAGGTCGCGGTAACGAACATTGGTTTGCTGTTATCCGGCGACATCGATCAGCCGATTCTCGACGCGGACACGCTGGTGATCGACGACGGCGTGATCGTCGCGATTGGCCGCGAGAAAGATTGCGACCTCGAAGGCGCGCGGACCACGGTCGACTGTAAAGGCACCACGGTTGCTCCAGGCCTGATCGATTCGCACGTGCATCCGGTGTTCGGCGACTGGACGCCGCGCCAGAATCAGATGGGCTGGATCGAATCGAATCTGAACGGCGGCGTGACGACGATGATTTCCGCCGGCGAAGTGCATTTGCCCGGCCGTCCGAAAGACGTGGTCGGCGTCAAGGCGCTTGCCATTACCGCTCAACGCTCGTTCGAAGGAATGCGTGGCGCAGGTGTGGGCGGTGGTGTGAAAGTCATGGCGGGTGCGCCGGTGATCGAGAAGGGCATGGTCGAGGAGGACTTCAAGGAGCTCTCGGAAGCGGGCGTGAAGCTGCTCGGCGAAGTGGGACTCGGCAGCGTCAAAGGCGGCGAGGAAGCGGCGCAGATGGTCGCCTGGGCCCGCAAGTACGGTATTCAAAGCACAATTCACACGGGCGGCCCGTCGATTCCCGGCTCGGGCCTGATCGATCGGGACGTGGTGCTCGCCGCCGATGCGGACGTGATCGGTCACATCAATGGTGGCCACACGTCGCTTTCCTATCGGCACGTATGCGATCTGTGCGAGCAATCGAGCCGCGCGCTGGAGATCGTTCACAACGGCAACGAACGCATTGCGCTGCTCACCGCACGTCATGCGATCGAGTTGAAGTGTCCACATCGGATCATTCTCGGCACCGATAGTCCGGCGGGTTCCGGCGTGCAGCCGCTCGGCATTTTGCGGATGATTGCGTTGATCTCGAGTCTCGCCGATGTCCCCGCGGAAATTGCCTTCTGCTTCGCGACCGGCAATACCGCGCGGCAACGCAATCTGCGGCAAGGACTGATTGAAGTGGGCCGTCCCGCTGACCTCGTCTTCATGGACCGCGCGCAGCACACGGCTGCCGATACTCTGCTTGAGAGCGTGCAACTCGGCGATATTCCTGGTGTCGGCATGGTGATGATCGACGGCTTGATCCGCTGCCGGCGCAGCCGCAATACGCCACCGGCGACCGAAGTGCCGGTGGTGCTTTGAACGCGCGCCGCACGGCGTGGCCGGCATTGTCATGAACCGCCCGGCGCCACTTGCGCTGCACGTGAACGGTGTGACGCATCTCGTCAACGCCGCTGTGGACACGCCGTTGCTTTATCTGCTGCGTAACGACCTCGCGCTGAACGGTCCAAAATTCGGCTGCGGACTTGGCGAATGTGGTGCGTGCACGGTCCTGCTCGACGGCATGCCGACGCGTTCGTGCGTAACGACCGCGAAGGTTGCCTTGGGGCGTGAGATCACTACGCTCGAAGGATTGGGCACGCGTGTCGCACTGCATCCGGTGCAGCAGGCGTTTATCGAAGAACAGGCCGCGCAGTGCGGCTATTGCCTGAACGGCATGATCATGACCGCCAAAGCGTTGCTCGATCGCGATCCGCATCCGAGCGTCGAGACGATCCAGCGGGAACTGTCGCGCAACTTGTGCCGGTGCGGCACGCATGTCGAGATCGTGCGCGCGGTGCAGCGCGCGGCCGAACTGCTCGCTGCGCAAGCCTCCGTGCGTGAAGGAGTGCGCGCATGACAGGGCCGGATTTCAGCGTCGATCGACGTTCCGCGCCGCTGTCACGACGGCAGCTCTATGACGCGCAGAGCGTGCTCATCATCACGCGGCCGCCGCAGGCGCCGGTGAAGCCTGCGATCGGTCAGCCGGGGTCGCGTTCGTCGTTCGTGCCGACCGAGGCGGACATGTTTCTCGTGGTGCGCGACGACGGCAGTGTGGTGGCGTTCAACGGTCACGTCGATCTCGGCACCGGCATCGGCACCGCGCTCGCGCAGATCGTTGCGGAAGAACTGGATGTACCGTTGACGCGCGTGTCGGTCGTACTCGGCCACACCAGCGAGGCGCCGAATCAGGGGCCGACGATTGCAAGCGCGACGATCCAGATATCGGCGGTGCCACTCAGGCATGCAGCGGCACAAGCGCGTCAGTTCCTGCTGGCGGAAGCAGCCGCGCACTTGAACGTCAGCACTGCGCAACTCGACGTGCGAGACGGTGTGATTTTCACGCGCGACGGTGGCACGGAAAAGAGCATTGGCTACGGCGAATTGATCACCGGTCGGCGGGTCGAATTGGACCTTGCCGCCGATGCGCCTTTGAAATCGCCGGACGCATACAAGATCGTCGGTAAGAGCACACCGCGTGTCGATATTCCGGCGAAGGCGACCGGTGAGTTGAGTTTTGTGCATGACGTGCGTGTGCCTGGCATGCTGCATGGGCGCGTTGTCCGTCCACCGTATGCCGGCGTCGCGCAGGGCGACTTCATGGGCAACAGTCTGCTTCATGTCGATGAAGCTTCGGTCAGCGATTTGCCCGGAATCGTCAAGGTCGTGGTGATCCGCGATTTTGTCGGCATCGTGGCTGAACGCGAAGAGGTCGCGCAGCAGGCGGTGAAGCGCTTGCATGTGCAATGGAAAGCGGTAGAGGGTTTGCCCGCGCTCGAAACCAGTGAAGAAGTGGAAGCTGCGCTAAGAGCGAATCCGGCCAATCGGCGCGATCTGGTGATCGAAGGTGACGTTGACGCAGTACTCGCGCAAGACCCTGCCCGAACGCTGGAACGCACCTACGTATGGCCGTTTCAGATGCATGCGTCGATTGGACCGTCGTGCGCGGTGGCCGACTACCGGGATGCGAAGCTGAAAGTCTGGTCGGGCACGCAGAACCCACATTCGTTGCGTGCCGATCTTGCCTTGTTGATGGCGCTGGACGAAGCGCACATCGAAATCGTGCGCATGGACGCAGCGGGTTGCTACGGCCGCAATTGCGCGGACGATGTCGCCGCCGACGCCGCGCTGCTATCGCGCGCAACAGGCAGTCCGGTGCGTGTGCAACTATCGCGCGAAGACGAGCATGCATGGGAGCCAAAGGGCGCAGCGCAATTGATGGACGTGCGCGGCGCTTTAGATGCCGAAGGCGAGCTCGCCGCGTACGACTTCGCGACGCGCTATCCATCGAACGACGCCCCCACGTTGGCGTTGCTGCTTACCGGCACCATTTCCGCGCAGCCGCAGGTATTCGAAATGGGTGACCGCACATCCGTGCCGCCATACGACTACCGGACGATGCGCATTGTTTGCGACGACACGCCGCCGATCGTGCGCGCGTCCTGGCTGCGGGGCGTGTCGGCCTTGCCGAACACCTTCGCGCATGAATCCTTTATCGACGAACTCGCGGCTGAGGCGGGCGTAGATCCTGTCGAGTTTCGTTTGAAGCATCTGACCGATCCGCGTGCGATCGATCTCGTGAAGGCCGTGGCCGAGAAAGCTGACTGGCAGCCTCGTAGCATCGCCTTGAAGGATGATCAGGAAGAGGGCGACGTTGCGCGTGGTCGAGGCTTTGCCTACGCCCGCTACGTGCACAGCAAATTCCCGGGCTTCGGCGCGGCATGGTCCGCATGGGTCGCCGACATCGAAGTCAATCGCAAGAGCGGCGAGCTTGCGGTGACGCGTGTGGTGGTCGGCCAGGATACCGGCACCATGGTGAATCCTGACGGCGTGCGTCATCAGATACACGGCAACGTGATTCAGGCGACCAGTCGCGCGCTGAAAGAACGCGTGACGTTCGGCGATAACGCGGTCACGAGTCAGGAATGGGGCGCGTATCCGATTCTGACGTTCCGTGAAGTGCCGGTGATCGAAGTCGTGATGATGCCGCGGCACGGCGAGCCACCGATGGGCACAGGCGAATCGGCGTCGCTGCCTGGCGCCGCGGCGATTGCCAACGCGCTGTACGACGCGACAGGTGTGCGTTTTCGCAGACCGCCGTTCACCCCGGAGACGATTCGCGCAGCGCTCGCCGATGCGCAAGCGGAAGAAGCGGCGGCGCGCAAAAAGAAGCGCTGGCGGCTCGGTTTTCTCGGCGCAATTGCGGCGGGCGCTGCCGGCTGGCTCGGTGCATTGGCTTTGACGCCACAAACCATGGCGCCGATTACGCCGCCACTCGCGAGCGCGTTTGCGCCTGAGTTGGTGGCGCGCGGCAAACTTCTGGCGGCGCTGGGCAATTGCGCGGTTTGCCATACAGCGCACAACGGCGTGCCGAATGCCGGCGGCAAACCGCTCGATACGCCATTCGGCACCATCTACAGCACCAACATCACGCCGGATGGACAGACGGGGATCGGCACATGGTCGCTCGACGCATTCGTGCGGGCGATGCGGCAAGGCATCAGCCGCGACGGCCATCATTTGTATCCCGCGTTCCCGTACACGTCGTTCAGGAACACGTCCGACGACGATCTGAAAGCGCTCTACGCGTATCTGATGGCGCAAACGCCGGTGCGTTCCAGGCCGCCGGAAACGAAGCTGGCCTTTCCATTCAGCGTGCGTCCCTTGATGGCCGCATGGAACGGGCTTTTCCTCGGACGCAATACGTTTACCGCCAGTGGGACGCAAAGTGCGCAATGGAACCGCGGGGCGTATCTCGTGAACAGCCTCGGCCACTGCAGCGCATGCCATACCCCGCGTAATGCATTCGGTGCCGAGAAAACCGGCGCCGCGTTCATGGGCGGCGGCATGGCGGAAGGCTGGGAGGCGCCCGCGCTATCGACGCTGTCCAACGCGCCCGTACCCTGGAGCGAAGACGAACTGTTCAGCTATCTGCGCTACGGTCATGCGCCGCTGCATGGCGTCGCGGCCGGGCCGATGGCGCCGGTCGTCAACGATCTGGTGGCGTTGCCCGACAGTGACATTCGCGCGATGGCCACGTATCTCGCGTCTTTGAATCCTCTCGAGCCCAATACGGATCCTGCGGCGATGGCGCGTCAATACGAGCAGGCCAGCACGATTACGGGCACCGCAACAGGTCTTGGTGCGCGTCTTTTCGACGGTGCGTGCGCAGCCTGTCATCACACGGGCAGTGGACCGCAATTGTTCGGTGCGCATCCTTCGCTGGCGCTTAACACGAATCTGCATAGCACGACGCCTGATAATCTGATTCGCGTGATTCTCGATGGTATCGGCTCGCCTGCACGGCCCGAACTCGGTACGATGCCGGCTTACCGTGACAGTTTCAACGACGCCCAGGTCGCCGAACTCGTGACCTACCTGCGTCAGCAATTCGCCGGCGGCAAGCCGGCATGGCAGGACGTCACGGCGAGCGTTGCGAGAATTCGCGCGACGCCGCAGGCAGAGTGAAATCGCGAAACGTTTTGCATGACTCGCAGCATCGCTCGTAGCACCACTGGCAGCACAATTCGCAATACGGTTCGCCGAACGAATCGCCAAACGCTTCAACGCTTGATAAAAACGACCGCATTCCCGCAATCCTTTTGATAACGGAGAAACGCATGACCACGCGCGCAGGATGGATCTCTCGCCTCACGGTTTCAACGGTTCTATCGCTCGCGGCCGTCGGCGCGAGTGCACAGCAGACCATCAAGGTCGGTGAAATCAACAGCTACAAGGCGCAGCCGGCCTTTCTCGGGCCTTACAAGAACGGCTGGAATCTTGCGCTCGAGCAGGTGAACGCGGCGGGCGGCGTACTCGGCAAACAGCTTGAAGTGGTGTCGCGCGACGACAACGGCAATCCGGGCGACACCATCCGCGTCGCGCAGGAGTTGATTGCACGCGAGCAGGTGCAATTGCTGTTCGGCGGCTTCCTGTCGAACACGGGTCTCGCATTAACCGACTTCGCGAAGCAGAAGAAGATTTTCTTCCTCGCGGCCGAGCCGTTGACTGACAAGATCGTTTGGGCCGACGGCAACAAATATACGTACCGTCTGCGTCCTTCGACGTATATGCAGGTGGCGATGCTGGTGCCGGAGGCGGTGAAGCTGAAGAAGAAGCGTTGGGCGCTTGTGTATCCGAACTACGAGTACGGGCAATCGGCGGTGGCGACGTTCAAGAAGCTGATGACGGCGGCGCAGCCGGACGTGGAGTTTGTCGCCGAGCAGGCGACGCCGCTGGGCAATGTCGATGCGGGCGCGGTGTCGCAGGCGATCGCCGACGCGAAGCCGGATGCGATTTTCAACGTGCTGTTTGGCGCCGATCTCGGCAAGTTTGTGCGCGAGGGCAATACGCGCGGGCTGTTCAAGGATCGCAGCGTGGTGTCGTTGCTGACGGGCGAGCCGGACTATCTCGATCCGTTGGGAGCGGAGGCGCCGACGGGCTGGATCGTGACGGGGTACCCGTGGTATTCGATCGATACGGCTGCGAACAAGAAGTTTGTCGATGCGTATCAGGCGAAGTATCACGATTATCCGCGACTGGGGTCAGTCGTTGGGTATTCGGCGTTGATGTCGATCGCGGCGGGGATCAAGAAGGCCGGATCTACCGATCCGGATAAGCTCGCCGCCGCGTTCAAGGGGCTAGGGGTGGAGACGCCCTTCGGGCCGATTACTTATCGGGGGCAGGATAATCAGTCGACCATGGGGGCTTTTGTTGGGGTTACCGGTCTTAAGGACGGTAAGGGGGTGATGACTTCTTATCGTTACATCGATGGGGGGAGTGTGCAGCCTTCGGATGCGGAGGTTAAGAAGTTGAGGCCGGCTGAATAGTAGGTAGTAGGGCTTTTTGCCTTTTGCGGCGGCATTGGCCGTGTTCCTGGGGCTTTGGCCTCTCCTTGAATTGTTAGTGGTCTATTAGCGTTCCCCCTGTGCGGGGGGGCACCTACTTTTCTTTGCCGCCGCAAAGAAAAGTAGGCAAAAGAAAGCGGCTAGAAGCCCCTGCTAAGTGGGCACCGTGGTCTGCTACGGGTAGTGGTGCGACTGGAATCCGTGCTCTCGCACATTCGGCGGTAGTGACAAAGGAGTCATCAGCTCCCACTCCGCACTGCGTGCGTCGCGGACGGGTCTGCTTGGGAAACCACGGGGTTCGGTTGAGGTTTGTGGGGGCCGTCGGCTTCGCCTCGGCGACGCGCCTCTGCATTTACGCGGAAATCCCACTTCAAACGACATCTCGGTGTACTGCAATCACCGTCTCGGCCACGATTACTGTCGCTGCTGCGGTAGACGCTTGCCATTGCCGTTCCGATCACAATCGCGGTGGCGGCGGTGTAATGACGAGCCACAGCGCGGTGGCGAGAAGCAGGCGCCAAAACGCAGCGATCGGTTTTATGAACTGCTCTTCGGCGCGCGCAGCGCCGCCGGAAGTATGACGCCCTTGTCACAAGCACGTGCACGGGCACGAACACAGATTCCAGATGCACCACTACCCGTAGCAGACCACGGTGCCCACTTAGCAGGGGCTTCTAGCCGCTTTCTTTGCTTATCTTTCTTTGCGGCGGCAAAGAAAGTAAGTGCCGCCCCGCACAGGGGCAACGCTAATAAACCACTAACAAAGCAAGGAAAGGCCAAAGCCCCAGGAACACTGACAAAAGCGCCGCGCAGGCAAAAAAACCTACTCCTCCGCATCATGCTCAATCACAAACCGCCGCAAATAAGCCAGCACAGCGGCTTCCATCCCTCGATGATCAGCGGTGCTCTTAGACCCCGCATTCTCCTCATCGCCGAACAACGAGGACGGCGCATTGTGCACATCCACTTCCTGGCCTTCGCGGAACACACGAATCTCGTGAACGTCTTCAGCGTACTCGGCAACCCAATGCACGCCTTCGATATGCGCGCCTGCGCGAACGGTAGGTATCTTCATGGACGTCTCCCGTCGGGCCGGACCAAGGCGCCAACCCTTGCTCTCACCATACGCCGTCCAGTTGCCAGGCGCGAGCCTTGTCGCCCAATTTCCTGAAGTTTCGCTGCGCCGCAGCGAACGCCCCCCGGCACACGCGTTGCTGCATGTCCAAAGCCAACAGCCAACCGGAGGACCGTCATGCCCGAACAGAAAACCATCAAGCGTGCCCAAGCCGACAAGCGTGCCGGCAAGGCATCGAGCACCCAGGCAGGGGAATTTGTCAAGGAACAGATCGATAAGGTGCGCGCCGGCAAGCACGGTGTCAGGTCGGCCAAGCAGGCGATTGCAATCGGCCTGTCCGAAGCGAGGCGTGCAGGCGTCGCCGTGAAGTCGCCAAAAAAGGGCGCCGCGAGTGAGGCGACCCGCAAGAAAGCGCAGAAGGACAACGCCGCGGGCCAGCACAAGAGCACGGCGAAGAAGAGCGCGAGCAGCGAATCGACAGCCAGGCGTTCACGTGCCGCGACCAATGCATTGAAGCGCGAAAGCACCGAGGGGGCATCGCACAAGGCTTTGTCGAAACAGACGAAATCGGCAGCGGCCAAACGGCCGGCGGCCAGTCGTTCTGCCGCTGCGAAGAAGGCCGCAGCGACCAAGGGTGCTTCAGGGCGCTCGGCCGCAGCTAAAAAGGCCGCACACACGAGGGCTTCGCGCGCGCATCGCTGACGCTATCGCTTGAGAGGGTGTGATACGGGCAACCAAAACGCGGCGCGCGCCACCCACGCGCGCCACATCTCTCAGTCTTACTGCACCGTCGCCAGCACGTCGCCCACCGTCTTGAAGATGTGCGCGATCTGCTCTTCATCGATGATGAGCGGCGGCGAGAACGCGAGGATGTCGCCGGTAAAGCGCACCAGCACACCCGCCTCGAAGCACTTCACGAACGCTTCGTAAGCACGCGCGCCCGGCGCACCGTCGCGCGGCTCGAGTTCGACGCCCGCGATCAAGCCGAGGTTGCGAACGTCCTTCACATGCTTGGCGCCGCGCAGCGAGTGAGCGGCGGCTTCGAACTTCGGCGCCATCGTTGCCGCGCGCTCGAACAGGCCTTCGCGGCGATACAGGTCGAGCGTCGCGACGGCGGCCGCGGCCGCAGCCGGGTGGGCCGAATACGTGTAGCCGTGGAACAGCTCGATCGCGCCCTGCGCGCCGGCGTTGACGATCGTGTCGTGGATCGTGCGGCTCGCGGCCACTGCACCCATCGGGATCGCGGCGTTGTTGATTGCCTTGGCCATCGTGATCAGGTCCGGCGTCACGCCGAAGTATTCGCTTGCCGTTGCTTTGCCGACGCGGCCGAATGCGGTAATCACTTCGTCGAAAATCAGCAGGATGCCGTGCTTCGTGCAAATTTCGCGCAGCTTCTGCAGGTAGCCTTGCGGCGGAATCAGCACGCCCGTCGAGCCGGCCACCGGTTCGACGATCACCGCGGCGATCGTCGATGCGTCGTGCAACGTGACGATGCGCTCGAGTTCGTCGGCGAGATGCGCGCCCCAGGCGGGCTGGCCCTTCGAAAACGCGTTGTGTTCGAGGTTATGCGTGTGCGGCATATGATCGATCGCCGGCAGCAGCGCGCCGGAGAACGTCTTGCGGTTCGGCGCGATGCCGCCAACCGAAATACCGCCGAAGCCCACGCCGTGATAGCCGCGCTCGCGGCCGATCAGACGCGTGCGCTGGCCTTCGCCGCGCGAACGGTGGTACGCCAGCGCGATTTTCAGGGCGGTGTCGACCGATTCCGAGCCGGAGTTCGTGAAGAAGATGCGGTCGAGGCCGTTCGGCATCAGTTCGGCGACTTTGGTGGCCGCTTCGAACGCCAACGGGTGGCCCATCTGGAATGTCGGTGCGAAATCGAGCTTGGACAGTTGTTCGGTGATCGCGGCGACGATTTCGTCGCGGCCGTGGCCGGCGTTCACGCACCAGAGACCCGCGCAGCCGTCGAGCACTTCACGCCCGTCCGTGGTGCGGTAGTACATACCCTTGGCCGATTCCAGCAGGCGCGGCGCAGCCTTGAACTGGCGGTTGGCGGTGAAGGGCATCCAGAAAGACGACAGGTCGTCGATGACGGGGCGCGAAGTCATGATTTTCTCCTCGAAGTGATAGCGAAACTGTAGCGTCCGCGGTTTAATGGCGGCATAAACAGTTGACGCAGTGTGGTGCTAACTGTGTTGGTGGATTTGCGCTAACTGTGTCGATCGCGCGATGATGCAATTCGACGCTTAAATTCCACGCTAAGTCTGGCGCCTTCCGGGCCATCTTTCTGGCAACGCAGCCGGCCGTCGCGACCGGCCTTTCAGTCCGAACCATGATCGAACTACAACTTGAGCGCGACCGACGCGCCGCTCCCACGCTCGTCGAGCAGGTCGTGCAGGGCTTCGCGCGCGCCATCGAGGCGCAGTCGCTGCGCGCCGGCGCGCTGCTGCCCTCAGTGCGGCAGTTGGCGCAAAGCCACGAACTGAGTACTTTCACGGTGACCGAGGCCTACAACCGTCTCGTTTCGATGGGGCTCGTGGTAGCGCGGCGCGGTTCCGGTTATCGAGTGGCGGCGCGCGCGCAGTCCGCGCGGGCGGCCCCGACCGACTGGCAGCCGCCGAGCCTGACCGCGACCTGGCTGCTGTCGGACGTGTTCGCCGATCACTCGGTGCCGATCAAGGCAGGCGGCGGCTGGCTGCCGAACGAGTGGATCAACGAGACGGGTTTGCAGCACGCGCTGCGTGCAATGAGCCGCGTGCCGGCGGCGCGACTCGGCGACTACGGGCATCCATACGGCTTCGCGCCGCTGCGCGAGCGGATCGCCGAGCAGCTCGACCGGCGCGGTTTGCCGGTGGATGTCTCCAACGTACTGCTCACGCAAGGCGCGACGCAAGGGTTGGATCTGATCGTCCGCACGTTGCTGCGCGCGGGCGATGCCGTGATCGTCGAAGATCCCGGTTACTGCAATCTGCTGCAGATTCTCAAGCTGGCGGGGCTGGTGGTGCATGGCGTGCCGCGCACCCCGGCCGGCGTCGATACGGACGTGCTCGAAGCGCTGGTCGCGCAGCACAAGCCGAAAGCGATTTTCGTCAACACCACGCTGCAGAATCCGACCGGCGCGACCTTCGGCATGTCGGCGGCGTTCCGTCTGTTGCAGATCGCCGAGCGTCAACGCATGTGGGTGATCGAAGACGACGTCAGCCGCGAACTGGCGCCGTCGGGCGCGCCTTTGTTTGCCGCCATGGAAGGCTTGCAGCGCGTGCTCTACGTGGGCGGTTTTTCGAAAACGGTGACGCCGGGGCTGCGTTGCGGCTACGTGGTCGCCGAGCGGGCGGTCCTGCGCGAACTGGCGCGCACGAAGATGGCGGTGGGACTGACTTCGTCGGAAGCGATCGAGCGGATCGTCGACAAGGTGTTGCTCGAAGGGCGTTATGCGCGTCACGTGGAAGCCGTGAACGAGCGGCTCAAGCTCGCGCATACGACCGTCGAAGAGAGGCTCGATTCGCTCGGCCTGGAACTGTTTCACCGGCCGCGAGCCGGTCTGTTCCTGTGGGCTCGCCTGCCGATCGAAGCGGAGCGTGCGGGCGAGGTGGCGACCGCCGCGCTCCAGCATGGCATCTGGCTCGCGCCTGGCTCCTATTTCCGTCCCGACGACGCCCCGAGCGCGTGGTTCCGCTTCAACGCGCCGTACTCGACCGACGACGCGTTGTGGCGCTTCATCGAGCGAGTCGGGCAGGGTGCGATCTAGCCGGGCTCGATCTTAAACGGACTGGCCTAGCAGCTTGAGCGCGATCGGATACAGCGAGAGCACCAGCAGCAGCGCCATCGCCACATTGAAGATGCGCAGCCGCTTCGGGTCCGACAGCACTTTGCGCATCGCGGTGCCGAAGCCCGCCCACAGGCAGATGCACGGAAAGCCGATCACGTAGAAGATCACCGCCATCGCGATGGCATTCACGCTGGCGCTCTCGCTAAGGTGGATCGTGGTGGCGGCGGTCAGCACCATCATCCACGCTTTCGGGTTGACCCACTGAAACGCAATGGCTTCGTGAAACTTCATGGGCCGGCGCTCGCCTTTCTTGACCTTCAACTCGCCCGACGTGCCGATTTTCCACGCGAGATACAACAGGTACGCGACGCTCGCGACTTCGAGCACCGTGTACAGCACGGGGAAGTGTACGAAGGCTTCGCCCAGACCAATCCCAACCGACAGCATCAACAGCACGACCCCGGCGCTGATCCCCGAAAGATGCGGCAGCGTGCGGCGAAAGCCGAAGTTGACGCCCGAGGCGAGCAACATCGTGTTGTTCGGACCGGGCGTGATCGTGGTGACGAGCGCGAACAGAATGCCGGCGGGGAGCGCGCTGAGACTGAGGTAGGACATGGACATGGGTGGCTCCGAGGTTGGTCGATAAGACCCTCGGAGCATTCTAGCGAACCACGCCGGTACAGTACCTATACGGTTTGTGGGATGGTGCCCGGTACGGACGACGGTACCCAGCCGTCTTTCAATGCGCAGCCGCGGCCGCGTCGCTCGAACCGCCCGCCTTGCCTGGCTTCGTGATCCAGATGAGCGGAATAATGATGATCATGATGAGCGCGGCTCCGTAGAACACGTCATTCAGCCCTAACATGGCCGCCTGCGACTGCACCGTATGGTCGAACAGCGCATACGACGCTTGCTGGCTCAGGCCAAGCGCTGAGTGGTAGGTGTTCATTTGCGCATTGAATATCGGGTTGGTCGGACTCGACTGCTGCGTCAGGATTTCATGGTGCATGATCGTCCGGTTGTTCCACACGACGCCCGCGATCGATGTGCCGATGCCGCCAAAGAACATGCGTCCGAAGGTGGACAGGCCGGCAGCGGCTGGCACTTTTTCGGGCGGTTGCCCTGACAGGATGATCACGGTCAGCGGCGCGAAGAACAGTGCCATCGGAATACCCTGCAGGAGGGTCGGCAGAATGATGTACCCCTCGCTGAGATCCGTATAGAAATACGAGCGCATGTAGTAGACGATCGCGAAGCCAATGAACGCGAATGTGCCGATGATGCGCGCATCGGAGCGCGGCAGGATCTTACCCATGATCGGTGCACCGATCACCGCGAAAATGCCCAGCGGCGCCGTTGCGAGTCCCGCATCGACTGCCCGGTAACCCAGGTACTCCTGCATCCACTGCGGAAGCAACACCAGCGTGCCGAAGAAGATGCCATACGCGACAGCAATCGAAACCGTGCCTCCAAGAAAGTTGCGCTGCTTGAAGAGGGTAAGGTCGACGATCGGGTTTTTCTCCGTTAGCTCCCAGACAATGAAAAGCGCAAGGCCCACCGCGGCAACGATAGTCAGAACGATGATTGTGTTCGAAGAGAACCAGTCGAGATCTTTGCCCTTGTCCAGCATCACCTGAAGCGACGCGACCCAGACGATCAGCAGCACCAGCCCGACAACGTCGATCGGCAGCTTTCTGGCCGGCGTATCGCGCTTGCGATAGAGAAGCCAGACCATCGCGGCAGCGAATAGGCCGACCGGGATGTTGATATAGAAGATCCATGACCAGCTGTAGCTGTCCGTGACCCACCCGCCAAGTGCCGGACCCACAATCGGCCCGGTCACCACAATCATTGAGAATAGCGAAAGTGCCAGTGAAGATTTCGCTTTCGGCCACGAACTGAGCAGCAGTGCCTGGGACATTGGAATCAGCGGTCCGGCCACGGCGCCCTGCAACACACGCGCAAGAAGCAGGATCGGCAAGGTTGGCGCGATGCCACACAGCCAGGATGCGAACACGAACAGCAGTATCGAGCCGACGAACAGCCGGACCTGCCCCAGCCTCTGCGTCAGCCAGCCAGTCAAGGGAATCGCGATTGCATTCGCAGCGGCAAAGACGGTGATGACCCACGTGCCTTCGTCGACTGATACGCCGAGGTTGCCGGAAATGGTTGGAATGGCGACGTTGGCGATCGACGAATCGAGCACGGTCATGAAGCCCGCGAGACCAACGCTCAGGGAACCCAGAGCGAGTGTCGCCCCGGTCAGCGGCGGGTGATTGGGATGGTTGGTGGTCATGGTGATACGGCTGTCCTGTGTCTGGCGAGAAAGGCGCGGCATCTTTCACGTGCCGCGGTCCAATGAGCGGCGGTCATTCGTTTTCGGCGATGATTCGTGCGATCGCGGCATCGGCCTCGTCGCCGTACTTCGCGAAAACGTCGGTCTTATAGGCGGACGTAGACTGCGTACCGAGTTGGGCGCCGGCAGGGTCCTTGACGTTGACATCCACGTTCATAGAAAGACCCACACGCAGCGGATGCTTTTCCAGTTCCGCAGGCGGAATCTCGATGCGTACCGGGAGCCGCTGCACGACCTTGATCCAGTTACCGGTCGCATTCTGCGCAGGCAACAGCGCCAGTGCCGATCCGGTGCCCGGCGTAAAGCCCGCCACCTTGCCGTGATAAACGACGGAGGAGCCGTAGACATCGGCTGTCAGCTCAACAGGCTGGCCAACCCGGATGTGACGAAGCTGCCATTCCTTGAAGTTCGCATCGACCCAGACCTGTTCCAGCGGCACTACCGACATCAGCGCTGCGCCGGGTGACACGCGCTGCCCGACCTGAACCGAGCGCTGTGCGATATATCCGGTCACGGGGGCCGGCAACGTGGTGCGCGCATAAGCCAGGTAGGCGTCGCGAACGTGGGCGGCGCTTGCCAGTACGTCCGGATGCTTCTCGACCGACGTGTTGGCCGTCAGCGCGCGATTGGCGCCAAGCTGCTGCCGGGCTGCTTCAAGCGAGGCCTGAGCCGAGCGGACCGCGTCACGTGCGTGTGAGATTTCCTCGTCCGACACCGCCCCCGTCATGCCAGTGGCAAGCCGGCGCTTCAGATCGTCCTGCGCTTTCGAAAGATCCGATTGGCGTTCAGCGATATCGGCGCGGTATCTGTCGTCGTCGGCATACAGGCCATGCACTCTGCGAACGGTTTGGCCCAGATTCGCCTCGGCCTGTTGCAACGCAATCCTGGCGTCCGCGGGATCGATCTGGACGATCGGTTCGCCCTTCCTGACGATTTGCGTGTTATCCGCATTGACCCCGATGACGGTTCCCGTGACCTGCGGCGTAATTTGCACGACGTTGCCGTTGACGTAGGCGTCGTCCGTGTCCACGTGGTGACGGGCTTCGACGAAATAGAAAGCGCCATACGCAGCGCCTGCGATCGCGAGCGAAGCGGCAAGCAGCGAGAGCAGGAGTTTGCGTTTGCCGGGCTTCTTTTCCGGCTCTTTATCCGACGATGACTGAGGTGCGTTCATGGGTAGCTCCAATAAAGTTTGATGGTCGCGCTCAGGCCGATACGCCCGAGTGCCGATCTGGTCGTTCAGTGAGTTGCCGTGCTGCCGGACGGCGCAGGAATCGGTGTCTCCGTGTCTGCGGCAAGGCCAGCCTGCGAAGCATCGAATCCGCCGCCTAGTGCCTTGATCAGCCCGATTTGCATGCCGCGGCGATTCATTTCGAGGTTCACGACAGCTGTTTCGGCTGCGAGCCGGTTGTCGTCGGCGTTCAGTACCTGCAGTTGCTGATTCAAGCCAGCCTTGTATCGAACGAGCGCCAGTTGGTAGGCTTTGGTCTGTGCATCCAGGGCCTGCTGCGCATCGACCAGTTGACGGTCGGCCGAGTGGATCTGCGTGACCTGCGTGGCAACATCGGATAAAGCGCTGATCAACGTCTGGTTGTACGTCGCGACGTCGTAATCGAAGTCCGCGTAGCGGCCCTTCAGTTGGGCGCGCAGCGCACCAGCGTCGAAGATAGGAAGATGAATCGCGGGTCCTGCCTGAAGTTGGCCGCTTCCAGCCGTCAGGAATCGCCCCCAGCCAAACGCGTCCAGTGCAGCTGATGCGGAAAGATTGACGTCCGGAAAGAACTCGGCCTTTTTTTCCTTTACATCGTGGATTGCTCCATCCACCTGCCAATAGGTCGCAACGATGTCCGGGCGCCGCGAAATCAGGTCGGCGGGCAGGTTGTCGGGAAGCGCGACGCTGGCGCCCTCTCCAAGCGATGGGTTGGCGATCTTGAGGCCGCCATCCGGTCCTTCGCCGAGCAGGGCACCCAATTGGTAGCGGACGGTTGTGATCTGTCCATCGAGGTCACTGACGCTGGAGCGGCTCGTTGCGGTTTCGCCGTTTGCGGTCTGCCGCTCAACGTTGGTGTCGAGCCCCGCACCCACGCGCCCATCCATGATTCGGCCGATATCCTCGCGATTCTTCACTTCGCGAGCCTCGATATCACGCAACGCATAGAGCTGCGCAAGATGGTTGTAGGTGCTGGCCACCGACGCGGCCAAAGAGATGCGCACCTGCTCGGCTTCGGCTTCGGCGACCTTCTCCTGCGAGACAGACTGACGAAGCCGTTCGCGATTCTTGCCCCACAGGTCGAGATCAAACGAAGCACTGGCGAGCACGTTGTTCTCGCTCTGCCAGGTGCCGTTGACCGGCGGTGGAGCGGACCCATTGTCGCTATAGCGCTCGCGCGTCCATGAATAGCTTCCCGTCACGTTTGGATAGAGTGCGGAATGGGCCGTGCCGACTGAGGCAGAGGCTTTCTCAATGCGTGCACGTGCCTGATCGATCGTTGGATTGCCGGCCAGTGCCTCGTCGATCAGCCTGGGCAACTGCGCATCGCCGAACTGCTTGGCCCAATCCATTGCAGGCCACTGTCCGCCCTCGGCAGGCAAGCTCTCCTTCGTTTCATACTGGGTGGGCGGGGCAATCTGCTTGTCGCTCTTGATGCCGGCGTAGTTGACGCATCCGGCGAGGCCAAGCGCCGCCACCGCCGAGGCTATCGTGGCAGCCCATGCGCTCGTTCGGAGCTGGGGTCGGTCGTGGTTCATGATGGTTTCCGTTTTCCTTTGGCTGATCTGGGTTGTTTGGCTTTGCATTGCTTGAAGTGCATATGCACACAATAGCGTTCAAATATTTGCGTATCGATCTACGAGGTGAATAAGTCTGTTGCGTTGTGGTTATCTTTCGGACAGGTAGCTCGTCATGCGAAACAGTTCACTTCGCAGATGCGCTGCCTGTTGCTGGCCAAAACTACGTTCGAAACTGGCCTGCGCTGTTGCCCAATGAGCGGCCGCTTCGTCGAGCTTCGTCAACCCTCTTCGGGTGAGTACGACTCGCAGCCGCCGATTGCTTTGCGGTTCGGCAGGAGCAAGCACGAGGCCGCGCCGGAGCAGGGGTTTAAGCGCTCGAACGAGCGTCGTTCTGTCCATCACCATCGCTTTGGCCAACTCGGCCATCGTCAGATTCGTACAACGACTCAGTGTTCTGAGGACGCTGAACTGCGTGGGCGTGATGCCGGCCTCAGACAAATGACGCTCGTAAAGCTTCGAAATATGTCGGGAGGCTTGACGAAGAGCAAAGCAGTCGTCGTCCGGAAGATCGTTTGAGTGCATACGCACAGAGTAATGCGGCCCCCGTCGGGAAGCGATGCTGGCCGGATTATCAGTTTGTTGTCGTTTCGTGCACCAATCGACTCATCCCGCCCTTTTATTCTTCCGGCGCGCTTCGCCGGTTGTTTTCGTCGGCGCTGAATTAGCGCGATGTCGCCAGCGTTTCGAAGAAGGCAGCCGCATAGTCAATAAACGCACGCACTTTGGCAGGCAGCAGGGTCCGGTTGCTATAAGCGAGCTGGATTTCGACGCTGTCGTCGACAAGCTGCGAACCGGTGAGCAACTGGACGAGCTTTCCCGAGGCCAATTCGTTCTCTACAAGGGCTGCCGGCACGACACCGATTCCGAAACCCTGCAGCACCATTTCCAGGTTGAAGGCGGGGCTGTTCGACGAAACATCGAAACGAAGCGGAACGCTCAGTTCGTCCTCGCCAAGCCGGAAGCCGATGGCGGGGCGACGAATGGACGGCGACATCGGCACAAAAAGGTGGCTGGCCAGTTCCGACGGATCTCCCGGCGTTGACGACGCCTGCAGATACTGCGGCGTCGCGACGATGACAACCGGAATGCGTTCGAGCAGACGCACGACTGTCGTTTCGCTCGTCAGCATGTACGGAAGAATGAGGCCCAGGTCGAACCCGTCGCCGACCAGGTCGACGGGCCGTTCAGTCAGCGTCACGTCGAGCGTGACCTTCGGATGGGCCCGCTTGAATCCGGCGATCAGGGGAACCAGCCGGCTTACCGTCGCCGTCGTATGAGCGACGAGGCGTAAGACACCACCCGCTTCGCGTGTCTGGTTGGCCACGTCCGCTTCGAGTACATCCAGGTCGTCCAGGATACGCACGCAGCCTTCGTAGAATCGTTCCGCGGCTTCGGTGAGTGAGACCTGCCGGGTCGTCCGGTTTAACAGCCGGCATCCGATCCTCTCTTCCAGCCCCGCGATTGCCCGCGACACTGCCGGCCGGGCCAGCCCATGAATATCCGCCGCGCGGGTGAAACTCTTCAGTTCGACCACCGACCGGAAAATGCGTAGGCTTTCGATATATTCCATGATGAGATCTCGTCGACCAACTGGAACAAAGGATGGACGGAATGCCGTTTTCGACGCCACCGGCGGCGCCGGTGGCGGGCTCTGTCTCCCACGGTGCTTCGCAGGATAGGCAACGGTTGAGCCGGCGACAGAAAACAGTCTATGCCACAGCGGCTCTGCCTTCATGTCTGATAACCACGTCGCATCGACTGAAAAATTGCGAAGTCACTTGACAGTCTATCTACG
The DNA here is from genome assembly GCF_030464785.1 of Paraburkholderia sp. SEWSISQ10-3 4. Lineage (NCBI taxonomy): Bacteria > Pseudomonadati > Pseudomonadota > Betaproteobacteria > Burkholderiales > Burkholderiaceae > Paraburkholderia > Paraburkholderia sp. SEWSISQ10-3 4. The sequence goes on from NZ_JALPRI010000027.1 coordinate 31,807, forward strand.
AGTAGATAAAGTTCAGTCCATGGAACCGACAACGACAGTGCGCGAACAGATCCTCGACCACGCAATCACGCTCATCATGCTGCGTGGTTACAACGGGTTCAGTTACCGTGATCTGTCCAGTCTGGTCGGCGTAAAAACCTCGAGCATCCATTACTACTTTCCGTCGAAAGAGGACCTGGTTCTGGAGGCGGTGAATGCGTACAGCAACGAGGTATTGGGCGCGCTCCATGGCATTAACGCTTCATTGGCAGCGGACACAAAGCTGAGCAAGTACGCGAAGCTGTTCGGCAGGACTCTCGGTGATGGCAATCAGATCTGCCTGTGCGGCATGCTGGCTGCAGACATCGAATCACTGCCCGACAACATCCGCCAGGCCGTGCAGGCGTTTTTTAAAGCGAACGAAAACTGGCTCGCCAAGGTTCTCGCGCAAGGCATGCAGGAAGGGACGCTGGCGGTGAACGGCAAACCGGAAAACGCGGCGCGGGCGTTGTACGCGGCTTTTCAGGGCAGTGTGCTCGCAAGCCGTCTGTTCCACACCAAGGCCCGGCTCGAAGACGTCGAGGCAACGGTGCGGATCGCGAAGTGAAGCTCGCATCGCGGTAGTCAGGTAATCAGGTATGAGGCGGTACGCCGCCTCTTTGTTTGGCCCACTCATCTATCTTCAAGTAGATAGATGAGTGGGGAATAAAGCGGGGAATATGACGTAGCCAGGAAAAGCCTGGTTTGTCTGTTTAATTTTTTGCGGATGAATCTATCTAGTAGTAGATAGCAAGTCCAATCACTCACTCTTGTAAGGAGCTTCACCATGTCACTCGAAAAAGTCCTCTACCGTGCCCAAGCTCATGCCACCGGTGGCCGCGATGGCCGCGCCGTGGTGCCTGCAGGCAACCTCGATTTCAAGCTGACCACGCCGAAAGAACTGGGCGGTGCGGGCGGCGAGGGCGCCAATCCGGAACAGCTCTTCGCGGCCGGCTATAGCGCCTGTTTCCTCGGCGCGATGAAATTCGTCGCGGCCCGCGACAAGATCGCCATCCCCGCGGACGTCTCGATTGATGGCAGCGTCGGCATCGGCCAGATCCCGAATGGCTTTGGCATTGAAGTGGAACTGAAGATCTCGCTGCCCGGCATGCCGCGCGAAGCGGCACAAACGCTGGTCGACAAGGCGCACGTCGTTTGCCCGTACTCGAACGCGACCCGCGGCAACATCGACGTCACCCTGACGATCGTCTAAGCCTCAGCCTCTCACCGTCACGAACCTGGAAAACATCATGAAGACCCTCAAGCCTTTGCTGCTGGCCACTGTACTTGCAACCAGCGCGACGCTCGCCGTTGCCGCAAGCCCGGCAACACCCGCCTCGCCCGATCTGGTGACCAGCCAGTTCCTGCATGCGTTGAACAGCGGCACAGGACCGGCAATCAACACGTTGACACCGGCGCAGGCGCGTCAGGTGCTGGTCGGCGCGCAGAACAGCGTCAAGGTTGACCTCTCCGGCATCGATGTGTCGAACAAGACCATCGAGCAGGACGGCATCAGCGTGCCGATCACGATCGTACGGCCGCAAGGCGCAACGGGCACGTTGCCGGTGTTCATGTTCTTCCACGGCGGCGGTTGGATCCTTGGGGACTTCCAGACGCACGAGAGGCTGGTGCGCGACCTCGTCGTGCAATCCGGGGCTGTGGCGGTGTTTGTCAATTACACGCCGTCGCCCGAAGCGCGTTACCCGGTAGCGATCAATCAGGCGTACGCGGCCACCAAATGGGTCGCGGAACATGGCAATGAAATCGGTGTGGACGGCAGCCGCCTTGCAGTAGTGGGCAACAGCGTCGGCGGCAACATGGCCGCGGTTGTATCCCTGATGGCGAAGAACAAGCAGGGCCCTGCAATCCGCTTTCAAGGCCTGATGTGGCCCGTGACGGACAACAATTTCAGCGACGGCTCGTACAACGCCTATCCGGAAGGTCACTTCCTGACCCGGCCGATGATGAAGTGGTTCTGGGACGCGTACACCAAGGATCCGAAGCAGCGCAATGAGATCTACGCGTCGCCGCTGCGCGCGTCAGTGGAGCAGTTGAAGGGTCTGCCGCCAGCGCTCATCCAGGTCGCGCAATTCGACGTACTGCGCGATGAAGGCGAGGCCTATGGTCGCAAGCTCGATACAGCGGGCGACGAAGTCACGACGGTTCGCTACAACGGCACGATCCACGACTTTGGCTTGCTCAACGCGCTCGCCAACGACGCGCCGACCAAGGCCGCAACGAGACAGCTTGCCAACGAATTGCAAGCGCGTCTGAAGTAAGCCGCCCCGCCTTGATCGCGGCGTGTTGCATGACAGCACCACGCCGCGGTTACCAGCGGTATTTCCCAACGTATGCAAGTCGATTGCCGAACCGGCAGCCTATGGCGCTCCATGTCCGATAGCAAAATAAACGGTATATACTGTTTATACGGTTATCAACACGGAGAGACCACATGACAACACCCGTTACGAAAGAGCACACCAAGAAGGCGTTCCACTTCCCCAAGAGTTCGTCCAGGCACGCAGTAGATGGCGCCGAGCCGGTAGTCGCGGCGGAGCAGCCGGCGCAAGCGGCGCCTGCCGTCGAAAAAGCATCCAAAGCGAAGCGCGCAGCCGCTGCGGAAGCAACGCCGGTCGTCAAGAAAGCAGCGAAAAAAGTGAAACGCGCGGCGACTGCGGAAGCGAAGCCCGCCGTCAAGAAGCCGGCCAAAGCAAAGCGCTCGGCAACTGCGGAAACGGCCCCTGTCGTCAAGAAGGCGGCTAAAGCGAAGTCCTTGGCAGCGGCGGAAGCAAAGCCGGTCGTGAAGAAAGCAACCAAAACCAAGCCCGCGGCCACTGCCGAAGCGGCGCAAACCACCAGGAAAGCAGCCAAGCCGAAGCGTTCCGCAACTGCGGAAGCCGCGCCTGTCAGCGCTCCGGAAGCCAAGAAAGCCAAGCAGCCGAAGAAAGAAAAAGTCGTGCGCGACAGCTTCACGATGCCGAAATCGGACTACGACATGATCGCGTCGCTCAAGCAGAAGTGTCTCAACGCCGGCGTGCCGGTGAAGAAGAGTGAGCTGTTGCGAGCAGGCCTGATGATGCTGGAGTCGGCTTCGCCGCAGCGCCTGCTGGCCGCGGTGTCGTCGCTCGAGACGGTGAAGACGGGGCGTCCCGCGAAGGGCTAAACCCTGCCGATGCAGGGTTTAGAAGAAAGCGTGCCCGCCCGGGCGGTGTCGGACTGCAGCACATCCGGCTGCAAGTTCTCGAGCCGCAGGGGCGGGTACGAAGCATCATCATGCCATCGCCAAATTGTTGGTAGGTGACGGACAAATTACGTCGAATCGCCAGCAGCTTCCCACCGAATCCGCCTGGCACGTTGTGCCGCCTCCGTTTTACAGAGCCGGTTTCCAGAACCGCATAGGCGTGCGTCGCCAGTCTCCTCAGCTCCCCACCGGCGAAGCCAGATAATTCCAGTCGTGCAGGAAAATCTGCTCGAAGTAAGCCGCGGCATCGGCGCTATGAATGATCAGGCCCGCATCGCGATTGCGCAGCGTGCCGTCCGCCGACCAGTTCTGGCTGCTGACCATGACGACATTTCCATCGACCACGATTCCCTTGTTGTGAACGTTCGCCTGCCGGCGCAGCACCGACGACGGGACGCCCGCCGCGACCAGCTTTTCGACCCATGCGTCGTTCTGAAACTGACTGGTGATGAGACGCACGTCGAGTTTGCGGTCGATGAGCGCCTTCACCGCCGCAATCAATGCATCATGTTGTGCATCGTCCGGGCGTCCGCTCGGATGGATATATTGGGTCTGCATGTAGAAGCGCTGCTGGGTGGACTCGATGAGCGCTTGAACATGCGGCTGATAGTTATCGGGCGTGAGTAGAGGCTGGATTTGTACGCTATCGCTCAACGTTCTGGGCGCGAAGAACTGGCGCGGGGCTTTGCCGGCTGCAAACGCTTCGATCGGAACGTCGAGAGCGGCGTTTCCGGCGCCCGGAATATCCAGCCCCTGTGCCTTGGCATCAGTTATCGCGTCGTGGGAGACCGCATAGTCGTGCTGCAGGAATGCGCGGAACGTGCTGGCCAACGCCTTGCTCGTGACAATCACATGCCAGTCGCGATCGCTTTTCTCGGCGAGCTTGCGCGCGGCTGCCACGTCCGACAGATCGATCTCCGGCTGATTGCTGTTGTTCCAGTTGCCCGAGGAGAGCCAGAAGGTATCGTCTTCGCGCACAGCGACCTTGATGTGATACGCGTTTGGATAGATCCAGACAGGTGCCTTCGGGTCGGCATTGGTGAGCGCCCATGTGCCGGCGAAGCGTTCGCCGAGCTTTTTCGATAGATCGGTCTGGGTTTGCTCGTCGGTCTGGTCGGCGGTGGGATTCTTCGCGGGATGATCGAGCGTGAGCGTCAGCTTCTGGTCCCCGGCAAACGCGGACTCGACTGCGGTAAGAATGTGCTCGGACGTGAAGTCGTACATTCCCACCACCAGTTCTTCGCGAACGCCGGCGATGAAATTCGATAGCTCCGCCCATCCGGCATCGGGACTCACGTGCAGGACCAGGGAGACCTGCTCCGTCACCGCATCGAGATTCGCATCGGGCGCCGGTGTGTACGGAATCTCCACCTTGCGCGCACGGGCAGCGACGAACGCCTGGAGCGGCGCAGGCGGACTCGCGAGTGCGTTGCCTTGTCTATCGAAGAACACCTGGTCAGCGAAATCGGGTTGCCGCAGTTCATGGCGGGCTTCAGCTAGTGCGTAATATCGCGAGGGATCTAGCGCCTGCATCGATTCCATGGTGTCGGCTGCGCGTACATCGACGGGTACGCCGTCGATCTGCTTCGGCAACGCGGCTTGTAGCGCTGTAAGCTTGTCCGCCGACACGGTGACGACAATGGCACGCATCACAGCGCGCCCAGGCGTCGCCCATTGCAAGCCGCTACGCACGGACAGCACGCCCTCTTGCCGGAACGACTCGGCGTGCGTGTCGAGCATGGTCCGGATGTTGATCGCTGGGGTTTCCCGTGCAGAAACGGTGGTGTCGGCAGGGTCCGTCTTGAGGCGAGCGAGCGCTGCCGAGAAAAGAGCCGCGCCGGTTGGCAACGCACTGGCAAATATCATGCGGCGCGCGTCCCGCCGTTCCACCGCCGGTGCGCTGGCGTTCAATTGTGAGAGCGGCTGGGGCAACTGTGTGAGGCCGTCGACGAAGCTGCGCAACGACCGTCCCCCCGTCAGCGATCCGCCACCGGGTTGCCCGGATGCGAGATCGATAATTTCGGGCGCGCCGAAATGCCTGACCTGCTGCAACTTGTTGTTCTGCGGGTTGAACCAGGTGAGATAGCCATTAGGCAGCACCTGACGGGGTCGCGTGATCTTGCCACTGAAACTGTAGCGTGCGCCCGACGTGCCGGCAGGGTCGAAATAATTGGGCGTGTAGAAGTCCGAGACCAGCACGTCGTCGATCAGATAGGCGCAGGTTGCGTCTTCGGGCGGATCGCAAATATCGACCAGGTATTCGACCTTGCCGTCACCGTCCTGCACTTCGTTGTCGATGATCGTCACCGCATTGGCCGCGGTGAGGCGGTTGCCGCCCGGATCGACCAGCATTTCAAGTATCTCGTGACTCGCCGATAGCGACCACGTATTGCCGGCCAGGACAACCGCGAACGGCTGGTTGTGTTCGGTCAGGTGAAAGCCGGCGGCCCCCGCTTGAACCTCGTCCACTACGTAAACCGGCCAGACGCCTGGATCGAGATGGTCAGTGGACTCGAGCGCGACGACCGTGCCCGACACGTTCCAGATCGGGGCGAGATCGCGGCTGATCTGCAGGTTGAGTGCCTGCGCGACACGGACGACATCGGTGTAAGGTACGGCGGCGGATTGCGATACGATTCCAACGCGGGCGGTCAACATGGCATGTCTCCTGGGTGAGGACGGAACAGCTCATGCCCAGCGTGACGCGTTGTTATGGCGTGGCCATGACAGCAGTGTGTCCGTCCCGCAAAGCGGACACGAACGAGTCACACATTTGCGCTCTAGACGACTGGTCTAATTGAGGCCATAATCCGGTTCCTATGAGAGCTAGCCATCCCCACATTCGCCGCCACATCCTCGACGCCGGGCGCGCGCTGATCGCGCGCAAGGGCTTTGTCGCGGTCGGGCTGAACGAGATCCTGACAACCGCCGAGATCCCGAAGGGCTCGTTCTATCACTACTTCGGCTCGAAGGAATCGTTCGGCAGCGAGTTGCTGCAGCAATACGTTGCCGACTACGCGGTGCGTCTCGACGAGCTGTTCGGTCGGCCGGGCGTCAACGGTCGTGACAAGCTGCTGAGCTACTGGGCTGCCTGGCAGCAGGAGCAACTGGATCAGGACGGCGACGAAAAATGTCTGGTGGTGAAGCTGAGCGCGGAAGTCGGCGACCTGTCCGATGAGATGCGCGTGGTGCTGCGCGACGGCGTCGACCGCCTGATGGTGCGTCTTGCTTCCGTGATCGAAGAAGGCCAGGCAGACGGCTCGCTTTCGCCGGAGATCCGGGCTCGGGAGGCGGCGGAACTCCTGTACCACATGTGGCTCGGCGCGGCGCTCGTCACCAAGCTCCGCCAGGATGGAAGCGCGATGGCGCAAGCCATGGCGGTCACGCAGAGCGTCCTGCGCGCGGCATGACATGGCCGCGGCCGAGGCGGTGATGTTGATTAGGTTCTTCGGACAGCAGCATCAACCGAAGCACTCAGAAAACCATTTGCAGAAGCACCCAAACAAGCACTCGCAGAACCCCTCACTCCGCGCAGAACGGAGCCCTCATCGTTGCACATTCCAGGAGATCGACTTTGCGTAGCGTTATCTATTCCTCTTTCGGCAATCCCGCCGAGGTACTGCAGGTCGCGGAACGTCCCACGCCGAATCCTGGCGCGGGCCAGGTGCGCATCAAATCGACCTTGTCGCCGATTCACAATCACGACCTCTGGACGATTCGCGGTCAGTACGGCTACAAGCCGAAACTGCCGGCCGTGGGCGGCACGGAAGTCGCCGGCGTGATCGACGCGATCGGCGAAGGTGTCGAACACCTGAAGCCCGGTCAGCGCGTGGTGGTGGCCGGCATCTACGAGGGCTGGGCCGATTACGTTCTGGCCCCGGCGGCAGCGGTGGTCCCGCTGCCTGACGCGATCAGCGACGAAGTAGGTTGCCAACTGATCGCCATGCCGTTGAGCGCGGTCATGTTGCTCGAATATCTGCACCTCGAACCCGGTCAGTGGTTCATCCAGAACACGGCGAACGGTGCGGTCGGTAAGACTCTGGCGATGCTCGCCAACGCGCGTGGCATCAATGGGATCAATCTGGTCAGGCGTGAGGCGGGCATTGCGGAATTGGCCGAGGTCGGTATCGGCAATGCAGTGTCGACCGAAAGCGACGGCTGGAAGAAGCGGGTTCGCGAGATCGTCGGCGATGCACCGATTATGGCGGGTGTCGATTCGGTGGGCGGCGACGCCAGCGGTGACATCTTCGGTCTGCTTGGCGAAAACGGCACCCTGGTGTCGTTCGGTGCGATGTCCAATGAACCGATGCGCCTCAGTTCCGGCGATGCGATCTTCAAACAGGCGACCGTCAAGGGTTTCTGGGCGAGCAAGATTTTCGAGGTCACTTCGGGGGCGGATAAAGCGCGAATGATCGGCGAATTGCTGAGGCTCGCTGCGTCGGGTGAACTGAAGCTGCCGGTGGAAGCCGTCTTCAACGTCGAGAACGTGGCGCAAGCTGCAGCGGAGAGCGGGAAGAGCGCGCGCAAGGGCAAGGTGCTGTTGCGGTTCTAACGAGCAGAGGCGTGTTGCTGCATCGACGCACAAGTTTATGCCGTGCAGTGTCACGCTGATGCCCGTTCGCAAGATCCTTCCAATGCCTGCCCACGTGAATCGTCGAACGGTTTCGCGGCAGGCGTTGTCCGCGCTTTCTCTCACCGACTCAACAACCCACTCCATGATCGAAGTCCATCACCTCAACGAATCCCGTTCGCGCCGCATTACCTGGTTGCTGGAAGAACTCGGCCTCGACTACACGCTCGTTCAATATCAGCGGAATCCGCAAACCCGTCTCGCTCCGCCGGAACTGATGGCGATCCATCCGCTGGGCAAGGCCCCTGTGGTTCGCGACGGCGAGAAAGTGATTTTCGAGTCGGGTGCGATCGTAGACTATCTGATTCGCCGCCATGGCAACGGCCGCCTCGCCCCTGCATACGGAACCGACGAGTACGATCGTTACGCGCAGTTTCTGCACTATGCCGAAGGCTCGGCCATGCTGCCGCTGATGCTGAAGGTGTACACGGCGCGTCTTGGCGAAGGTGCGGCTCCGTTGCAACCGAGAATCGAAAGTGAGTTGCAGAATCACCTCGGCTTTCTGAATCAGGAATTGGCCGGCCGCGATTACCTGATGGGCGATGAATTGACGGGTGTCGATATCCAGCTCTCGTTCGTCGCGCAAACGTGCCTCAAGTTTTGCGGACGCGACGCGTTCCCGAATATCACTGCGTTTGTCGATCGCATCGAGGCGCGCCCCGCGTACCAGCGTGCGATGGAGAAGGGCGGCGCGTAAGTGATTGAGGGCTGCCGCGGCGCCATCGCTCTCCCAGCGCAGTCCCAGATCAATCAATCGATGCAGTGACGCCCCTGCAGTTCCACATGTAACTGGACGAGCCACGCACGCGCGCAGTACGCGTCGATCGATGCCTGGTCGGCGGGCTCGTCGAGCAATCTGACCTGGTGTGCCGCTAAAGCCGCATCGAACGCGCGGCGTGCGCCCCATCGCAACGAAAACATGACGAGCAGTGCGAGTGCGATCGTGGCCCCGTGGTAGGGCAGCGACGGCGGGTTGTCGTCGAACAGGCCGAACAGCACCGAAAGGGTCAGGCTCGGTATGATGGCGACGCACGTCGAGAGGCAGAGGAGCACGGCGTTTGCGCGCAGTGCGGTCGTAGTGGTGAGTTTCATCGAGTGAGATCCCGCAATCGGATAGCGGTCTCGATGCTGAACTCGCATGACTTACCTGATACTTACGGCCGGCGGGCATTTCTGAGGCATGTGCTGCCGCGATCGTTCCCTATCCCGTGTGCTGCAAGCCAATACGTCCGTTCCCACCGCTTCGAGTAAGTAACGAGTAAGTCCAGTGGTTCTAGAGTCGATGCCGCCTCATCCATCAACTCAGGACTCGACGTGAAAAAAACTCTTCGCCGTGAGCGCAGGCTGTTACTGGCTATCGCATCGTTCGCATCATTCTGGGCGTATTCGGGCACGGCCTGGGCCGACGGCCAGAGTCCGGAGCCGCCCACGGCGGACGACACAGGTTTCACCGTGCTGAACAATTCCACCAACGTGACGCATTGGGGTCTGGGCGTGGGCGCGGGCATCGAGCAGGCGCCTTACAAAGGCTACGGCACGAAATACACACCGATTCCGCTGATTTCGTTCGACAACAAATGGGTGCATGCATTTGGGACGGCTGTCGATCTGAAGATCGGCAAGTGGAGCAACGTGAGCCTCGCCTTGCGCGGACAATACGCCATCGGCGACGGCTACAAGGCGTCGGATGCGCCGATCCTGAGCGGCATGCAGAACCGCAACGGCGCGTTCTGGTACGGCCCGGCGCTTGCATGGCACACCGCATACGGCACACTCTCGGGCGATTTTCTGGAGGGCGGCAACAAGGGCCAGAAAGCCACGATCGATTTCAGCAAGACCTTCGAGTACGGCAAATTCGAGTTCGAACCGCACGCCGGCGTGGATTGGTTGAGCAGCAAATATGTCGATTACTATTACGGCGTACGCTCGTCCGAAGCGCGCGCCGGGCGCCCGGAATATGCCGGCAAGGCGACCTACGACATCTCGGTCGGAACGCGTATCGACTACAAGTTCACGCGTCATCAGATCCTGATTCTCGACGTCGGCGTCGCGCACCTGGGCAGCGGCATCACCGACAGTCCGCTGGTGGGCAAACGCTATATTCCGCAAGCCAGGGTCGGCTACCTTTACGAATTCAACTGAGCACCACCGCATGTCGCGTGTCGCACTGATCGAAGACCACGAGCGCCTGGCCGGCATGATCCGTCAGGCGCTTTCCGCTGCAGGCATCGAGACCGATGTGTTCGGCACCATTTCGGAGGCGCATTATGGTGTGAGCCGTGCCGACTATGCGGTGCTCATCATCGATCGCGGGTTGCCGGATGGCGACGGCCTGACTTTTCTGCGGACGTTGCGCACGGCAGGGCAGATGACGCCCTCGCTCATGCTGACCGCGCGCGACGCGCTGCATGACCGCGTCGACGGATTGGAAAACGGTGCGGACGACTACGTGACCAAGCCCTTCGCCATGAGTGAACTGGTCGCGCGGGTGCGTACGCTGATGCGCCGGCCGGTGGCGCTGACGGATCTGGTGATTTCGTTCGGAGACGTCACGGTCGATCCGCAGCAACGCGCCATGCGCTGCGGCGCGCAGTCTGTTCTGCTGGCGCCTGCCGAGTTGCAGATCGTGCTGTGCCTCGTGAAGGCGGCGGGCGCCACCGTCCGGCACGCGGCGCTCGAACATGCCGCGTGGGGACTCGGCGAAGCCGTCACGCCCAATGCGCTCGAAGTCACGCTGCATCGCCTGCGTAAAAAGCTGACCACGCTCGGCGCGACGACACGGCTCGCCAATATTCGCGGCGCGGGCTTCGCGCTTCAGGTTGCGGCCGGCTCCACCGGGCAGCACTAAATCAACGGCCCATTGCTCACCATGCTCAAACACTGGATTCGCAGTTTGTCCGCGCGGCTTTGGGTGACCAGCATTGTTGCTCTCGCGATCAGCCTGACCGTGCTGGCGACGGCCGCTACCTATGCGTTCAGTCACTTCCCTCAGCAGATGCTCGGGTTGCACGAGGAAATGGAAAGCGCCACGGCGATTACCAGTGGACTCCGGTTCGACGGTGCCGGCCGTCTGGTTTCCGTGGCGCTTCCTTCGCAGAAGGCCTGGCTTTTCGAGGTTGCGCCGACGGAACTGAAGTACCGGGTACTCGACGAACGCGGCAACGTGTTGCTGGCGTCGGAAGGTGCCCAGGGGAGTGAAGCATGGATTGCGGGTGATCTATCCAGGGCCGTTGGCAATGTTCGGCGGGCGGAGATAGGGGCGAAGCCATTCGAAGTCCTGACGCTGCGGGTTGTGCGCGGCCCGGCAGTTTTCTATACCCAGACCGCAACGTCGGAGCGCTTCGTCGACGCGCTTATCGACGCCAAGGTCAGGCCGATGCCGGCGATCATCAAGACGATCATTGTCGTGGCCACGATCATTTTTGGCCTGACTTTCCCATTTACAGTGCATCGGGTGCTCAAGCCGCTCAGAGAGGCGTCGCGCGCGGCTGCGCGGATTACGCCGCGCAACCTCACGACGCGGCTCTCCGTCGAGGGCGTTCCGAGTGAAATCAAGCCGTTGATCCATGCCTTCAATGAAGCGCTCGACCGACTCGAAAACGGCTTCGCCGTGCAGCAGCAGTTTCTCGCGTCAGCCGCGCATGAATTGCAGACGCCGCTCACCTTGATCCGCGGCCAGATCGAACTGCAGCCAGGGATCAACGACAAGGAATTGCTGTTTCGCGAAATCGATCTGATGGCGCGTCAGGTTCGGCAACTGTTGCATCTCGCCGAAGTTAGCGAGTCGCAGAATTTCAGTTTCGGCGAGGTGAATATCGTCGACGTGGTGCAGGACGTGGTCGCTTATCTTGCGCGCAAGGCCGACCGCAAGGAGGTGACGCTCCGGCTCGAAACCACGGTCGCGTCGCCGTCGATCTGGGCGGATCGAAGCGCGTTGTTCATTCTGCTCAAGAACATCGTTGAGAACGCGATCAATGCGTCGCCGGCACATAGCTCGGTCGTGCTGATCGTCGATGCCGTCTCGGTGCAGGTTCAGGACGAAGGACCGGGCATCAGGCAGGAGTATCTGCCGTTTCTCTTCAAGCGGTTCTGGCGCGCGCCGGATGCACGGCATGACGGCGCCGGACTCGGTCTCGCGATCTGCAAGGAGATCGCGACGGCTCACGAATGGCGCTTGACCGTGAGCAGTCTGATGTCAGGCACACGCTTCGCGGTGTGGTTCTCGTAGCGCCGCGCTTGTTGCGCTTGTATCGATCTTCAGCCGATTTTCAACCGGCCATCAAGCCGGTTCGCTCAACGCCGGTTCATTAGCGATCTGTTTGATGATCGCCTCCATCAAGCCCGGAAAGCGGGCATCCAACTCGTCACGCCTCAGCGAATTCTGATGCACGGTGCCGGCAACGCGCGTGCGCACCAGCCCCGCCTCACGCAGGATCCGGAAGTGATGGGAGACGCTCGACTTGGGGCGGCCGCCGTCAAGGTCGCCGCAGGTGGCCTCGTCGACCGTTGAAAGCTGACGGACGATCTCGAGGCGCACGGGGTCGCTAAGAGCATGAAAGAGCCGTCCGAGCGTGAAATCCTCGGCGGCAGGATGGGTATAGGTGCGCATTGTGCAGATGATAAAGGTTTCTGCCATACTCCATAGTTCGATGTTTGTCGAACTACCGTACAAGCATGTTCACAGGAGTTTAGCCCGATGTCAGCATTATTTCAGCCCTACAAGCTCAAGGACGTTTCCTTGCGCAACCGGATCGCCATTCCGCCGATGTGCCAGTACACCGCCGAAGACGGCCTGATCAACGACTGGCACCGCGTCCACCTCGCCGGTCTGGCGCGCGGCGGTGCGGGGCTGGTGATCGTCGAGGCGACGGCGGTGTCGCCCGAGGGCCGTATCACGCCGGGCTGCGCGGGCATCTGGACCGACGAGCAGGCGCAGGCTTTCGCGCCGGTCGTTGCGTCGATCAAGGCAGCGGGCGCCGTGCCGGGCATCCAGATCGGCCACGCGGGCCGTAAAGCCAGCGCCAACCGTCCGTGGGAAGGCGACGACCACATCGCAGAAAGTGACTCCCGCGGCTGGCAGACCATCGCGCCGTCGGCGATCGCCTTCGGCGGCGGGCTGCCGAAAGTACCGAAAGCGATGACGCTCGACGACATCGCCCGCGTGCGCGAAGACTTCGTCGCCGCTGCTAAGCGGGCCCTTGATGCGGGTTTTGAATGGCTCGAACTGCACTTCGCACACGGCTACCTCGGCCAGAGCTTTTTCTCGACGCACTCCAATCAACGCGATGACGCGTACGGCGGCAACCTCGAAAACCGCAGCCGCTTCCTGCTGGAAACCCTGGCCGCTGTGCGCAAGGTGTGGCCTGAGCATCTGCCGTTGACGGCGCGTTTCGGCGTGATCGAGTACGACGGACGCGACGAGGAAACGCTCGCCGAGTCGATCGAACTGGCGAAGAACTTCAAGCGCGAAGGGCTGGATATGCTGAGCGTCAGCGTGGGCTTCTCCACGCCTGCCGCACGTATTCCATGGGCGCCGGCGTTTCTCGCGCCGATCGCAGAGCGTGTGCGCCGCGAAGCCGGTATCGCCGTTTCGTCCGCGTGGGGCATCGATACGCCGGAACTGGCGGACCGCTCCATCAAGAACGAGCAACTGGACCTGGTGATGGTCGGCCGCGCGCATCTGGCCGATCCGCACTGGCCGTACCATGCGGCGCGCAAGCTTGGTATCGAACGTCCTTCGTGGACGCTGCCGGCGCCGTACGCGCATTGGCTCGAACGTTACGCCGTCGCCTGAACGTTGCAGGACGCGTGCGCTAAGCGAAGGCTCTGAAAACGTAAAAAGCGCGTAAAAAGCGCGTGGCAGGGTGTGAATTTCATTCACTCTGCTACGCGCTTTTTGTCGTTCAGGCCTGCTGCGGATTGCTTATCCTTTGACGTGCTCCGTCGAGAGCCAGCCGCCGCTTACACCGATCTGCGCCACCTGTTTTGCCACCGCGTCGGCGAGGCGTTTTGCGTCCGCTGAAACGCCAGCCTTCTTGGTTTCGGAGACAGCGTGCAAGCTGCCGCCCACAGCAGCCGAAGTCGCGATGCTTCCGGCGGCTGCACCCACGCCGGCTGTTTCGACCATGCCAGGTGCTTTGCCGCTGTCGCCGGTGGCATTGAAACTTTGCACCAGCCGCGCGGTGCCGCCAGCCGGCTTGTAGAGAATCTGCACGGAGCTGCTTACCTCGCTCTTGCCGGCGCCGAGTCCAATCAGCACGCGGCGGCGGCGATTGCCCGCGTCGATCGTGTCGAAGCTGCCTTGCACGAGCAGGACGTTCTGGTCGGCCGGGGCGGGGATGTCCGAACGAATCGCGCGCAACCCCATCGATTGCAATTGATGCACGATTTCGTTAGCCACCTGCTCACGCACGGCGACCGCATCGGCTGATTGTTTTTCCGCGGCGGACGAACCGTCGAGTTGCGCCTTCAATTTCTTCAGCATGCCGCCGTTGTCCAGTTTCACCTGATCCGGATTGGTGTCGAAGGTGTAGACATAGATATTGTCCGGGCGCACTTGCGGCTGTGCGCTGGTCTGGGTCGCGTTGTTGATGCTGCCGCCGGCGCAACCGGTCAGGAGCGCGCTGCCGCAGACCATCGCAACGCATGCAAAACGGGCGGCATTCTTTTTGAGGAAACTCACTGAAGTGAACATGTTCATCCTGTCGTCGGCACGCGGTGCCGTTAGCTTCGAATGCATCTTCCGATGATCGGGCAACCGTGGGATCGTTGATCATCGGGGTTGCATTCGCACACGCGTTTTCACGCAAAGCACCCTTGATCTCATGCGTCTTTTTTCGTACGCACCGGCAGCGAAACGAAGTATGGGCGAGTCACTTCCCGAACTCCATTCAACAATTATTTCGCGCAATGTCACGGCGAAACATGCGGCTGTGGGGCAGGTTTGGCATGGGGTGAATGCGACGGGAGAGTGTCAACTCAAGGCAAGTTTGACGATGCAGCAAAGAACGAAGACAAGAAGAACGGCGGCGACGGCCATATTGAGCGGATAGCGCATTGTTCACCAGGCACTAGCGTTACGGTGCTCTCATCCTAATCACCTGAGGGAAGATGAAAAGTGGGCAGTGAGGCGGCAATGTGCGACAGCTAACGCAGCGCGCCGATCGGCTGCGCTGCTTTTCGACGGAAGCGCTTCCAACCGATTTTCTATCGGGACGAATTGCCGTGTCCCTTGCTTTGGGTTGGAATTACCGGCCGTTCGACTGCGTGATAATCGAGTCCGCGCTTTATTGCTGAGCAGCCGGTTGCACCTCTACCGGCATGCCATGCGGCTGCCTGTTCGTCGCAACGAGATCCTCCGACAGACTGGTGCGCAGCGTCGCAATCGCCTGGTCAGGATTGGCCGGCTTCAACTGCTCGCGGGCCAGCGAGTCGTACACGTAGTGGCGCAGCATCGGATCTTGCGTCTTGCTCAACACCTCGTGATACACGGCGACGATCTCGCCTTCACGCCCGCTCATCGCATACAGGCGGCGCAACTGTTCCAGATCGTTGACTACCGCGAAACCCGGACCCATTGGCCCATGCGGGAAAGATGGCCCGTCGCCGTGATGCGGCTCGCCGTGCGCGGGGGCTGAAGCGGGCGGCGGTGCGGCCGCTTCCTGTGCCAGCGCGCCAGTGGCGGCCGCGGTCAAAACAGCGGCCAGTGCCGCGCTCAGCAGTCCTTTTTTCATGATGTCGCTCCCAATGAGACAGTACCGGCGCAACGTGCGCCGGTACATGGGAAACGATAGTCGACATGCCGTTTTGCCGGGTTACTGAAGCTATCTTGTAACTTACAGGGCCTTGCATCCTTCGTGGCCTAAACCGTCAAACGTTCCGGCAAAGAGACGCCCAACGCCAGGGTGTGCCCGCTGGCGCAATGTGGCCGGATGGCGCATGATTGACGCAATGTGCCGTCCGACCCCAGAAGCAGCACGCCTCTGCCGGAGACGCGGCGCACACGACGCCACTGGTGCCTATGCGGAGAAACCCATCGCGGCGAGGCACTGCGGGCGAGTATTCAACCGTTAAGGAGGATTTCGCATGAGCCAACCTGACGCCACCAATCCGTTTGGCGACTTCACCAAAATGCTGGAGCAGTTCAAGCTTCCCGGCTTCGACGTACCCGCCATCATGGAAGCGCGACGCAAGGACGTGGAAGCACTGGTTCAGGCGAATCAGACCGCATTCCAGGGTATGCAGTCACTTGCGCAGAAACAGACCGAGATGCTGCGCACCACGTTGGGCGAATTGCAGTCGCTCACCGGGCAGTTGTCGGCCGGCGGCGCCGCGCCTCCGGCGAAAGCTGCTGAACTGATCCAGCAAAGCCTGCATAAGTCGCTCGCCGACATGCAGCAGTTGGCGCAAGCCGCGTATCAGACGCAGGCTGAGTCGTATGCGGTGATCGCAAAACGCGTAGAAGAAAATGTGCAGGAGCTTAAATCGCTCTTGCAACAGCAGCAGAAAAAGTAACGGACGCGGCTTGCTGAAGCCGCAATGAACTAGCAGCGAAGTACCCGATGCCGCGGATGACCATCAAGTTATCCGCGGCATTTTTTTTGCCGCTTCGAACCGCATAAGTACGCGATTTTCTCTTCACACAAAAGCAGTCCGCATGTGCCGCAATGATCAGATGAAACAGGTCTGCAGACGCGAATTATTCAGCGGACGCTTACATTATTGGTGACATGCGACACGCATTAATATTTTTCTACTGTGGCCCCGTTATTTAATGCGTGTGTTCGCTTTAAACAGGGCGTGTCGGCAAAATCTGCGCTCAAGCGACGTCCCTTGGTGATCCTGTCCTCAAATATCAAACAGGTTCAAACGGCGTCGAGCAAGCAGAAGGTTTAAATCATCCCGCAAACGATTGCCATGCCCTTGCGCGGTCACTAAAGTTTCGTGCAGCCACTCCGTAGACGCATTCACGCAACCCAACCGGTGTGAATGCAGAACCGGCACCGCCGGTCAGGAGTGCGCCCCTGGATTCCCCGTTCGTGATCGGCTCATCCGCTGGCCACGAGCGTTTCACCTCGAAGGAAATCTCTTGAAACCGATGCTTTCTACAAGCATTGCTCGCGCAATGCTCGGGGCAGGCTGCGCGCTGTCGTTTGCCGCGCACGCCACGCTCGGCCAGAACGTCAGTTCTGTCGACAGCGATCAGACGAGCCTTCACGCCGTGGCTCATACGGTCACTACGCAAAGCGCGTACTCGGTGCACCTGGTGACGATGCCGTCCGGCACGCTGGTGCGCGAGTACGTCGCGCCCAACGGCATCGTCTTCGGTGTCGCGTGGCAGGGCCCGACGCTGCCGGATCTGAAAACCATGCTGGGCGCGTCGTTCGACCAGTACGTCGCCGCTACCGCAACCCGGCGTGGCACGCCGCTCGCGGTGTCCGGCAGCGATCTGGTGGTGTTCTCCGGCGGGCACCTGCGCGCGTTTGCCGGCTACGCCTATCTGCCGCAAGCGGTGCCTGCGGGCGTCGATGTCGGCGTCATTCAATAACGGAGCGAATCATGCGTCATACGTCTTCGTTCGTTACCCTCCTGTGCGCGGCGCTGCTCGCGTTGCTCGTCAGTGCCTGCGGCGGTGGAGGCGGCGGCTCCGGCGGTTCCAGCTCCTCATCGAGTTCCGGCACGACGAGCCTTTCGGCTGGTCCCACCGTCACCAATACCTCGCCTTCGCCGCAGGTGGTGGCCGCCAACGCGGTGCGCGTAACGGTCGACTCCGGCGTGAGCAATGTGCCGAACATGCCGTTCGTCAGCATCACGATTTGTGCGCCCGGCACCAGCCAGTGTCAAACCATCGATCACATCCTGGTGGATACCGGTTCGTGGGGCGTGCGCGTGTTCGCCTCGCAACTGCCCGCCTCGATGGCGCTGCCGCAACAGAAGGACGCCGCGGGCCATCTGGTTGCCGAATGCATGCAGTTCTTCGACGGCTACACATGGGGTTCGGTGAAGCTCGCCGACCTGCAGATCGCCGGTGAAAAAGCGGCCTCGCTGCCGATCCAGGTGATCGACCCGAACTACGCTTCGGTGCCGTCGGATTGCGCGAGCGTCGGCGCGTCGCGCAACACGCCGGGTACGTTGCAGGCCAACGGCATTCTGGGCATCGGCGTGTTCAAGCACGACTGCGGCGCGAATTGTGTGCAACAGGCAGTGGCCGGCACGTATTACGGCTGCAGCGGCACGACCTGCACGTCGATTCCGCTTGCTGAAGCGCTGCAAGTCGCCAATCCGATTCCGTACTTCGCCACCGACAACAACGGTTCGATGTTGAGCTTGCCGACGGTGTCGGGCGGCGCGCAGTCGGTCAGCGGGCAACTGGTGTTCGGCATCGGTACGCAGACCAACAATGCGCTGGGCAGCGCGCAGGTGATCGGCGTGAGTCCGTCGAACGGCACCTTTACGACGGTACAGAACGGCACGACGTATTCGAGCAGTATTCTGGACAGCGGCTCGACGGGTCTGTTCTTCCAGACCAGTGTGATGCCGGCATGCGCGAGCCCCAATAGCGCCTACTACTGCCCGGCGTCGACCGAGTCGTTGAGCGCGATGATCCAGGGGGTGAACGGCACGACGAGCGCGGTGAGCTTCAGCGTCGGCAATGCCACGACGATCTCGCAGACGTATAGCGGCGATTCAGCGTTGCCGCTGCTGGCGGGACCGGCCTTTGTAACGTCGTCGATTTTCGACTGGGGCCTGCCGTTCTTCTACGGGCGTAACGTGTACGCCGCCGTCGAGCAGCAGACGACGCCTGGCGGTACGGGGCCTTATGTCGCGTATTGAGTGATCGGCCAGGTTTGGCTCCGATGAAAAAAACCCGCTGCCGGTTGATCCTGCAGCGGGTTTTTTTATAGATTCTCGAAGCGTTCCACGTGCGGGGGGTGTGACTGACTGGACTAACGCCGGCGTGTGGCCCGCTTGGCGGGTGCTGCTTTGACGGCGGCGGGTTCGGATTGCAAGGGCGGCGCTGACGGCGCGATTGTCTGCATGACGGGCGCCTGCACCGGCTCTTGCGACATCATAGGTTGAGCGACGGGTTGTGGCGCAGACAGCGGCGCCGGCTTCGCCGCTTCACGTGGTTGCGTTTTATCACCGGCTGCCGCAATCACCCGATGCACGAATCGCAGCTTATCCACGACCGGCGAGGCCAGCGTGAACGGATACCCGTCGGGCATGCCGAGACTGCGATTCAGGCTGTTCAACGCATACGTGAGCGGAAACCAGCGTTTCATCAGATTCTCGAAGCTCGCGTCTTCGATGGGCGTGCGGTCGGTCAGCGTCGGCTCGCTCGGGTCGTCGGGTAGCAAGGCGAGGCCATATGAGGTCGACGTATCCAGCACGTCGACGATCAGCATGTAGTGCGCCCACGTTTCGGCCCAATCTTCCCAGGGATGCATCGTCGCATAGGCGCTGATATACGAACCCTGCCAGTCTTTTGGCGCGCCGTCGCGGTAGTAGGCCGTCAGCGCTTCGCCGTAGTCGGCGCGCTCATCGCCGAACAGCTTGCGGTAGGGCTCGAGCCAGCGCGGGTCGTTCTCGACCAGCTGGCTGAAGTAGTAGTGGCCCGTCTCGTGGCGAAAGTGCCCGAGCAGCGTGCGGTAGGGCTCGCCCATCGCGCTGCGCACCTTTTCGCGGTAGGCGTCTTCGGCTTCGGCGATGTTCAGCGTGATCAGGCCGTTGTCGTGGCCGGTCATGACGCGCTCACCGTCGCCGCCGTCCTCGAGGAATTCGAATGCCAGGCCGGATTCGGGATCGTCCTTGCGCGAGGGCACGTCGAGGCCGAGCGCGGCCAGCGTGTACAGCAGACGCCGCTTCGCCATTTCCAGCCGGTACCAGTAGAGCCGGTTGTCCGGCGCGCTCAGATTCGGAATCGTGCGCGTGAGCTGGCAGGCGCGGCACAGCGTGTCGGGCGAGTCGGCGGGGATCATCCAGTTGCAGACATTTTCGACTGCGTAGTTGTGGCATTGCCGGAACAGCGCACCCTCGCCACGCGGGTGCAGGCTGCGCCAGCGGCCTTCACCGGCGTCTTCGAAAGCGCTGATTTCGGCCAGTTCAGGCACATATCCGAGCAATGCCTCGCAGCGTTCGCAACGAACGTTTTCATAGAACACAAGGTGCGAGCAGCGATTGCAGTGGAAGGTTTTCATTGATCGAACCTGGGTGGTGGGTGGCAGTCTTGGGGCGAAGCTAACGCGCAATCTTCATGCCGCATTTGCCAGACGTCACTGGTTTAACGCACATTACGTGCATGATCGTGCATCGGCGCTGCGCCGCTTTGGTGCGCGGCTGCTGAAAAGGTAAGGGAAAGGCGCGCTGATCGATCGACCGGACGGTCGACAGATGCGGCAAACTTCGCAGCAGGCGGTAATCCGGGCAGTACAGCCAGTTCTCGCGGTTTTTCGATCCACGGCATGAAGCTTGCTTTTTGGCGGGCTGCCATCCCTTGTCCAGGAGTCCGGTGTGTCCATTCGCGTCGCGTTGAATCATGTCACACATTACCGCTACGACAGGCTGGTTGCGCTGTCGCCCCAGGTCGTGCGTCTCAGGCCTGCGCCGCATTGCCGGACCCCCATCCTGTCTTATTCGATGCGGGTCGAACCGGCTGAACACTTCATCAACTGGCAGCAGGACGCGTTTGCCAACTATCAGGCGCGCCTCGTGTTCCCCGAGAAGACGCGCGAATTCAAGGTGACCGTGGATCTGGTCGCCGAGATGGCGGTCTACAACCCGTTCGATTTCTTTCTCGAACCGTCGGCGGAACGGTTTCCGTTCGAGTATGCGCCCGGCCTCGCGCTGGAGCTCGCCCCGTACCTCGTCAAGCGGCCGATGACGCCGCGCTTCGCCGAGTTCGTCGCGAGTATTGACCGTAAGCCGATGGTCACCGCCGACTTCCTCGTCGGACTGAATCAGCGGCTGCAACGCGAGATCCGCTACCTGATCCGCATGGAGCCGGGCGTGCAGACGCCCGAGGAAACGCTGGTCAGCGCCGCGGGTTCCTGCCGTGATTCGGGCTGGCTGCTGGTCGAGACGCTCCGGCAACTGGGGTTGGCGGCGCGCTTTGTCTCCGGCTATCTGCTGCAACTCGCGCCCGACGTCAAATCCATCGACGGCCCGAGCGGCACCGAAGTCGACTTCACCGACCTGCACGCATGGTGCGAGGTCTACCTGCCGGGCGCGGGCTGGATCGGCCTCGACCCGACCTCCGGCCTGCTGGCCGGGGAGGGCCATATTCCGGTCGCCTGCACGCCGGAACCCGGCAGCGCGGCGCCGATCTCCGGCGCGGTCGACGAATCCGAAGTCGAGTTCGAGCACACCATGTCGATCGAACGGGTCCTGGAGACGCCGCGCGTCACCAAGCCCTTCACCGAAGAAGTGTGGAGCGACGTCGTTAAAATGGGCGAGCAGGTCGACCAGCGCCTGACCGAGATGGACGTGCGCCTGACGATGGGCGGCGAGCCGACCTTCGTGTCGGTGCGCGATCGCGACGCCGCCGAATGGAACACCGACGCCCTCGGCCCCACCAAACGCGGCTACGCGGTCGCGCTGATGGACAAGCTGCGCTCGCGCTACGGCGCAAACGGTTTTCTGCATATTGGCCAGGGCAAGTGGTATCCGGGCGAACAGTTGCCGCGCTGGGCGATGTCGCTCTACTGGCGCGCCGACGGTGAGCCGTGCTGGCAAGACCCCACGCTCTTCGCCGACGAACGCGAGCCGGGCACCTACACGGCCGCCGACGCCCAGCGTTTCCTCGCTCATCTGGCGACCAAGCTAGCGCTCGACACGGACTGCATCCAGCCCGGCTTCGAAGACGTCTGGTACTACCTGTGGCGCGAGCGCCGTCTGCCGGTCAACGTCGATCCGCTCGATGCGCGTCTGGATGACGAGCTGGAGCGTGTGCGCCTGCGGCGT
The DNA here is from genome assembly GCF_030464785.1 of Paraburkholderia sp. SEWSISQ10-3 4. Lineage (NCBI taxonomy): Bacteria > Pseudomonadati > Pseudomonadota > Betaproteobacteria > Burkholderiales > Burkholderiaceae > Paraburkholderia > Paraburkholderia sp. SEWSISQ10-3 4. The sequence continues at coordinate 53,655 of NZ_JALPRI010000027.1, forward strand.
GTGTTCGACGCGGGCCTGGGCGGCGCGACCGGTTTTGTCCTGCCGCTCGCACGCGAACGCGACGTGCCGAACGAGCCGCCGAAGTGGGTCAGCGGCCGCTGGTTCTTCCGCGACGAACGCATGTTCCTGATTCCCGGCGATTCGCCGATGGGTTATCGCTTGCCGCTCGATTCGCTGCCGTGGGTGTCGAAGACCGACTATCCGTATCAGCACGCGCACGATCCGTTTGCGCCACCGGTGCCGTTGCGTCCGGCCGCGCAATTGCGCATGCAATACGACGGCGAACAGCGCACCTTGAGCGCCGCCGATGCGCGGCGTGCGGCGGCGTTGTCGTCGTCAGCGGCGGATCTGTTGAGCGGCATGGCGGGCAGTGGCGTGGTGGCCTTTGCGCCTCAGTCAGGCGACCAGCAGCCGCCGGAGCGTGGGCAGTCGTCGAAGGAAACGCTGCGTACGGCGATCTGCGTCGAAGCACGCGACCCGAAACGGGCTGCCGGTCCGAAGGCGGAAACCGAAGCGTTCGGCAGCGGCCGCTCGCTGTTGCATGTGTTCATGCCGCCGCTCACCGAACTCGACGACTATCTCGACCTGCTCGCGGCGATCGAAGCGACGGCCGCCGAATTGCAGATGCAGGTGGTGCTCGAAGGCTATCCGCCGCCGCGCGATGCGCGCCTGAAGGTCCTGCAGGTGACGCCGGACCCGGGTGTAATCGAGGTGAACATTCATCCGGCTTCGAGCTGGGAGCAACTGGTCGACAACACGGAGTACCTGTATCAGTCCGCGGCCGAGAGCTATCTGAGCAGCGAGAAGTTCATGACCGACGGCCGCCATACGGGGACCGGCGGCGGCAATCACTTCGTGCTCGGCGGCGCGACGCCTGCTGACAGTCCGTTCCTGCGCCGTCCGGATCTGCTGGCCAGCCTGATCGCGTATTGGCATAACCATCCGTCGCTGTCGTATCTGTTTTCCGGGCTCTTTATCGGGCCGACGAGCCAGGCGCCGCGCGTCGACGAGGCACGCAACGACCAGGTGTACGAGTTGGAGGTGGCGTTCCGCGAGCTGCAGCGGCAGATTGATCTGCTCGGCGGACGCGACAGCGCGAACCTGCCGGCGTGGATGATCGACCGCTCGTTGCGCAACATCCTGATCGACGTGACGGGCAATACGCACCGCGCCGAGTTCTGCATCGACAAACTCTATTCGCCCGATGGTCCCACTGGCCGCCTTGGCCTGCTCGAGTTGCGCGGCTTCGAAATGCCGCCGCATGCACGCATGAGTCTCGTCCAGCAGTTGCTGCTGCGCGCGTTGGTGGCGCGCTTCTGGCACACGCCGTACACGCAGCGGCTCACACGTTGGGGCACGGAGCTGCATGACCGCTTCCTGCTCGGCACCTTCGCCAAGATGGATTTCGACGACGTACTCGGCGAACTCAACCAGGCGGGCTTCGCCTTCGAGAGCAGCTGGTTCGCGCCGCACTTCGAATTCCGCTTCCCGCTGGTCGGCGAGACCACGGTGAACGGCGTCTCGCTGACGATCCGCAACGCGCTCGAACCGTGGCACGTGATGGGTGAGGAGGGCTCGCCGGGCGGCACGGTGCGTTACGTGGATTCGTCCGTGGAAAGGCTCGAAGTGCGCGCGCTCGGTTTGAACGACAACCGCCATGTGGTGACGGTCAACGGCGTGCCGGTGCCGCTTCAGCCGACGGGCCGCGTCAGCGAATATGTGGCCGGCGTGCGCTTTCGCGCCTGGGCGCAACCGTCGGCGCTGCATCCGACCATCGGTGTGGATGCGCCGCTCACTTTCGACCTGGTCGATACATGGACTGGCCGCTCGGTCGGCGGATGCCAGTATCATGTCGCACATCCGGGCGGGCGCAACTATCAGACCTTCCCGGTCAACGCCTACGAGGCCGAAAGCCGGCGGCGCGCACGCTTCTTCGCATCCGGTCATACGCCGGGGCCGCTTACGGTCGGTGTACCGCAGCGCAGCCTCGAGTTTCCGTTTACGTTGGACCTGCGCTACTGGTAACCTGGTAGACTGAAGCGGCAGCATACTTTTAAGAACGACACGACCTTGGCCTTTCAATCGACTTTTCCTTTCGAAACGTCCGCGGCACGCGCGGACGCTTCGTCCTTATTACGGCTGTTGCCGGCCTACGAAGGACATTGGGACGAGTTACGCGATGCCTCGGGCGTGTTGCGCGAGCCGTGGCGGCAATTCTTCGAGCGGCTCGGCGAAGACGGCATCGCGCGATTGGAAGATCACCGCGCCTCGGTCGCGCAGCAGATCCGCGACAACGACATCAGCTACAACGTCTACGCGGATAACGGCGAGCCGCGGCCGTGGGCGCTCGACCTGCTGCCGTTCCTGATTAGCGAGGCCGAGTGGGCGCATATCGAGCGTGGCGTGACGCAGCGCGCGCATCTGCTCAATGCCATCGTCGCTGATATTTACGGGCCGCAGACCTTGCTCGAGCGTGGGCAGTTGCCGCCTGCGCTGGTGTTCGGGCATCCGGGTTATCTGCGCTCCGTGAAGGGCTTCACGCCGCCTGGCGGGCAGTATCTGCAGGTGGTCGCCGTCGATCTGGCGCGTACGCCCGCCGGCAACTGGACCGTCATGGCGCATCGCACCGAGGCGCCATCCGGTTTGGGGTATGCGCTGGAAAACCGGCTGATCGTGTCGACGCTGTTCGCCGAACCGTTCCGTGCGATGCGCGTGAGCCGCCTCGCGCCGACCTATTCACAGCTGATCGCGACGCTCGCGCAGGCCGCCCAGGCCACCATGTCGCCCGACAGTTCGGGCGCCGATGGTTTGCCCCATATCGCGCTGCTCACGCCTGGACCGTTTAGCGAAACCTACTTCGAGCACGTGTTTCTCGCGCGCTATCTCGGCGTGACGCTGGTCGAAGGCAAAGACCTGACCGTGCGTGACGACATGCTGTATCTGAAGACGCTCGCCGGTCTCGAGCGCGTGCACGTCGTGCTGCGCCGTCTGGACGATGCGTTCTGCGATCCGGTCGAACTGCGCGCGGATTCGAGTATCGGCGTGCCGGGCCTGTTGCAGGTGATGCGCGCGGGCAATGTGATCGTCTCGAACGTGCCGGGTTCGGGTTTTGTCGAATCGCCTGCCTTGCATGGTTTTCTGCCGGGCATCGCCGAAGTTTTACTCGACGAAGACCTTGTGCTGCCGAGCGTGGCCACCTGGTGGTGCGGCGAAAAGGCGGCCCGCGTCCACGCATTCGGGCGTCTGGAGGAAGCGTTCATCGTACCGACGTGGCCCGTCGCAGCACGCGATGCGCCACCGGGAATCGAGCAGGGCAGGCAACGGCTGTCGACATGGCGCGAGCGCATCGAAGCGATGCCGGACACCTATACGATCCAGCAGGCACAGCGCTTTTCCTGCACGCCGCGTTACGAAGACGGCACCATCGGCCGCCGCCCGTCGGTCCTGCGTGTCTATGCGATTGCCGACGTCAACGGTGGTTGGCACGTGATGCCAGGCGGCTTCACGCGGATGGCCGCCGAGCGCCAGGCGACGGTGTCGATGCAGTACGGCGGCAGTAGCGTCGACACGTGGGTGCTGTCGAGCCAGCCGACGTCGACCTTCACGCTGCTGCCTTCGCCGATGCAACCCGCCGACCTCGCGCGCAAGCATCGCACCGTGTCGAGCCGGGCGGCGGAAAACCTGTTCTGGGCCGGACGCTATGGCGAACGTGCCGAAAACAATGTGCGGCTGTTGCGCCTGATTCTTGGTTCGCTGGAAGGCAACGACGCCGACGCGATGTTCCCCACGCTGGTCGAGCTCGCCACGCATTGCGGTCTCGTGCAATCCGGCGATATGTTTGCGCCGAATTCGCCGCAAGTGTTCGAACGCGCGTTGGTCGCGAATCTGAGCGAGAGCACTGGCCCCACTAGCATTGGCCAGAACCTCGCATGGCAAGCGCGTTCGAACGGCGAGGTGCGTGGGCGTTTGTCGAACGATCACTGGCGCACGATTCTCGCGGCGCGCAACGACTTCCGCGATGCATTGCAGACGTTGATGCCGGCTGCGGTGGGCAATGGCAACGGTAATGGTGGTGGTAGTGGTTCAGCGCAGGGCGGCGCGAATGGTAACGGTCGCGCCGAGCGCAGCGAACGCTACGATCGTTATGACCGCGTGACGCTGATGAACGCGCTTGAACGTTTGTCGGTGCAACTATCGGCGATCAGCGGTGCGCAAGGCGACCGCATGACACGCGACGAAGCGTGGCGTCTGCTATTCGTGGGGCGGCACATCGAACGCGTGTCGGCGATGACGTCGTTTTTGCGGGTGGTCGCCGATAAGGGCCAACTCTCTACACCAGCCGGATTTGATCTGTTGCTGCAATTGTTCGACAGCACGCTGACCTATCGCTCGCTGTATCCGGGCCGTTTCGAAGTGCCCGCCTTGCTCGATCTGCTGGTGATCGAGCCCACGAATCCGCGCGGCGTCTATGGCGTGTATGAGCGCCTGCGCAAGAAGCTCGACGAGATCGCCGTGGCGGCGGGCAGCATGCGGCATCGTCCGTTTGCGGAATTGATGCCGCCCGCCGCTTCCTTGCCCGCGCTCGAATCGGTGTGCGCCATCGACGAAAACGATTCATACGCCGACCTGATTGCGGTGTGCGATCAGATTGGCGGCTATGTCGGCGCGGCGGCGCATGAGATCAGCGCGCGCTATTTCAGTCATGCCAGTACGGTGGCTTCGCAGGTGTGGTCATGAAGAACGCGCCGACGGTCTTGTCCGTCTCCCATCGCACGACCTACCACTACTCCACGTATGTGGAGACCGCCCAGCATCTCGCGACGATCCGGCCGATCGCCTGTGCGTGGCAGCGCGTGGTCTCGCACAGCGAAAAGATCGAACCGGAACCGTCGTATCAAACCAGCCGGATGGACGCATTCGGCAACGACGTCCTGTACTTCGCGCTGGACGCCCCGCACGAGCGCTTGCAACTCGTCAGCGAAACCACGGTGGCGCTCATGCCGCGCTGGACCGACCTCGACCCCGAGGAAACGCCGGAATGGGAGTGCGTCGCGGACGAGTTGCGGTTTTGGGTGGGCGGCGAGTTCCGGCCTGAGGTGGAGTTCTGCTTTGCATCGCCGAACATCGTGCCGCGGCCGTCGTTGCGCGCTTATGCCCTGCCGAGTTTTCCGCCCGGCATGCCGATCGTGGCGGGGGCGATCGATCTGATGCACCGGATTCACAAGGACTTCGCGTACAAACCTTCGGCGACGATGTTCGACACGCCTGCCGAGCGCGCCTTCGAATTGAAGAGCGGGGTATGCCAAGACTTTGCGCAGGTGATGATCGGCTGTTTGCGCTCGCTGGGTTTGCCGGCGCGCTACGTGAGCGGTTATCTGCGCAACGATCCGCCGCCTGGGCAGCCGCGCTTGATCGGTGCGGATGCTTCGCATGCGTGGGTGTCCGTGTATTGCCCGGAGAGTGGCTGGATCGATCTTGATCCTACCAACGACGTGCTCGCCGATATGGATCACGTGACGCTCGCGATCGGCCGCGATTACAGCGACGTGTCTTTGCTACGCGGGATGATCCTTGGGGGCGGGGCGCATCGGGTTGAGGTCGGCGTGACGGTGCTCGCGCTCTAAGCGGCTGCTTCTACACGTTTTACCCTTTCAGCAAGCCACTTTCTGGTTGGACGAAATCCGCCATACGTGCCGCACATCCGCTGCGGCACGCTCATTTATCCCGCTTTCGGGGAAAACCCTCTCTCTTCATTCCCATTCAGCGGGAATCCAATTTTTGAAATCCGAGAATGTTCTGGCATTCTGATTCCGTTATTCATTGTGGATAGTTTTCATCGTGAACGCGGAACAGGGTGTGACAGGAGCTGAACGGGTGCTGCTGGTGCTGGCCGCACTCGCCAGTCATGGCAAGGCCATGTCGGTCAAGGATCTGCTCGCTGTCACCGGTCTCGCGCAAAGCACGCTGTACCGGCAAATCGCGTTGCTCAAGCGCTGGGGTTTCGTCGCTGAAAACGCGGGGCATTACGCGCCGGGTCCGATCAGCCTGCAACTCGCCCTTGGTTTCGATGTGAATTCGCTGCTCGTCGAAGCGAGCCGCACGGAGATGCAGCAACTGGCGCGCGCGTCGCAGGAAAGCATCGGGCTGGTGGTCGCCGTCAAGCATCAGGTGATGTGCCTGGAAATGGTCGACAGCCAGCACTCGTTGCGCTGCTCGTTCGAGAAAGGCCGCGCCGTGCCGCTGAAAGCCGGCGCTTCGGCGAAATCGCTGCTGGCGTTCATGGCCGACAAGGCGCGCACCGACGTGCTCGACAACCTGTTCGACAACGACCCTGCCGGCCGCGCCGCAATCGAAGCCGAACTCGAACAGATTCGCGCTCAGGGCTACGCCGTCAGCGACAGCGAAGTCGATCCGGGCGTGTGGGGCGTGAGCGCCCCGATATTTCATCGCAGCGGACGCGGCGCCGGAAGCAGCGCCTCGATCACGCTGATGGCGCCGTCCACGCGCGCCATCGGCCGCGAAAGCCAATTCATCGACGGGACGCTACGTACGGCCCGCGCTATTTCCGAGCATATGCAAACCGATTGATCGGGCAGGGCCGCTCGCGGCCGTATTCGATCTGGATACCGAACGAACTGAACTAACCACAAGGAGCCCTCCCATGAAACTGAATCGACTGTTGTCCCTCGCATGCGTCACGTTTGCGGTGACGTTTTCCGGCTTTTCCGGCGCGGCGTCCGCACAGACGCCGGACGTGCTGAACGTCGCCACGGATGCGACCTTCCCGCCGATGGAGTACACCGACAACGGCGCGCGCACCGGCTTCGACGTCGACATGATGAATGCGCTCGCGAAAGCCATGGGCAAGCGTGTGCAATGGACGGATATCGACTTCAAAGGCCTGATTCCGGGCTTGATCGCACATCGTTTCGACGCGGCGATCTCCGCTATCTACATCACCGATGAACGCGCGAAAGTGGTCGACTTCACCGATTCGTACTACGCGGGCGGCCTCGTCGCGCTGGTGAAAAGCGATTCGCCGATCAAGTCGGTGACCGACCTGAACGGCAAGAAAGTCTCGGTCCAGGTGGGCACGAAGTCAGTCAACTTCCTGCGTGACAACTTCCCGCAAATCAACCGTGTCGAAGTCGAAAAGAATCAGGAAATGTTCGACCTGGTGGGTATTGGCCGTGCTGACGCAGCCGTGACCGGCAAGCCGGCCGCCTATCAGCTGGTGAAGACGCGCGGCGGTTTCCGCGTGCTCGAGAAGCCGCTGACGACCGAAGCCTACGGTATCGCCGTGCGCAAGGACGAACCCCAACTGAAGGCGGCATTCAACACGGCGCTGGCGAAGATCAAGGCCGACGGCACGTACGCGGCGATCGTCAAGAAGTGGTTCGGCGCCACCGCGCAATAACCGGCTGAGCAGACACAATGGAACTCGATTTTTCGCCGGTGATTGCCGGCTGGCCGGACATCATGCACGGCGCGCTGGTGACGGTCGAAGTGACCGCCGCCGCGCTCGCGCTGAGCTGTGTGCTGGGCCTGCTGATCGGTATTGGCCGGCTCACACCGAAGCGGCGCATCGTCTACGCCTTCTGTACGGCCTACCTCACGTTTTTCCGCGGCACGCCGTTGCTCGTGCAACTTTTCCTGCTGTTCTTCGGCTTGCCGCAATTCGGCATTCTGTTGCCGGCTTTCGTGTGCGGGATGCTGGGGCTTGGCCTGTATTCGGCGGCTTACGTCTCGGAGATCGTGCGCGGTGCGATTCAGTCGGTGGATCGCGGGCAAATGGAAGCTGCACGCTCGATCGGCATGTCGTCGGGGCAGGCCATGCGCGCAATCATTCTGCCGCAGGCGATCGTGCGGATGATCCCGCCGCTCGGCAATGAGTTCATCGCTTTGATCAAGAACTCGGCGCTGGTGTCGCTGCTGACGATCGACGATCTGATGCATGAAGGCCAGAAGATCATCAGCGTGTCGTACCGTTCGCTCGAAGTGTATCTGGCCATCGCGCTGGTGTATCTGGTGTTGACGCAGGTGACGAATTACGCGCTGCATCGCGTGGAGCGCCGCTTGCGTGCAGGAGGGATGGTGCAATGAACACCGTAAAAGTAGATGAACCTATCGTCAGCATTCGTGGGCTGACCAAATCGTTCGGTTCGCATACCGTGCTCAACGGTATCGACTTCGACATTCAGCCGCAGCAGGTGGTGGTCGTGATCGGGCCGAGCGGCTCGGGCAAGAGTACGTTCCTGCGGTGCTGCAACGGGCTTGAACAGGCCGAAGGCGGCACGATCGATATCTGCGGGCATCGGCTGGTCGATCATGGTGAGATGCTCAAGGAACGCTCGCTGAATGCGCTGCGTACCGAAGTGGGCATGGTGTTTCAGTCGTTCAATCTGTTTCCGCATCTGTCCGTGCTGCATAACATCACGGTCGGTCCGCGGATGTTGCGTGGCGCCAGCAAGGCCGAAGCCGAAGCGGCTGCAACCGCGTTGCTGGAAAAAGTCGGTCTGGCTCACAAGGCGCATGTGATGCCGGCGAGCCTGTCGGGTGGTCAGAAGCAGCGCGTTGCCATTGCTCGCGCGTTGGCGATGCAACCGCGCGTGATGTTGTTCGACGAGCCGACTTCCGCACTCGATCCCGAGCTGGTCGGCGAAGTGCTGCAAGTGATGAAGCTGCTCGCGAGCGAAGGCATGACGATGGTCGTCGTCACGCACGAAATGGGTTTCGCGAAGGAAGTCGCCGACGTGGTGGTGGTGATGGACGGTGGCGTGATTGTCGAGGCGGGGCCGCCGGCTGAGATTTTCTCGGCGCCGTCGCAGCCGCGCACGCGGGCTTTCCTGCAGGCGGTGTTGTCGCGCGCATGAGAGTTCTGTTCGACGACAAGGTGTGGAGTGGCCGTTCCGATGAGGGTGAGCCGGGCGACACCCGGCGCATTTTCAATCAGGTGGTGCCGTTCGGCGGCGCGCGGTGGCGTGAGGATTTTTTACGCGCCGCGCCGTTCGCTGAAAGCGATGCGACGGTGATCGTCGGCTTTGGTTCTGACGAAGGCGTGCGGCGCAATCAGGGACGTGTTGGCGCGGCGCATGCGCCTAAGGAATTGCGCCGTGTGCTGGCCGGTCTGCCGGCGAAGACGTCGATGACGACGCTCGCCGATGCGGGCGATGTGGTGTGCGATGACGGCGATCTCGAAGGCGCGCAGGCGGAACTCGCGAACCTGGTGAGCGACGTGCTCGCGAGCGGCGGCCGGCCGTTGGTGTTCGGAGGCGGTCACGAGGTTGCGTGGGGGACGTATAGCGGTTTGCGCTTGCATCAGGATCGCGTGGATGGGGCTCGAGCTGAGGCCGTGGCCGCCACAACCCGCAAGCTACTCATCATCAATTTCGACGCCCACTTCGATCTGCGTCAGAAGCGGCCGGCTAATTCAGGCACGCCATTCGATCAGATTGCGAACGACTGCACCGAGCGCGGCGTGCCGTTCAACTACGCCTGCTTCGGCATCAGCGATCTGGGCAACACCGCTTCGCTGTTCGCGCATGCAGAGGAGCTCGGCGTGCGCTACGTGCTCGACGTCGATATGCAGGAACCGCAATTGCCGCAGCGTCTGGACGACCTTCAGCAATTGCTGGATTCGGCGGACGACGTTTACCTGACTATCGATCTCGACGTGCTCCCGGCCGCTACCGCGCCGGGTGTATCGGCACCTGCCGCGTTGGGCGTGCCCTTGTCGGTAGTCGAAGCGATGGTGCAGCGCGTGCGTGCTTCGGGCAAGCTGCGTGCGGCGGATATCGCGGAGTACAACCCGTCGCTCGATCAGGACAAGCGCACGGCGAGGGCGGCGGCGCGGTTGGCGTATCGGTTGCTTTAGCCCGCCCTAACTTCACCAACGCCCCGATCGACAGGAACGGATGCACTTTGCCGGCATGGTTCGCCGGATCGTAGCTCATGCTTGATTCGTCCCTTTCAGCAGCAGACCGCAAACCGGCCTGTCGAACCCTCCGAGGTACTGTCTGAGCGAAAGTGGCCTTGACATAGTGCGTATGCACATATACACTCCGCAACATGACCCGTCCTCTCTCTTACGACGAATGCAACTGTTTCGCGCTGCGCCAGGCGGCCCGGCACGTCACGCAAATCTACGAGCGCCATCTCGGCGAAGTAGGGCTGACGGCTGCGCAGTTCACGATTCTCGCCAAGCTCGCGCGCACACCGAACCTGCCGATGGTGGACCTCGCAGACGCCATGGTCATGGAGCGCACCACGTTGGTCCGCGCCATGAAACCGTTGCAGCGTGACGGACTGGTGGTTGCCGAATCGGCGGAGCATGACGGCCGCACGTTTCTGTTCAGTCTCACGGAGAAGGGCGAAACAACCTTCGATCAGGCGGCAATCGCATGGCGTGCCGCACAGGACGAATTCGAGGAAAAATTCGGCCACGCACGTGCCAAGGCGCTGCGCTCCGAGCTCTTCGGCATCACCGGATAAACAAAGCGTATGAGCTCGTTTCGACGAGCTTTTTTACGCCTGATTATGTGCATACGCACTCACGAAAAGGAAGCGTAGCGATGGACGGGCTTTTCGACGACGACTGCTTTGCGATCCGCCAGGCCGCACGCTATGTGTCGCAGATTTACGATCGTCACCTGGAGAACGTCGGCCTCACCATCACGCAGTTTTCGCTGATGGGACGCTTAAAGCGCGTGGGTCCGATGACCATGAAGCAACTGACCGAAGCCATGCGCATGCAGCGCACCACGCTGGTTCGCACGATCCAGCCGCTGCGGCGCAACGGGCTGGTGTCGAGCGAGACGCTTGGGGCGGATGCGCGGGCGTTGTCGATCGCACTGACGGCGGCCGGCGAGGAACGTTTGCAAGCCGGGCGCAAGCATTGGTATGCGGCGCAAGCCGAATTCGAAGATCGCTTCGGCGAGCAGCGCGCGGCGGCACTGCGTACTGAGTTGTTCGCCATTACAAAAGACCCCGTTTGAATCTGCCCCGCGTGAAGCGGGTCAAGCCGGCGCAGCACAACGCGCTTTTTTTCAAGCTTAACGAGTGCATACACACATACAGACATCATGTCCACTACACCCTCGACTATTGCTCCGCCCAGCGCGGCGAACGCCGCCAAACCGGCACGGCGCATTCCGTGGATGCTGCTCGCGGTCATCACCGTGCTCGCGGTGCTGGCGCTTGCGGCGTCGTACTGGTTCTTCGTCGGCCGTTTTGTCGAAACGACCGACGACGCGTACGTCGGCGGTGATGTGACCGTGATGTCGCCGAAAGTGAACGGTTTCGTGACGGACGTGCTGGTGCGGGACAACCAGTTCGTCCATGCGAATCAGGTGCTGATCCGGCTCGATGCACGCGATTACGACGCTCGTCTCGCGCAAGCCAGTGCGGAAGTGGAGAGTGCACAGGCGGCTGTTACCGAGTTGCAGGCGAAGAAGTCCCTGCAGCTTGCCACCATCAACGAGCAGGCCGCCGAAGTTCGCGCCTCGGGCGCCGAGCTGACGCGCAGCACCGCCGATCAGGCGCGCTATCGTGAACTCGTGAAGGACGATGCGGTATCGAACCAGGTCGTGGAGCGCGCGGATGCCGATCTGACCAAGGCGCATGCCGCGGTCGACCGCAGCAGCGCAGCCCTGATCGCGGCGCAACGGCAGATCGCCGTGCTCGACGCGCAGATCGGCGACGCAGAGGCGCGCATCGCCACCGCGCAGGCGGCGCAACGGGTCGCGGCATTGAATGTGGAGTACACCACGATCCGTTCGCCGATCGACGGCTACGTCGGTAATCGCACCGCGCGCGTCGGCTTGCTGGCGAACGTTGGCGTGTCCCTGCTGACCGTGGTGCCGTCGAGCGGACTGTGGATCGACGCCAACTTCAAGGAAGATCAGTTGAAGAAGATGCACGTTGGCGATGGTGTCGACGTCGATCTCGATGCATCGAGCAAACGGATTCACGGCGTGGTTGAGAGTCTCGCACCCGCGACCGGCGCGACCTTCAGCGTGCTGCCGGCGGAAAACGCGACCGGCAACTTTACGAAAATCGTGCAACGGGTGCCGGTGCGCGTGCGCCTCGAGGTGCCGAAGGACATGGAGGGCGTATTGCGCCCAGGCCTGTCGGCGACGGTGAAAGTGCATCTCGACGCTGCTCACGGTTAAACGATCATGACTCAGGTCCTTGCCAATCCCGCCGACCTGCCGACGCGCACCAAAGTGTTCGCGTTCGTGCTGATGTGCCTCGGTTTTTTCATGGCGACACTCGATATCCAGATCGTGGCGTCTTCGCTCAAGGATATCGGCGGCGGCTTGTCCGCGAGCCAGGACGAGCTCTCGTGGGTGCAGACCGCGTACCTGATCGCGGAGATTCTCGTGATCCCGATGTCCGGCTGGCTCACGCGTGTGTTCTCGACGCGCTGGGTGTTCGCGTTCTCCGCGCTGGGCTTTACGGTCACCAGTATGTTGTGCGGCCTGGCATGGGACATCAACTCGATGATCCTGTTTCGCGGCTTGCAGGGCGCGCTCGGCGCCGCGATGATTCCGACCGTCTTTACGACGGCATTCGTGCTGTTCCCCGGCAAGCAGCGCCTGATTGCGTCCACCACCATCAGCGCGCTCGCCACGCTCGCACCGACGGTCGGCCCTGTGATTGGCGGCTGGATCACCTCGCAATGGTCGTGGCACTGGCTGTTCTATCTGAATCTCGTGCCTGGTCTCGCCGTCACGCTGTTGGTGCCGAAGTACGTGCACTTCGACAACGTCGATCTCTCACTGCTGAAAAAGGGCGACTATCTCGGCATCCTGCTGATGTCCGGTTTTCTGGGTTGCCTTGAATACGTGCTGGAAGAAGGGCCACGCAAGAACTGGTTCGGCGACGACGTGATCCTCACGTGTACCTGGGTAGCGGCGATCTGCGGATTCCTGTTCATCGTGCACGCGTTCACCGCAAAAGAGCCGATCGTCGATTTGCGCGCACTGGCAATCCGCAACTTCGGCATTGGCAGTCTGCTGTCCTTCATCACAGGGATCGGGATTTTCTGCGCGGTGTTCCTGACGCCGGTGTTCCTGTCGCGTGTGCGCGGCTTCGATTCGTTGCAGATCGGCGTGGCGTTGCTGTCAGTGGGATGTTTTCAACTGGTCGCGATGGTCGCGTATTCGATAGTCGCGCGCTTCGTCGATATGCGCCTGTTGCTGGTGTTCGGCCTGGTGCTGTTCGGCGTCGGCTGTTATCTGTATGTGCCGCTGACCAATCAGTGGGGCTGGCAGGAATTGCTGATCCCGCAGGCGTTGCGCGGCATTGGCCAGCAATTCTGCATTCCGCCCATCGTCACGATGGCGCTTGGTTCATTGCCGATGTCGAGGCTTCGATCCGCCAGCGGTCTCTTCAATCTGATGCGCAATCTCGGCGGCGCGATTGGCATTGCCGTGAGCAGCACAATGCTCAACGACCGTTTGAATCTCCACTACGAGCGGCTCGACGAGCATGCGAGCGCGGGCCGTCCGGTGATCGAGTCGATCTTGCAGCAGCAAAGCGCGCACTTCGCGGCCGTCGGCGGCGATGCGTTGAACGCGGCCAATGCGGGCCTCGGGGCGTTGCATGGGCTGCTGATGCGCGAAGCGCTCGTGCTCACGTTCTCCGATACGTTCTTTGCGCTGTCGCTCTGTTTCGTCGTCGGTTTGCTGAGCGTGCTGTTCTCGCGCCCGTTTGGCAATACCGCGCCACCGCCCGATGCTCATTGAGGAACTCAGCATGAAACCAATCGTTATGAAAGTACTCGCGAGTGCGGCACTGCTGACACTGGCGGCATGCGCGGTGCAGCCTGAAATGCACGCGGACCTGCAGCATACGGTTCAGACCGTCGCCCCGACCGCGTGGAATGTCGATGCTCCTCAAGACAGCATCAACGCCAATACATGGTGGGCGCAATTTGGCGATCCTGTCATGCATCAACTGGTGGAATCGGTGCTGACGGGCAATCTCGACGTGCAGGCCGCGGTGGAACGCGTCAAGCAGGCGCAGGATCTCGCGAAGCAGAATCGCGCGGCCTTGCTGCCTGAGTTGAACGCTAGCGCGACGGCATCGGACTCTCGCCAGAACACGCCACCACCGCTGGGCTATGTGCGTCAGGCCGGCGTCGGCGTGACGGCCAGCTGGCAGCCGGACGTTTTCGGTGGCGAACGTCTCGCTGTTCTCGCAGCCGAAGCGCAAGTGTCGGGTCGGCAGGCCGCCCTGAATCAACTGCGCCTGGCACTCGCGGCGAACACAGCGGCGGCGTATATCGATCTGCGCTGGGCGCAATCGCAATTGCAGATTCTCAGCGACAACGAACAGATCCGCGCCCGCGCGCTGAAACTCACCCAGCAGCGTTTGCATTACGGATTGTCGACACAACTCGACGTCGCCCGTGCACAGAATCAGTTGGAAGATTTGCAGGCGCAGATCCCGCGCATCCAGTCGACGGTGCAGCATCAATTGAGTCTGATCGCGGTGTATTCGGGGCGTACGTCGGAGAGCGTCGACGGCTTGCTGCTCGTTAACGCACGCGACATTCCAGTGCCCGCGCAAAGCGTGCCGCAGGTGCTGCCGTCTGAAGCGCTGTTGCAGCGCCCGGACGTACGCAATGCTTACGCCACGGTCGAGCAGCGCGCGGCGGAAGTGGGCGTGTCCAAAGCGCAGCGCTATCCGCAGTTCAGGCTCAATCTCGCCGATGGTCTGCTGGCCTCGTCGTACCTCGGCTTGCCGACGCTGACCGATAACCTCTTCAGCGCGGCATTGAACGCAACGAGTCCGATCTTCAACGCTGGCCGCATCACCGCGAATATCGATGCGAGCGAAAGCCGGATGCGTGAGTCGCAACTCGGCCTGCAGCAAACCATGCTGCAGGCGCTCAAGGAAATCGAAGACAACCGCAGTGACCTGGTGAGCGGCGCGGTGCAGGTGCAACGCCTGGGCGGCGCGCTGGATGCCTCGAACCACGCGCTGCGTCTGTCGAGTGAGCTTTACAAGGGCGGCGCGACAGACTTCCTCGATGTGCTCACCGCGCAGGAGGCGTATCTGCGCGATGCCGAATCGTTGAATCAGGCCAAACGCGAGCATGCGCTCGCAGCGGTCGCGCTGTACCGCTCGCTCGGCGGCGGCTGGGATGTCCCCGAAACGGTCACGGCCGCATCGGCGAATTGATGCGCGTGGATGTGACGGTGAAAGTTGTAGTCCAACTGGAGATGAATGATGAGTACGCGTGAAGTAGTGATCTGCAATCCGGTGAGAACGCCGATCGGCGCATTCGGCGGATCGTTGAAAGAAGTACCCGCAACCGAACTCGGCGCGGTCGCGGTGCGTGAAACGCTGCGGCGCAGCGGTCTCGATCCGGCCGCGTTGGCCTCGGTGGTGCTGGGCAACGTGATTCAGGCGGGCAACCGGATGAATCCGGCGCGTCAGGCGTCGATTGGCGGCGGCGTGCCGGTGGCCGTGCCTGCGTTGACGGTCAATCGTGTGTGCGGCTCGGGCGCGCAGGCGATTGCATCCGCGGCCCAGGAAATCTGGCTTGGTCTCGGCGATGCAGCCGTGGCCGGCGGCATGGAAAACATGGACCGCGCACCGTATCTGCTCGACGGCGGCCGCTGGGGCTACCGGATGGGCAACGCGCAAATCCATGACAGCCTGCTGCGCGACGGCCTGAACGACGCGTTTTCCGGCGAGCATTCGGGCTGGCATACCGAGGACCTCGTCGCGCAGTTCGACCTCACGCGCGAAACGCAGGACCGTTGGGCCGCGCGTTCGCAACAGCGTTTTGCCGAAGCGCAGGCGCGCGGCGATTTCGACGCTGAACTGGTCGCCGTCGAAATTCCGGGGCGCAAAGGTCCGCAGCAATTCACGAGCGATGAACAGCCGCGCCCGGATACCACGGTTGAAACGCTCGCCAAACTGCGTCCGGCATTCCGTCCGGACGGCACGATTACCGCAGGCAACGCGCCGGGCCTGAACAGCGGCGCAGCAGCCATGCTGGTCGCTGATCGTGGGTTCGCCGAGTCGCGTGGCATCGAGCCGTTTGCGCGGCTGGTGGCGTTTGGCGTCGCGGCCGTCGAACCGGGTATGTTCGGCCTCGGTCCGGTGCCGGCCGTGCAAATGGCCCTGGCCCGTGCGGGCTGGCAACTCAATGACGTTGAACGCTTCGAGATCAATGAAGCGTTCGCTGCCGTGCCGATCGCAGTGGCGCGCAGACTCGGCATCGCGGATGAACTGATCAATGTACAGGGCGGCGCGATCGCGCACGGTCATCCGATCGGTGCGACCGGTGCGGTGTTGACGACACGCCTGCTTCATTCGATGCGCCGCGACGGCCTGAAACGCGGCATCGTCACGTTGTGTATCGGCGGCGGGCAGGGGATTGCGCTGGCATTGGAAGTGATTTGAGATCGGTGGCTGCGGCGCGTCGCGGTGCCACGAACCGCGATCGCGCCGCGACCGTTTTGATGCCGTTTAGATGCAACGTGCATCAATCGCGCTGCGCCGTGCAGCAGACAGTCGTTACGCGACGTTGAAAGTTTTTTCTCCAGCATCAGTTTCGTTTAGCATCATTGCCACTTTCACAAGAACACCAAGAGACATGGCACTGATCGCTCGAAACATCCTCGGTATTGCCGTACTGCTGCTCATCGCTTTCATCTTTTCAACCAACCGGCGCGCCATCCGCTTACGGACTGTAATTGCGGCGCTGCTTGCGCAGATTGGTATCGGCGCTTTCATTCTCTTCGTCCCATTTGGTAAGACGGTCCTGGCTGCCGCTGCGTCCGGCGTCAATCACGTACTCGGCTATGGCAACGCGGGCATCGAGTTCCTGTTCGGCGGCCTCGTGCAGGCGAAGATGTTCCAGGTCTTCGGCGACGGCGGCTTCGTTTTCGCCGTGCGGGTGTTGCCGGCCATCATCTTCGTGACCGCGCTCATTTCCGTGCTGTACTACCTCGGCGTGATGCGCTGGATCGTGATCGTGCTCGGCACGATATTCCAGAAACTGCTCGGCGTATCGAAGCTCGAATCCTTCTCAGCCGTTACCACGATCTTTCTTGGCCAAAGCGAAATGCCTGCCGTGGTCAAACCGTTCACGCGCGACATGACCGGCGCCGAACTGTTCGCGGTGATGTCGAGCGGCATGGCGGCGGTTGCCGGCTCGGTGCTGGCGGGTTATGCGGGCCTTGGCGTGCGGGTTGAATATTTGCTCGCCGCGTCGTTCATGGCGGTGCCTGGCGGCTTGCTGTTCGCCAAGATCATTCACCCGACCACCGAGCCGAGCCGTGTACATCTCGAGGACCTCAGCTTCGATGAAAAACGCCCCGCAAATGTGATTGAAGCCGCGAGTTCCGGCGCGACCGTGGGCCTGAAAATCGCTGTGATGGTCGGCGCGATGCTGATCGCATTCGTCAGCCTGATCGCATTGCTCAACGGCATTGTGGGCGGCATAGGCGGCTGGTTCGGCGATCCGCAACTGTCGATGCAGTCGGTGCTCGGCACGGTGTTCGCGCCGCTCGCGTATCTGATCGGCGTGCCGTGGAGCGAAGCCGCAATCGCCGGCAATTTCCTCGGGCAGAAGATCATTCTCAATGAATTCGTCGCATATGCGTCGCTGTCGCCGTATCTGAAAGATGCCGCAAGCGTAAGCGCGGCCGGCTTGCAGGCGCTCGATCCGCGAACCCTTGCTATTCTGTCGTTTGCGTTGTGCGGCTTCGCGAACTTTGCGTCGATTGCGGTGCTGACGGGCGGCTTTAGCGCCGTCGCACCGGAACGCCGCGCCGAAGTCGCGCGCTACGGCCTGCGTGTCGTGCTCGCCGCGACGCTCTCGAACCTGATGAGCGCTACGATTGCGGGCATGTTCCTGACGCTGAATTGAATCGAATTGAGGATCGTTGCATGAACATGGAACAACTGCTGGAACGCGCGGGTGTCGCGCGAGAGAAGGCCTATGCGCCTTATTCGAAGTTCAAGGTCGGCGCTGCGCTCCTGACCAAAGACGGCACCGTATTCGACGGCTGCAATGTCGAGAACGCCTCGTACGGATTGTGCAATTGCGCTGAACGTACGGCGTTTTTCAGCGCGATCGCAGCGGGCTATCAGCGCGACCAGTTCGCCGCGCTCGCCGTGATCGGCGATACGGATGGACCGATTGCTCCATGTGGCGCGTGCCGCCAGGTGATCATCGAACTGGGCGGCCCCGAATTGCCGATCCGGCTCGGCAATCTGCATGGCGCCACCCGCGACACTACTGCGCGTGAACAATTGCCGGACGCGTTTTATCTATGAGTAAGCACAAGGTTATCTACGACACCGATCCCGGTGTGGACGATGCGATGGCGCTCGTTTTTCAGGCGCTTCATCCGGACATCGAATTGCTGGGTCTGACAAGCGTATTCGGCAACGCCACGATCGAAACCACTACGCGCAATGCGCGGTTCCTGGCTGGGCGGTTCGCGCCGGGCGTGCCGGTTGCGCAGGGTGCCGCGGCACCGCTCAAGCGTGCGGCACCCGAACCGCTCGCCTGGATTCACGGCGACAACGGGCTTGGCAACATCGCGATCGAAACCGATGCTGAAGCAGCGCTCGACGCGCGCCCCGCATACCGCTTCATTATCGACACGGTGCGCGCTCATCCCGGCGAAGTCACGTTGATCGCGGTGGGCCCGCTCACGAACCTGGCATTGGCGCTGGCCGACGATCCGCAGATCGCGCCGCTCGTCAAACAGGTGGTCATCATGGGCGGCGCGTTCGGCACGGACGGCGTGCTCGGCAACGTGACGCCGGCGGCGGAAGCTAACATCCTCGGCGACCCCGATGCTGCCGACATCGTGTTCGGCGCACCGTGGCCGGTTGTGATCGTCGGGCTCGACGTTACGCAGCGCACCATCATGAGCCGGGATTATCTGGCGTCGCTGCGCGAGCGCGGCGGTGCAGCAGGGCAGTTCGTGTGGGACGTGTCGCGGCACTACGAAGCCTTTCATGAGCAAAGCGCGCAACTTGAAGGCATTTACGTGCACGACTCGTCGGCAGTCACTTACGTGCTGGCGCCGCATCTTTATACGACTCGCAGTGGTCCCGTACGGGTGCTGACGGACGGTATTGCCGTGGGCCAAACCATCCAGAAGCCTTCCACGATGCCGGTGCCCGCGCCGGACTGGGACAGTCGGCCCGACAGCACGGTCTGCCTGGGCGTGGATGTGCCCGGGATGCTCGCGCTTTACGAGCGCACTATCTGCGGTACGTTGTAGGGCGATCTTGTGAAGCTGCCGCCGTTTGGTAGGGGCGTCGCCTCTTCAAGTGCCGCTCTTCACGTAACCCGGCACGAGCAAACGCCTGGCGGCGCGGCGATTGATCTGACGTAAGGAATAAAGCGGAAACATCGAAGGCGCTGTGCAATGCAGCAAACCGGCCCGCCATTGTGGCCGATGCATATCGTCAATCTTTGCTACATTTCTGCAGACGTGCTGCGCAGGCGGTTTTCGAGGCCTTGGCATACCGACCCGGCGCGCGTGACCCAAATCTATCAAGAGGCAAAAGATGCGAATTCTAGTAGTAGGGGCGGGCGCCGTGGGCGGCTACTTCGGCGGACGTCTCGCAGCGGCCGGACAGGACGTGACCTTCCTCGTGCGTCCCGGCCGCGCGGAAAAGCTTGCGCGTGACGGCCTCATCATCAACAGCGCGCGCGGCAATCTCGCCTTGCGCGACGTCAAGACGATACTCGCCGGTGTCGCCGCGGAGCCGTTCGACCTGGTGCTGCTCAGTTGCAAAGCCTACAGTCTCGACGACGCGATTGATTCATTCGCACCGCTGGTCGGCGAATCCACGCTGATTCTGCCGATGCTCAACGGCATGCGCCATATCGACGTGCTCAAGGAAAAGTTCGGTGCGTCACGCGTACTGGGCGGCCAATGCGTGATCGCCGCAACGCTCAGCCCCGAGCAGCACATCATGCATCTGAACGAAACGCACGCGATCACCTTCGGTGAACTGGAAGGTGGCACGTCCGAGCGCGTAGAGGCAATTGCGGACGCGATGGCCGACGCGAATTTCGATGCCGTGGTCAGCGACAACATCTTGCTGCGCATGTGGGAAAAGTGGGTGTTCCTGGCCACACTCGCGGCGAGTACGTGCTTGATGCGCGGTTCGGTCGGCGATATTCTGGCTGCGCCGGATGGCAAGCGCATCATCGAAAACCTGCTCGGCGAGTGCCGTGGCGTCGCGGAGCACACGGGCTTTACGATGGGCCCGGACTTCGACGCTCGAGCTACCCAAACACTCTTTACACCTTCGCCGCTAACAGCTTCGATGTTGCGCGACGTCGAAAATCACTCGCATACTGAGGCGGACCACATTCTTGGCGATCTGATCTCGCGCGGCGGCGATGCGCAGAAGGGCGAGCACGGCCTATCGTTGCTGCGTATCGCCTATAGTCATCTAAAGACGTATGAAGCAAGGCAGGCCCGTACATCCTGAGTGACGGGAACGCGGGCGACGGGGACGGCAACAGCAGCCTAACGTTTCGGAGGTGAAGCATGCCGAGTCCAACCGGATCCGTACCCGCGCTCAGTGCCGCTTCGGCGACGATCTTCTCGATCGGCATCGTCTTTCTCGGCTACTGGGGCTTGTACGACCAGACGAAATGGCACGTGTCCGACGTCTTCGTCTTCGTGTTTGCGATGATCGGCTTCGGCTGCCTCGGGCTCGTGCCTTGGATGGCGACGAGCCCCGTTGAACCGGAAAACAGCGACGTCCGCATCCGGGTTGCGCGGCACATGTTCCTTATCGGCGTGCTGTCAATCTGGCTGGGCGTGGCGATTTCGGTGATCTTCTGATTAACGCTCGATCTGCCTGTTCCAGCGCGTATCCCACTGCGCGCGGTGCGCATTGATCGTGTCCCAATCCACCACGGTCAGCTTCTTCACCATATCGTCGACGTTACCCAGGCTTTGCTGCATCGGCGGCGTCATCTTCGCGAGACGATTGGTCGGAATCTGCTTGCCGGCCTCGGCGGCCTTGGTCTGAGCCGGCGCGGACAGCAGGAACTGCGCGAGCTTCTGCGCCAATTGCGGGTCCGGGTTGTTGTTGACCACGCACAGATCGACGAGCAGCAACACCGGACCTTCCTTCGGACTCACATAACCAACCGGAATGCCCTTGTCCTGCAGATCGCTGACGGCAGTCGGCGTCAACGGGAACAGGCCCGCTTCGCCCGTCTGGACCATTTCGGAAATCTTCGCTGAGTTCGGCACGTACTCCACCACGTTCGGGCCAACTGTCGTGGCCCATTTCGTGAAGCCCGGTTCGACGTTCTGCTCGCTGCCGCCCATCAAGCGATTGATCGCCAGAAAGCCGTGCAGGCCGAAGGTGCTGCTCGAAGCGGACTGGAACACCACCTTGCCTTTGTACTTCGGATCGGCAAAGTCCATCCACGAAGTCGGCGGCGCCCAGCCTTTTTCAGCAAACAGCTTCTTGTTGTACGCAATGCCGGTCATGCCGAGTTGCACGCCCGCACCCATATCGTCCTTCATGCGCGCGAACGGGTAGAGCTCCTTGAGCACCGGCGAATCGTCGAGCTTCTTGCACACGCCCATGCTGACCGCGCGCGCCATCACGCCGTCGTCGAGAAACACCACGTGGATTTGCGGATTGGCCTTGTTGGCGAGCAGCTTGGCGAGAATGTCCGACGAGGTGCCGGGCACCACGACCACTTTGACGTTGTTGGCTTTCTCGAAGTCGGGCAGGACCTGGCTCGTATAGGCCTTTTCCATCGGACCGCCGTTCATGCCGATGTAAATGGTCTTGGTCTCCGACCATGCCGGTGCGGCCGCACCGAATGCGCACAATGCGGCCAGCGCCGCGATCGTCTTGAACAGTTTCATTGAGGGGCTCCTGAGTTTCATTAATCGATAACGAGGCGATAACGAGGCGATGACTGGGCGATAGCAAAGCGGTAAGCGGTAAGCAATAAGCGATAACTAGGCGACGGATGGCGCAGCAACAGCAGCGAAGCGATTGATCGAAAAAGCGTCGAGCGGTGTGGCCGTGGCGCCGTCGATCACGAGATCCGCGAGTATTTCGCCGACCCCTGGCGCCAGCAAAAACCCGCCGCCCGAAAAGCCGAATGCATGCAGCAAACGCGGTACCGTGCGGCTCGCACCGATGATCGGATTGCTGTCGGGCGTCTCGCCTTCCACGCCACTCCATGTGCGAATCAGCAGCGCCTCGCGTAGCGGCGGCAGCAGGGCGCACGCATCGCGCATCACGGCGCGGGTGGTTTCCGTCGAGGGTTGACCGTATTCGCCGTCGCCATGTCCGCGCCCGCCGCCGATCACGCAATTGCCACGCGCCACTTGCCGTGCGTAAATGCCGCCGCCGTACACGCCGAGGTTGTGCGTGATGAAATGCGGCAGCGGCTCGGTGACCCACATGTTCGGGTAGATCGGTTTCATCGGTGCGGTTTCGCCGAAGTACCCGGCAACCGTATTCGCCCATGCGCCGGCGGAATTGATCAGCCAGTCGGCGCTGATGCGCGTGTCACCGGCACGCAACTGGAAGCGTGTGCCGTCGTGATGGATATCGGTCAGTTCGGTTTGCTCTCGCACGTCCGCGCCTGCGGCGCGTGCAGCGCGTGCGAACGCGGGTGAGACCAGACGCGGATTCGCATGGCCATCGGTCGCACAAAGCGAGCCGCCGACGGCTGCCGCGCCCAGCCACGGATAACGTTGCCGGAACGTGGCGCCGCTGATGACCTGCGCTTGCAGTCCGTGGCCGCGCGCCATGTCCGCCCATGCTTCGAGCGCGGCAAGATCGGCTTCGCTGCGCGCGAGCCGCAAATGTCCTGACACGGTGAATTCTCCGTCGATGCCGATCAGCTCCGGCAAGCCGTCCCAGATGCGCCGTGCACGCATGGCGAGCGGCATCTGTTCGGCCGGTCGCCCCTGGACGCGCACGCCGCCGTAGTTCACGCCGCTTGCCTGCGCGCCGCAATAGCGCCGCTCGAACAGGCCCACGCGCAAGCCGCGCCGCGCGAGCGCCAACGCTGCCGATGAGCCGACCAGTCCGCCGCCCGCAATCGCCACGTCGTAGTGCAGGGTGTCACTCATCGCGCGCCTCTTCGGGAATCTCGGTCACATCGTCGGCATACATAGCGGGCGATAGCGGAATCGGTTTGACAGGTGGCTGGCTACGCAAGCGGCCTACGTCTTCGAGTGGTTTGCAGGTTTCTTCCGCCAGCAGCGTCAATGCCGCTTCGCCGCACATGCGTCCCTGGCAACGGCCCATGCCGACACGCGTGAGCGCTTTCAGTCGATTGATCTCGTTCGCTTCGCCACCACGGATGCAGCGCCGCAAGGTGCCTGCATCGATTTCTTCGCAGCGGCACACGGTCATGTCGTCGGGCCATTGGGCTGCGCATTTTGCCGGTGGTGCA
The DNA here is from genome assembly GCF_030464785.1 of Paraburkholderia sp. SEWSISQ10-3 4. Taxonomy (NCBI): domain Bacteria; kingdom Pseudomonadati; phylum Pseudomonadota; class Betaproteobacteria; order Burkholderiales; family Burkholderiaceae; genus Paraburkholderia; species Paraburkholderia sp. SEWSISQ10-3 4. The sequence continues at coordinate 77,101 of NZ_JALPRI010000027.1, forward strand.
AATGCCGCTTCGATACCTTGGCGAAACACAGCGATACGTTGCAGGCTGCGGTCGAGGGCCGCTGCGTCGCGCATGCCGGGACCACGTGGATGCGCGATGCCGAGGTCGTCGAGTAGCGCCAATGCCGTGCGACGCCCGGCGAGTTCGGCAGCGTCGGCGCCCGCGATGCCCGCACCGTCGCCAGCCAGATAGATGCCTCGCACGGTGCTGCGGCCGGCCGGGTCGAGTTCGGGTAGCCAGCAACGGTTGTGCGTATCGAAGCGGAAGCGGCACCCGGCAAGATCGGCGAGTTGGGTTTCAGGCTTGAGGCCGAAGCTGATGCCGACGGCGTCGCATGCGAGGGTTTCGGTCTTCGAGCCAACGGTTGAAGAGCGCCATTCAATCGCACTCACGCCTTGGTCGCCACGAATGCCGATCAGGTTCACATCGCGTTCGATCCGCACGCCGTGCATCTTTAGCCAGCCGACGTAGTACAGCCCTTTGGCGAACGTAGCAGGTTGCCACGCGAGTTTTGGCGCCGCGGCAATCTGCTGCGATAGGGGACTCGTGTCGAGTACGGCCACCACCTGTGCACCGGCTTTCACGTACTGATAGGCCACGAGATAGAGCAGCGGTCCTGTACCTGCGAGCACTACGCGCTGGCCGATCGCACAGCCTTGCGCCTTCAAAGCGACCTGTGCCGCGCCCAACGTATAGACGCCTGGCAGTGTCCAGCCCGGCACTGGCAGCACGCGATCGGTGGCGCCGCTTGCGATGATCAGATGCGAAAACGGCACGCTGATTTCGCGTCCTGCGTGCAACGTATCGAGGCGACCTGGTGCACAAGCCCAGGCCAGTGTGTCGGGGCGATAGTCGAGATGCGGAAGCAGCGAGGCCATCGTCGTATGTAGCGCGTCGGCTTTGTGCGCTTCAAAGCCATAGAGCGCTTTCTTCGAGCGCTGAAACGCGCCGCTCTCGGGCGGTTGACGATAAATCTGCCCGCCCCAGCGGGCGTTTTCATCCAGCACGATGGGCTTGACGCCCGCTGCAACGAGTGTCTCGGCGGCGCGCACGCCCGCCGGTCCCGCGCCGACGATCACCACACGGTGTTCGTTGCTCATTGCGTTTCTCCGTTTGCCGTCACGACGGAGCTGGCAGCGGAAGCATGACCGGCAACGAAAGCAACCTCAGCGAGCCGAGTAACCACCCGCATACCCTGCGTCACCAGCGTCGAGCACGCGCGCAAACGCAGACCCTCTTCGGTCCGCATCCAGCAATCCTGGCAAGCGCCGATCAGGCAGAATCCGGCGCGCGGCGCGCCGCTGAATTCGCTTTCGCGCACGCGACGTTGTTGCATCAGCACGGCGGTAAGCAGCGTATCGCCCTGCAACGCAGTGACTTCATGGCCATCGATAAAAAAGCTAAGCGGTTCACGCTGCGTCTCCGCAACGCGAACGAATTGCGCATCGCGTTTCGGCACGGCGGATTCGGAGGACGGCAAATTCGACGGCATGTTAGAGAGAGCAGTAGAAGACATCAGTGCTGGCCGATCAGAATCCGGTTGAGCCCGTACACGCGATCGAGCAGCAGCATCGCGCCGGCCGTAATGAAGATCACCAGCGCGGAAACGGAGGCCATCATCGGGTCGATCGATTCGGTCGCGTACATATACATACGTACCGGCAGCGTGACGGTTTGCGGCGAGGTGACGAAGATCGACATGGTCAATTCGTCGAAACTGTTGATGAACGCGAGCAACCAGCCGCCGGTAATGCCCGGCAGAATCATTGGGAAGGTGATGCGGCGAAACGTGGTCCATGCGTCGGCGCCGAGCGAATGCGCGGCATGTTCGACGCTGCGGTCGAGACCGCTGACCGAGGCCAGTACGAGCCGCATCACGAACGGTGTGATGATGATCATGTGCGCGAGCACGAGCCACGCGAACGAACCGGTCGCGCCGATCAGTGCGAAGAAGCGCAGCAGTGCGATACCGAGCACGAGACCGGGAATCACCAGCGGCGACAGCAATAAGCCGTTAAGAAACCCGCGTCCCGGAAAGCGCGCACGACCAATGGCCAACGCGGCAGGCAAAGCGACGATCAAAGACAACGTTGCCGACGCAAACGCCAGCTTCAGGCTATTGAAAAACGCCGAGATAAAGTCCGGGTAGTTGAGGATCGCGCGGAACCAGCGCAGCGATACGCCGTGCGTGGGTAACGTAAGCGTTTCGTCGGGCGTGAAAGCGACCAGCACCACGATCACGAGCGGCGCGAGCACGAACGCAATCACGAGCGTGTGGAAAATCAGCGCGACGGGGCCGTTTTTTCTCATGATGATCTCGCGAGGTTCAGCCGAGGCTTCTGGTGTACTTGCGTTCCAGAACCCGGTAGTAAGTGAGCATCACGATCAGATTCGCGACCAGCAACAGGAGCGCGATGGTCGCGCCGAGCGGCCAGTTGAGCGAACCGAGGAATTCGTCGTAGACGGCGGTGGCGGCCACTTTCAGGCGCCGTCCGCCGAGCAGGCCGGGAATCGCGAACGCGCTCGCCGACAGACCGAATACCATCAGGCTGCCCGACAAAATGCCCGGCGTGAGTTGCGGCAACACGATGCGGCGCAGCGTGGTGGCGGGCGACGCCATCAGCGACAGCGCGGCGTTTTCTGTTTGTGGGTCGAGCTTCTGCAACGCGGTCCAAACCGGAATCACCATGAACGGCAGCATCACGTGCACCAGTGCGATGACGATTGCGAAAGTGGTGTATTCGAGCTTGTACGGTCCGAGCCCAATAAGACCGAAGGCCTGATTCACGAGACCGTTGCTGTTGAGCAGCATGCTCCAGCCGAACGCGCGCACCACGACCGAGACCAGCAGCGGCGCGAGAATGATCAACAGGAACATCGAGCGATACGGATCGCGCATGCGCGACAGGACGTAGGCTTCGGGCGTACCGATCACGACGCACAGCAGGGTGGTCAGAAAGGCGATGCCGAAGGTGCGCAGGAAGATCGTGTGGAAATACGACGATTGCAGCACTTCCGCGTAATTGCCGAACTGGAACGCGGCGAGCGGGCCGCTCGCCGGATCGAAGCGGTAGAACGTCAGCACCAGCGTCATGACGAGCGGCACCAGCACCAGCGTCGCAAACAACAGGAAAGCCGGCGCGCACATCAGCCATAAGGGCAGGAATGCGTGCCACGGGGCGCGGCGCGCGTTGCCGGTCTTCACGCTGTCGTCGTTCGAAGCGGGCAGCGTACTAGCCATGATGCGCATCCCGTTGAATGAAGCGGATCGCCTCGCTATTCCAGTCGATGCCGACCGCCGTGCCTTCCGGCAGCGGCTCGGTGCCTTCGTTCTGGCAGCACACCAGCACTTCGCCGAGCCGGCTGTCCACGCGGTACAACCATTGACTGCCGAGGAAGAAGCGGCTCGTCACGGTGGCCGCCAGACGTCCCGCATTCGGCGCGCACAGGCGCAGTTTTTCCGGACGAATGCACAACGTGACCGCGTCGCCGACGCCGATCACGCGTTCGCGCGCCGGCAGTTGCGCGGTATGGCCTGTCTCCGCGAGGTCATGTCCAAGGTCGATGCGGATCGCGTCGCCGTCGCGCGACACCACGGTGCCAGGCAGCATGTTCGCCTTGCCGATGAACTGCGAGACGAATCTGTTCTCTGGCCGTTCGTACGCTTCGTACGGCGTGTCGATCTGCGTAATGCGGCCGGCTTCCATTACCACTACGCGGTCGCTGATCGACAGCGCTTCCGACTGGTCGTGCGTGACCATGATGGTGGTCGTGCCGATCTTGCGTTGAATGGCGCGCAGTTCGAACTGCATGTCTTCGCGCAGCTTGGCGTCGAGGTTCGACATCGGTTCGTCGAGCAGCAGCACGGGCGGCGCGATCACGATCGCGCGAGCAATCGCCACACGCTGCCGCTGACCGCCGGACAACTCGCGCGGAAAACGGTGCGCGAGCGTATCGAGCCGTACCAGTGCCAGCGCTTCGCGCACACGTTCCTTGCGTTCGGCCTTGTCGATGTTGCGCATCTCCAGACCGAAGCCGACGTTGTCCGCGACGCTCATATGCGGAAACAGCGCGTAGCTCTGGAACACGATGCCGAGGCCGCGTTTGTTCGGCTTCATGTGCGTGATGTCGCGGCCGTCGAGCGTGATGCGGCCGCGCGTCGTTTCGACGAAGCCCGCGATCATCTGCAACGTGGTGGTCTTGCCGCAACCCGACGGTCCGAGCAGCGAAACGAACTCGCCTTTCTCAACCGACAGGTTCACGTCGGCGACTGCCTGCAGATCGCCGAACGATTTCGCTACGTCCGTGAGTGTGAGGAACGACATGATCTGGCCTTTGGATGGATCGACACCGGTTCAATCGGCTACTGCCTCGATGGAGCCGACTCTATCCAGCCAAATTGCATGGCGTCAATTTCAAATTCCGTTTGCCGGTATAAGTTTAGAAAAAATTCCGATGAACGGAATATATTCGGCAAGACTGGTATCAACTCTTCCGTTCCATGATCTCCGGAAAATCCCTATGAATCAGAATGAAGTGCAAATGGAACGGGCGTGCCGGGAATATTCCATTCACGGATAATTCCCTCTATAGTGTTCCGGTCAATGAAATAATTCGGAGCACCTGAGATGAATGCTGCCACCCAACGAGATGCCGATCCCGCACTGGCCGATGCGGGCCGTCCACCCGGCCCGGGGATGCTGGAGCGCGCTTTTGCTGTGATCCGTGCGTTATCCGAAGCGCAACCCGACGGCGGCCGCGTCACGCGTCTCGCGAAGGCGGTGGGTCTCACGCAAGGCACGGTGCACCGCATTCTTCATGCGCTGATCGCGGAAGGCATCGTCGAACAGGACGAAAATTCGAAGCTGTATCGGCTGAGTGTCGATTTCTTCGCGCTCGCCGCGCAGGCCGGCAATCCGAGCGGCATGCGCACGCTGTGCCGACCCGCGTTGCTGCGGTTGTGCGCGAGTCTTGGCGACACGATTTTTCTGCTGGTCAAAAGCAGCTTCGACGCGGTGTGTCTCGACATCTGCGAAGGGCCGTTTCCGATTCGCTCGTTCACCGGCGATATTGGCGGGCGCGTGGCCCTGGGTGTCGGGCAGGGGAGTCTGGCGATTCTCGCGTTCCTGCCGGAAGCGGAGCGTGAAGAGATCATCCGCTTTAACGTGCCGCGCATTCGCGGCTATGGCGTGCTGGACGAAGTGTATTTACGCACCGAGATCGAGCGTGTGCGCCAACTCGGTTACGCGGGTCGCAATAGCGGAGTGCTCGACGGCATGGCGGGTGTGGCGGTGCCGATTCTGGATCGCACCGGAGTGGCAGTGGCGGCGCTGAGCGTGGGCACGCTGGCGGCGCGTCTCGGCGACGATCGTCTGCCGATGGTGGTCGAGTTGCTGCGCCGCCAGGCAGATGCGATCGGCCCGCAAACCAATCCCTTCGATGTCGCGCTGCGTCGGCCGATGCATGGTTTGTCGCGGGCTATGACTACGGAGCGGATCGCGGGGTAATCCGAAACTGAAGCTGAAAGCGCAAAGGGCGTCACGTCTGGCCATAACGTGATGCCCTTCGATTTTTTTGGCTTCCGGTCATGTTCTGCCAAGGCGGCTTTCATGACGGCGTCACGCGGATACAACATAAACATCTAATACCGCTATCGAATCTCGCTTGCTAGATTGCTCCCAAGAGCTATTCTCAACAATTGAGGGCTGCATCAATGCCGGCAACGACAACCGAAGCGGGCATCGCTTTCAGCAGGGCGCACTATCGAGGCGCCTTCTGATGCCGGCTACTCCTGTTCGCGACGTAGAACCGTGCTTCCAAACAACCCATTGCAGTTTCTCTGGCTGCGAGGTGACAGCATATGCCTGCTCGAGATCGTGACGACTCTCCGTCGATGTTCAACCTGTCGCGCCGCAAGGTAATCATTGGCGGCACGCTTCTGGCCGGCAGTCTCGCCGCAGGTCCGGCGCTGCCGGCGCTCTTGCCCGAAGCCGATACGCCGTTCATGCAGCTCTCGAAGCTCTTGATCCCGCACCAACTTGATGCGGAGATCGGCAAGCGCATTGTCGCTGCGCTAACCACCCTACGACCGACACTTGCCCAGGACGTGCCGGCCCTTCTCGCCATCGCGAGCAAGAAAGACGCGCGAATCGTGGAGGACTTTTTCCCCGACGTGCCAGAAGGCCCGCTTAAGGAAACAGCACTTTCGATTATCTCCGCCTGGTACATGGGCGTGGCGGTCGATGCGCCGGATGCCCAGGTATTCGCCTACGAGAACGCGCTGATGTACCAACCCACACGGGACGTCATGACGATTCCTTCGTATGCGAAGTCCGGGCCGAACGGGTGGAATGCCGACGCCCCGCCGCTCACCGATATGCCCAAATTCTGATTTCGCTCACGCGTCGAATATAAGGAAACTTCAAGATGGCAACTGATGACAGCGCCGATCTCGTCGTCGTGGGCACAGGGGTGGTGGGCTGCCTGATCGCCGAGCAGGCCCTGGACGCGGGATTGTCCGTGTTGATGCTGGAAGCTGGACCTCGAGTCGACCGCTGGCGAATCGTCGAAAATTACCGCAACCTTCCACCGAACCTTCGAACTCATTGGGACGCGCCTTATCCACCCAGACCGTGGGCGCCGCATCTCGAGACGCGCACGCCGCATGAGCAGGAAGAATACCTTCAACTGGAAGGTCCGAATGCACGTGCTTACATGCAAGGTTATGTGCGCTACGCCGGCGGCGCGACCTGGCACTGGGCAGGCATTTGCTGGCGCATCACACCGGAAGACATGCGCATGAAGAGCCTGTACGGCGTCGGTCGTGACTGGGCATTCAGCTACGATGTGCTTGAGCCGTACTACACGCGTGCGGAGTACGCGATCGGCGTGTGCGGGCCTTCAGATCCTGCGCTGCAATGGCCGCCGAACGCAAAGCGCTCGAGGCCCTATCCGATGGGCCCGATTCCGTTCGGCCCTGGCGAGCAGCGCTTTACCGAAGTGGCTGCAAAACTGGGTCTCGTGAATCTGCCGGCGCCTCAGGCACGCAACAGTGGCGTGTCGTATCAAGGACGCCCACCATGCTGCGGCAACAACAACTGCTTTCCCGTCTGCCCCATCGCAGCGAAATACGACGCGGCGACTGCATTGCCCCGGATCGAGTCGAAGGGCGGCCGTATCCTCGCCAACGCCGTCGTCTATAAAGTCGAAACCGGCGAGAAGAACGCGGTGCAGGCCGTGCACTATTTTGATTCCGACAAGCAGTCGCACAAAGTCACGGGCAAGGTGTTCGTGATCGCGTGCAACGGGATCGAGACGCCGAAGGTGTTGCTGCTATCCAAAGACGAGCGCAATCCGAACGGTGTGGCGAATAGCTCGGATCAGGTTGGCCGCAACATGATGGATCAGCCCAAGCTGGTTGCCGAAGTCGAATTGAGCGAACCGTTGTGGACCGGGGTCGGGCCGGTGCAGAGCAGCAGTATTTTGAACACGACGCAGGGTGAGTTCCGCAGCCGTTATACGGGCGCCATGTTTCGCATGGAAAACGCGGCGCGTAGTGCGATCGGTGGTGTCGCCGCCTTGAAGAAGGGGCTCGTCGGAAAAGCACTGGACGCCGAGATTCGCCGGCTTTCCGCCTGTACGGCGAAGCTGACCGTCGAGCATGAACCGCTTCCTTTGCCATACAACCGCCTGACTTTGTCGAGCAAGAAGGATTGGCTGGGCATCAACAAGCCGAACATCTACTACGACGTCAGCGACTACGTTCGCCTCAGCGCGAAGGAATACACCGTACCTTTGCTGAAGCGGCTCGCGGCTGAGCTCGGCGCGACCAAGGTGGACATATCGCCTGAGTTTCTCAACAGCGATCACATCATGGGCGGCTGCATCATGGGCGCAGATCCTGCGACTTCGGTCGTCGACGTGGATTGTCGCGCACACGATCACCACAACCTTTTCCTGCCGGGCGGCGCCGCAATGACCACCGGCGGCGGCGTTAACAGCACGATCACAATGGCGGCGCTGGCGTTGAAGGCCGGCGACGCGATCGTCGCTCAACTCAAACACGGCTAATCATGCGCAACATCCGTATTCGCCATGGCCGACTATCGGCGGCCCTTGCCGGAATGTTCGTTGCTGTCTGTGCGCATGCCGCCGACGCTCCGGATCAGACGGCGGAATTGATCAAGCGCGGAGCGTATCTGGCGACGGCATCGGATTGCGTTGCCTGCCACACCGCGCCAGGCAAGAAGCCATTTGCCGGCGGCTTGCCCATTAGCACCCCGGTGGGCACGATCTATTCGACGAACATCACGCCGTCGATGGACAGCGGGATAGGGCGGTACACAGAAGAGGACTTTTCGCGCGCGCTGCGTCAGGGTATCAGGCGCGATGGTGCCAACCTCTATCCCGCGATGCCGTACACGTCGTACGCGCGCTTGACGGACGTGGACACGCAGGCGTTGTACGCGTACTTCATGCACGAAGTGAAGCCGGTTGACGAGCCGGGCCCAACGACGAGTCTGCCGTTTCCGATGAACATCCGCGCATCGATGAAGGGCTGGAATCTGCTGTTCCTCGACACGAAACCCTATGCGCCGGACCCGCAGCAATCGGTGGAATGGAACCGCGGAGCATATCTGGTGCAAGGCCCTGCGCATTGCAGCACCTGCCATACCGCGCGTGGCTTCCTGATGCAGGAGGACATGAGCCGTGAGTTGGGCGGCGCGCAGGTCGGGCCGTGGTATGCCCCCAACATAACGTCCGATACGGTTAGCGGCATTGGCAACTGGACGAAAGAGGAGCTCGCGCAGTATCTGCATACAGGGCGCGTACAGGGAAAGGCTCAGGCAGCGGGCAGCATGGGTGAAGCCGTCGAGCACAGTTTCCAGTACCTCGATATGGCGGACATCGACGCGATCGCCACTTACGTCAAGAGCGTTCCGGCTATTCGTGATTCGGCCGATGCAGGCACGCGTTTTACTGCGGGGAAGATATCGTCGGAATTGAGTACGTTGCGCGGAGCCGACGGCATTCAAACGGTCGGCGAGGCCAACCCGAGCGGTGCGGAGTTATTCCAGGGCAGTTGTGCGTCCTGTCACTCGGCTCATGGTGAAGGCAGCAAGGACGGCTATTTCCCGAGCCTCTTCCACAACTCGGCGACAGGCGCGCGCGATCCGAACAACCTGATTGCCGCCATTCTGTATGGTGTGGATCGCAAGACATCGGCTGGGCAGGCGTTCATGCCGGGCTTCGGCGGCAAGCCAACCGACGCCATGCAGCTCACCAACCGGGACATCGCGCTACTGGGCAACTACGTGCTGAAGCAGTATGGACGCGCCGATGCGACCATCACCGAGGAAGACGTTGCCGAGATTCGCAGCGGTGGCCCCTCGTCCAACCTTATCGCGCTTGCACGAGGAGGCATGGCGGCAGGCGCGGTAGTCGTCGTGCTTATCGTGATTTTTTTCGTCGTCCGCCGTAGAAAGAGGCGCGCTGCGTGACCTGAAAAAAGTTCGATAGGCCGCGCTCTTCAGCGCGGCCAACGCCGGCAACAACTGCGGACGAGTCGCTTTGCTCAGACCTTCACGGTCCCGGCGTTCTTTCACGACCGTTGGGTCAGAACACCTTCACCGGCACATTCACGACCAACCGGTACTCCATGTTGTTGCCATCGGAGTAATAGCGCGAGGCGTTGTGCCACATCGCGATGAACGTGACCTTGGTGTCCTTGAAGCGACCGCTTTGCAGCGTATAGCTCGGAATGAAGCCGAACTCGTGATGGTGGCCGTGCACCGGTTCGCCGTTCTTCCAGTACAGGTTATGCAGCGGCGCCGACGCCGAAGCATTGTCCGCGGCACCTGCCGACGCATCCGCACCCCAGCCATATTCGCCCCAGAACATCGCCTTGAGTCCCGGCACACCGGCGTATTTGCCGTCGAACGTATAGCGCAATTGCAGCGATTGCTCATGCGGCGCGTTGTAGTCGACGTCCATCGAGTTGGTCAGGTAGATACCGTTGGTCTCGTTGACGTAGTCGAAGAACTGGTCGCCAAGCACTTGCTGATAGCCGAGCAACAGCGCATGCGGGCCGTGCTGTGCGGAAACCGACAGGCTGTACGCGTTGCTGTTGATATGCCCCTGGCGTGATGCGCCGGTGTCGTGCGTCGAGTAGATATTCGCGAGACCGCTCCACTTGATCGTGGTGGGGTCGCCGAACGATTGCGCGACCGAGCCGTAGTACTGACGCCAGACGTCGTCCGCCTGGTCGACGTACAGCGCCATTTCGCCGTTCTTCGCGTAGTGCCACGTACCGCCCACGTAGGTCAGGCGGTCGATGCGCGTGCCGCCGTACGAGGTGGTCAGGTTAGTCAGGTTCGTGTGGCCGCGTGCGTCGACCTTGGTGAAACTGCCGGCTTCGAGCGTGGTGTGAACCAGATCGTTGCTGACCAACGAGACACCGAGGAAAGTCGGCGGCAGCGCGCGGTTGTCATGCGGTTCGAGGAACGGGTTGGCGACGGTCTGCAGACCGTACTTCACGATCGTTTCTGAAATGCGTCCCTTGATGTCATACATGCCGGGGTAAGCCCACGCGAGCTGCTGCGAGCCGCCGCCGTCCTTGCCGACGTGCACCATGTTGCCGGCGCCGTTGCCGCCGTCGAGCTTGAGCGCGGCGAACAGTGACGCGTCGAAACCGAAGCCAACCAGGCCTTGGGTGAAACCGGACTCATAGTTGGCTTGCGCGCCCTGAACCCACGCGTGACGATAGATCGCGTTGGGCGCCTGGAAGTAGTCGGAGTAGTTGCGGAACTGCAGGTTCAGATGACTATCGGCGATAAAGCCTTTGCTCGCCGCCTGGCTCGACAGGGGCGTGGGCGGCGTGACTGTCTGATTGGCTTCCGCGTTGACGACGGCGTTAGTCGTGTCGGGTTGATCGTTGCGCACCTGGCCGCCCTGTTCGGCTCTGCGCTTACCGGACGTGGTGGCTTGCGCAATTTGCGGAGTTTCTGACGAGGGCGTTGCTTGCGAGCGTTGCGCAGGAGACGGAAACGTTTGCGCGAGTGTTTGAGTTTTCGTCGTATCGGAGGTGGGCTCCAATACGGCGTCGTCGGCGTAGGCGCTCGCGCCGATGGTCAGCGCGGGCAGCGTGAATGCGCAGTAAAAGAAGGTGGCTGCATTGGTTTTTTTTGACCACTTTTTTGTTCGGCTATCTTTCATGGTGTACGTCTCTGTTATTTTGGTGAATCCTTGGCTGGCGGTTAGCCAGTCCACGCTTATCGCTCGTCCCGCTGATGGCAGGACGAACGAATCCATCGGCGCGACGGCCCGCCGCGCCGGGGAATACGGTTTTAAGTTTTCAGACCTGGTTGTTTAGCGATCCGTCGGGGAGACGTCCTAGGCGGCGTCCCCCACGCGAATGCACGCGACGCGTGTCGCGCTCGCGCCATGCGTGACAGCCTGCGGAATCTCGCTAGCGCAGGCTTCGATCGCATCCGGGCAGCGCGTGCGAAACGCGCAACCGGAGGGTGGGCTGAGCGGCGACGCAATCTCGCCGCGCAACAGCAGATGACGGCGTGCGCGTTCAACCACCGGATCGGGCACCGGCACAGCAGACAGCAACGCACGCGTGTACGGATGACGCGGCGTGCCATATACGTCGCGCTTGTCGCCGAACTCCATTACACGACCCAGATACATCACCAGCACGCGGTGGCTGATCGCCTTGACGACCGCGAGGTCGTGCGCGACGAACAGTAGCGACAACGACAATTCGCGCTGCAGATCGCGCAACAGGTTGACGATTTGCGCCTGGATCGAAACGTCGAGCGCCGACACCGGCTCATCGCAGATCACCAGTTGCGGTTCACCGATCAACGCGCGTGCAATGCCGACGCGCTGGCACTGGCCGCCGGAAAACTCATGCGGATAGCGGCGCAGATGCTGCGCGTTGAGGCCGACGCGTTCGAGCATCGTCAGAACGCGCCGTTGCACGTCTGCGCGGGCGATGTCCTGGCCATGCGTGCGCAAGGGTTCGGAGACGATCTGTTCGATCGTCATACGCGGGTCGAGCGAGGCGAGCGGGTCCTGGAAAATCATCTGCACGTCGCGGCGCAAGCGCGAGGTATCGCGCTGCGCGCCCGTCAGGACGGTTTCCTTGTCGAGCCAGCGCACGCTGCCGCTCGCCACCGGCGCGAGGCCGATGATCGCGCGCGCGAGTGTAGATTTTCCGCAACCCGATTCGCCGACGAGTCCCACGGTTTCGCCGCGTCGCACGCTGAACGACACGCCGTCCACCGCGCGCAGCGTCGCTTTGCCGGACCACGGAAAACCGCCGCGCGGCACGCCGAATTGCACCTTGAGATTGTCGACCGTCAACAGCGTTGCCGGACTTTGGCCCTGGCTAGCAATGGAAGTGGCGTTCATACGTGTTGTACCTCCATGATTTCATGCACCGGGCGGTGGCACGCGCGCAACGCATCGGCAGATGTAGGCGACGCGATAAGCGCAGGCCGCGACTCGCGGCAGCGGTCGGAGCAATATGTGCAGCGCGGCGCGAATGCGCAGCCCTCGCCGACTTCGCCGGGCAAGGGCGGGTTGCCGGGAATGGTTTGCAGTGGACGATCATCGTCGTCGGTGAGGCGCGGCAGCGCGTTCAGAAGACCGATCGTGTACGGATGGGTCGGGGCGGCGAACAGCGTGGCGGCATTCGCCTGCTCGACGGTTTGGCCGGCGTACATCACCATCACGTCGTCGCACAAACCGGCCACGACGCCCATGTCGTGCGTGATCAGAATGATTGCGGTGCCGCGTTCGCGGTTCAGTTCGCGCAGCAGCTCGATGATTTGCGCCTGCACGGTCACGTCGAGCGCGGTGGTCGGCTCGTCGGCGATCAGGATTTCCGGCTCGGAGAGGAGAGCCATCGCGATCATCACGCGTTGCCGCATGCCGCCGGAGAACTCGTGTGGATACATATTGATGCGCCGTGCGGCATCGGGAATGCGCACCGTTTCGAGCGTTTCGATCGCACGGCGGCGCGCTTCGCGGCGCGACATCTTGCGATGCAGTTGCAGCGTCTCGGTCATCTGCCGTTCGATTGTCAGGAACGGATTGAGCGAGGTCATCGGGTCCTGGAAGATCATGCCGATGCGGTCGCCGCGAATCCTGTTCAACTCGGCCTCGTTCATCGTCAGCAGGTTCTCGCCGCGATAGGTCGCGGCGCCCGACACCTTGCCGTTGCCGGCCAGCAGACCGAGCAGCGCCATCACCGTCTGGCTTTTGCCCGAGCCCGATTCACCGACGATGCCAAGCGTGCGGCCCGCTTCGAGCGAAAACGATACGCGCTGCACCGCGTCGACGGGTGCGCCCTCGCGGCGCGTGAAGCGCACGCTCAGGTCTTTGACTTCGAGTAGCGGCATGTCAGCGGTCCTTCGGGTCGAACGCGTCGCGCAGACCATCGCCGACGAAATTCACGGAATACAGTGTGATGCACAGCATCACGGCCGGGCACAGCAGCAGCCAGGGCATCGAATCGAGTTTCTGCGCGCCGTCCTGGATCAGCACGCCCCAGCTCGTCATGGGTTCCTGCACCCCGAGGCCGAGGAACGACAGCACCGATTCGGTCAGCACGATATTCGGCACCGTCACGCTCGCGTAGACCACCACCACGCCGAACAGATTCGGCACGATGTGGCGGGCGATGATCGAACGCGAACTCACGCCGATCGCACGGGCGGCGTCGATGAATTCGCGCGAGCGCAGCGACAGCGTCTGACCGCGCACGACGCGCGCCATGTCGAGCCAGGAGAATGCGCTGATGGTGAGCACGACCAGATAGAACGCGCGGCCGAACAGCGTCATCATCAGGATGGCGATCAGCATGTAGGGGATCGCGTACATCATGTCGACGATACGCATCATCACCGCGTCGACGCGGCCACCCAGATAGCCGGCGGTGGCGCCATACGCCACGCCGATCAGCCCCGACACCAGTGTGCCGAGCAGGCCGACTTCGAGCGACACCCGCCCGCCTTGCAGCGTGCGCGCGAGCAGGTCGCGGCCGAGTTCGTCGGTGCCGAACCAGTGCATGTTTTGCAGCGTGGGCGCGAGGCTGATTGCGCCCCAGTCGCTATCGATCGGGTTGTTCGGCAGGAACCACGGACCGGCCACGCAGGCAATCACGATCAGCAGCAGGACGACAAAGCCGGTGAACGCCGCGCGGTTGCGCGCGAAGCGCGCGGCAGCGGTGGCGAGCGGGCCGCGCGAACGCGGCGCGTTGGCAATGGCCGCGAGCGGATCGAGCGCCGCGGCAGTCGTTTGAAATGAGCGGGCCATGGATCAGTACCGGATACGCGGATCGAGCCATGCATACGCGAGGTCGACCAGCAGATTGAACAGCACGGCGACGGCGGTCGTCAGCACGACGAGGCCGAGCACGAGGGTGTAGTCGCGATTGATCGCGCCGTTGACGACCAGCTGGCCGAGACCCGGCAGCGCGAACACCGATTCGGTGACCACGGCCGCGGTGATCGACGAGATGCAGATCGAGCCGAGCAGCGAGACGACCGGCATCAGCGCGGGCTTCATCGCGTGGCGCAACACGATCGTGCGGCCCGGCAGGCCTTTGGCGCGCGCTGTGCGGATGAAGTTGCCCGACAGCACTTCGATCATGCTGCCGCGCATCACGCGCGCGATCCCGGCGACGTTGATGATGACGAGCAGCACGATCGGCAGCACGCGATAGCGCCACTCGCCTTCGCCCCAGCCGCCGGCCGGCAACCAGCCGTGGCCTTCAGAAGTCTTCAGCAGGATCGCGAAGATCCACACCAGCACCGGTCCGAGCACGAACGGCGGCACCACATTGCCGATATTGCCGAGCACCATCACGAAGTGATCGACGAAGCGGTCACGCCGCACCGCGGCCAGCGTGCCGAGCGTGACGCCGATCACCAGTGCGATCGGCACCGATACGCCGCCGACGCCAAGACTCACCGGCAACGCCTTCCACACGAGATCGTTGACGCTCCAGTCGGCGTAGCGGAACGACGGGCCGAGATCACCATGCAGCAACGAGCCGAGGTAGTGGAGGTACTGCAGCCACAGCGGTTCGTCGAGGTGGTACTTGGCGTTGAGGTTCGCAAGCACGGCCGCCGACAGGTGTTTCTCGGTGTCGAACGGCCCGCCGGGGGTGAGGTGTAGCAGCAGATAGCACGCGGTGATCACGGCGAGAATCGTCGGGATCGCCCAGAGCGTGCGGCGCAGCGTGTAAGCCAGCATGACGGTGCTCCCGCGCTTAGTGCTTGATCAGATACATGTCTTGCGTGGCGCGCTGGTCGACGTAATTGGTCGACGTGTAGCCGCCGACATACGACTTGACGAGCCGGTCCGCCGAGTACTGGAAGAGCGACACCAGCGGGTAGTCGTTCATGGCCAGATCGTGCGCCTGCGTGAGCAGGGCGGTGCGCTTCGCGTCGTCGAGCTGCTGGTTGCCTTCATCGACCAGTTTGTCGACTTGCGGGTTGCAGTAGCGCTGGTCGTTCTGCACGCTGTTGCAGCGTATCAGATCGAAAAACGAGTTGGCGTCGTTGTAGTCGACAAACCAGCCGTCGCGCGACGCCTGCACCTTGCCGTCGTGGCGTTGCTTGAGCAGCACCTTATATTCGACGTTTTCGAGCTTGGCGGTCACGCCGAGCTTGGTGCGCCATTCTGATGTAGCAAACAGCGCGACTTTCTTGTGCAGGTCGTTAGTGTTGTAGGTGAGGGTGAACGTCAGCGGCTTCGCGTCCGAATAGCCTGCGGCCTTCAGCAGGTTGCGCGCGTAATCGACGCGCTTGGGCATCGGCCAGCTTGCCCAGTCAGGCGTGAAGACGTTCGCGCCTTCCGTTCCCTTGGCGATCAGGCCGTACATCGGCACCTCGCCGTCGGCCGTTAGACGCTTGGTCAGCAGGTCGCGGTCGAGCACCATCGCCAGCGCCTGGCGCACGCGCTTGTCCTTGAATGCCGGGTCTTCGTTGTTCAGGCTGTAGTAGTAAGTGGCGATCTGCAGGCCGGTTTTCAGTTCGGAGCCGAACTGCTTGCTCACCTGCGCATAGATGCCCGACGGAATCGAATACGTGTAATCGAACTGGCCGGCCTGATACATGCGCATCGCCGTTTCGTCGTTTTCGATCGGCAGATAGGTCACTTTCGTGATCACGACCTTGCTGGCGTTCCAGTAGGTGCTGCTTTTGGACGCCACCAGCCGGTTGCTCGGCTGCCAGTCGGTCAGCACATACGGGCCGTTACCGACGAAATTGCCCGGACGGGTCCAGTCGCCGCCGAATTTGGTCACGGTGTCACGATTGACCGGGACCATGGCCGGCATGGCGGTCAGTTGCGGGAAGAAGGCGGCGGGCACCTCGGTGGTGACTTCGAGCGTGTACGGATCGACGGCACGTGCGGCGAGGCTCGTCAGCGGCGCTTTGCCGGCGAGAATCGCCTTGGCGTTCTTCACAAACTCGACCAGCACCGTGTATTTCGAACCGGTTTTCGGATCGAGCACGCGTTGCCATGCATAGATGAAGTCAGCCGCCGTGACCGGCTGGCCATTGCTCCAGCGCGCGTCGTGGCGCAGCTTGAAAACCCACGTAGTCGGCCCGGTGCGCGTCCACGATTGCGCAACGCCCGGCACGATCGCGCCGGCCGCGTCGATGCGCGTCAGACCTTCAAACATGTCGAGCGCGATCGTGTCGCCGGTCCAGGATTCGATATGCGCGGGGTCGAGAGATTCGGTTTCGGCCGGCACCTGGCGGGTCATTTCCTGGCTGGCGGCGAGGGTGACACCTGCGGGTACGTTGACGGCGAAGGCGGAGGGCTGAAACGTAAGGACGAGCGCGGTCAGCGCCGTCGCGTAAGCAAACGGGGTTTTCATCGGTTGAGGTCGCAGGAAAGGTCGAGAGAAGAACGCGCTGGCGCAGGGGCGCCCGGTTATCTGCGGTGCTCGGGCCGGGGCGGCCCTTGTTGCCCGTGTTGATTGCGCGACATGCAGGATTCCTTACATTTCGTAATGCAGGCGAACCCTGGCCGGATCAACCGGAAAAGGTGCCTGCCTCTTAGAACAGTCTTGGTGTGCCCACCCAGACGACTACCGACTCTTTGCGTGCGGTATTCACCCAGCTGTGCGGCACCGTCGATTCGTAATGCGCGCTGTCTCCCGCGTGCAACACAAACGTCTTGCCTTCCAGCGTCAACGACACTTCGCCGTCGATCACATAAACAAACTCTTCCCCGGCATGCGTGGTGACTTCCGAGCGTTTCTGCCCGGGCGGCATCCTCACGAGGATCGCTTCGAGCTGACGGCCGCCCGTCAGATTGGTCAGCCGTGCAAACAGATTGGCCGAGTCCGCAAAACCGAAAAACTTCAACTGATCGCCGCGGCACACCGAGCGTTCTTCGCTTGGTGTGTCGACGAAATACTGCACCGTCACCCCGAGTGCGTGGGCAATCCCGGCCAGCGAAGTGATGGACGGTGACGCCAGACCCCGTTCGACTTGCGACAAAAACGGTTTGGAAATACCCGCTGCTGTTGCCGTGTCATCCAGCGTGCGCTTGAGCCGTTGCCGCAGCGCGCGGATCTTACTGCCGAGTTCGAGTGCCGGATTCTTCTTTTGAATTGTCGTGACCATAGCAGGAGGAAATTAGCCCGTCAAAATTTGTTTGATATAAGTAAATATGGTTTGATTGCGGTCCAGGCCGGGGTGGCGGGCCGTTCAGCGCCCGGTCGTGCAAGGGGCCGCAATTTCGAGACAACGCTCTATGTTGCCAGAACCGAAATCCGCGTCAGCCGTTTTGACCGGTAATCGGCGAGAAACTGGAAGCGGATGCGGTAAAGACTGCTGTATGCAATGGATTTCGGCATTGATGCAGATTGAGTATGAGGAGACGTTAAAGGCATGACATCAAAGACTATTTTCAGCCAGGCCCCAATGGGGAGCGATGGAATATGGCGTGTAAAAACAGGTAATTGGCGTGGCATCAGTGAATTCCCTGAGTGACGAACGGTGCTTCTGTTTGCAGAATCAGGCCCGCTTGGCGGATGGGCGCATGTGTTTGTATCAGACGCAGCGCCAGCCGCCGTTTTTTATTCCGCACGCAGCGATCCTGCACGGCGGAGCATTGTCCGGCACGTTCCATCAGAACGCTCGCCGGCATGAGGACATGACTATCACTGCCGATTTTTCCTGCCGCGGGCTGCGTGCCCGCCGCCCGGCGCGGCCGCCATCTGCCGCCCGCCGGATAGCCGTTCCCCACAATGCTTTATCATTGAGCCCGTTCCGCTTGCCGGAACCCGAGCCCGCTGTGGCGCAGCGTCCCCCAAGGGCAGTCCCTTCGGGACGTCCCGCGTGGCGGGCCTCCATCCCATTCCCTGGTTTTTCTGCTGGTTCTGCCGGTGCAGGCGTTTCACTTTGCGGCTTGGTTTGCAGATGAGCGCGCCGCTGGCTACGCACATGCCGATGGAAATACATGTGCCGCGTCGCGCGGGCTCCGCCGACCGTTTTCCCAGATCCAGTTTTTCGCGCCGCGTGGCCAGTCCGCGCGCCGCTGCAACCGTAAGAACAAGAGGTACATGATGAATTCGTCCAATCCGCGCAGCGCGCCGGTCTCGCAGACCCGTTCGTTCTCGACGGTCTTTCTGATCGAGATGTGGGAGCGCTTTGGCTACTACGGGATGGCCGCGCTGCTGGTCCTGTTCATGATCGACAAGCTGAACTTCACCGACAGCCATGCCACCCTCACGTGGGGCGCGTTTACGGCGCTGGTGTACGCATCGCCGTCGATCGGGGGCTGGATCGGCGACAAGATTCTCGGTGCGCGCCGTACGATGATCTTCGGCGCCGGCGTGCTGGCAGCCGGTTATCTCATGCTGGCGTTGCCCAATGAGCAATTGAGCTACATGTACGCATCGCTCGGCGTGATCGTGGTGGGCAACGGGCTGTTCAAGGCGAACGCCGCGAACCTCGTGCGCCGCATCTATG
The DNA here is from genome assembly GCF_030464785.1 of Paraburkholderia sp. SEWSISQ10-3 4. NCBI lineage: Bacteria > Pseudomonadati > Pseudomonadota > Betaproteobacteria > Burkholderiales > Burkholderiaceae > Paraburkholderia > Paraburkholderia sp. SEWSISQ10-3 4. The sequence continues at coordinate 96,108 of NZ_JALPRI010000027.1, forward strand.
AAGGCGACGACGCGCGCATCGACAGCGCGTTCACGATCTATTACATGGCGGTCAATATCGGCTCGACGGTGTCGATGCTCGCGACGCCGTGGATCAAGGACCATTGGGGCTGGCATACGGCATTCGCGGTCTGCTGCGCCGGCATGCTGCTGTCGGTGCTGAACTACTTCATCATGTTCCGTACGCTCGCGCATATCGGTTCCACGCCGGACGCCGAACCGATCCGCTGGAAACGAGTCGGCGCGGTTGCGCTGGGCGGGATCGTGCTCGGCGCGGTCACGATGTTCGTGCTGCAGCACAAGGCGATTGCGGTAGCCTGCGTGTACACGGCGGGCGTCGCGATTCTGGCGATCTTCGGCTATATGCTGTTGAAGTGCGAACGCTCGGAGCGCTCGGGTCTGGTGGCGGCGCTGATCCTGACCGCGCAGGTGATCCTGTTCTTCGTGTTCTACGTCCAGATGTCGACCTCGCTCACGCTGTTCGCGCTGCGCAATGTCGATCCGCGTTTCATTCTGTTCGGCCAGACGTGGTTCACGTGGAGCGCCGCGCAGTTCCAGGCGCTCAATCCGATCTGGATCATGTTGCTGAGCCCAGTGCTCGCGCTGCTCTATACGAAGCTCGCGAAGAGCGGCAAGGACGTGCCGGTCGCGGTGAAGTATGCGTTCGGCTTCGCGGTGGTGGCGGCCGGCTTCTTCGTCTATGCGGCGAGCGGCAACTACGCGGTGAATGGCCGCGTGTCGTCGTGGTTCATGGTGGGCGGCTACGGTTTGTATTCGCTCGGTGAACTGCTGGTGAGCGGTCTCGGCCTCGCGATGATCGCGCGCTACGTGCCAGCGCGGATGAGCGGCTTCATGATGGGCGCTTACTTCGTGGCGACCGGTGTGTCGCAGTATTTGGGCAGCGTGGTGGCGAACTTCGCGCAGATGCCTGCGGGCAATCTCGATCCGCTCGAATCGCTGCCGCTGTATACCAAGTTGTTTAACGGCCTCGGCTGGCTTGCGGCGTTGGGCGCGCTGATCGCCGTGCTGCTGTTGCCGCTGATGCGCAAGCTCTCGCGTGAGCATCAGCGTTGCGGCGATGAAGCGCGTGAGAACGCGCGGCAAACGGCTGCATTGAATGGGGCAGTCGCGGAATAATCGCTTCCGGTAGTTCCACAAAAATGGCGCGCCTCTGTCATACGAGGCGCGCCATTTTGCGTTTTATGCACGATTCCTTGTCGTAAATGTCCGGTACGTTTCTGCTCCGATGGCGCCGACGGAGGTAAGCTTGCAGTAGGCATTGGTCTTTCAGAATAAGCATTTTTTGGATATTGAAGGTAGCCACTCGGATGGACATCCATATCGCGGTCGACGGGCGTCACGATCTGTCCGGACAGATCTATCGGCAGTTGCGTGCCGGCATACTCGAAGGGCGCCTCGCCGGCGGCACGCGTTTGCCTTCCACGCGCGATCTCGCCACGCAACTGGGTGTCTCACGCAAGACGACGCTCGAGGTGTTCGAACGCTTGCTCTCAGAAGGCTATCTGAGCGCCCGGGCCGGTTCGGGTACCTTCGTCGCCGATGGTCTGGAGCGTCTGCCGGCGGAGCGCTTGTCGCATGCACGGGCGGCCGAGTCGGCGCGCGAGCGGGCGAAGGCGAAACAGAAAACTGCGGCGCGCGCCCAGCCGTTGTGGGAGGAGATGCCCGAGACGTTGCCGCTGCCGCGGCCCACGGTGGCACCACCGCTGGATTTCGTCGGCGGCGCGACCGACAAATCGCTGTTCCCCTTCGACGTCTGGCGTCGCTGCGTGAACCACGCATTGCGTGTGCAGGCGCGCGGCCCAGGCATGTATCGCGACGTGGCCGGCGAGCAGGAATTGCGCCTCGCGATCTCGCGCTACCTGGCGTTCAACCGGGCGGTCGCGAGCAACTGGGACGACGTGATCGTGACCCAAGGCGCGCAGCACGCGCTCGATCTGATCGCGCGCATCACATTGCGGCCCGGCGAGATCGCGGCGCTCGAAGACCCCGGCTATCCGCCGGTTCAGGCATGTTTCACGGCGACGGGCGCACGCGTGGTGCCGGTACCGGTGGACGCCGAAGGCCTGATCGTGAGCAAGCTCCCGGACAAGGCGCGGGTCGTCTACGTGACGCCTTCGCATCAGTTCCCGCTCGGCATGCCGATGAGTCTGGAACGGCGCGTCGAGTTGCTCGAATGGGCGCAGAAACGCGGCGCCGTGATCATCGAAGACGACTACGACTGCGAGTATCGTTTCGAAGGCCGGCCGATGGAGCCGCTGAAAAGTCTCGACCGTGCCGGTCTGGTCGCTTATGTGGGCACGTTTTCGAAGACGATTTTTCCGGAGCTGCGGGTCGGCTACGTGGTGCCGCCGGCCTCACTCTATGCTCCGCTTCTCAAGGCCCGCCAGATTGCCGACTGTCACGGCTGCACCCTCACGCAAACCGCGCTCGCGACCTTCATGCTCAACGGCGACTTCGCCAAGCATGTGCGGCGCATGCACAAGACCTATGCGGCGCGCCGCGCGATGATGCTGAAGCATTTGCAGGGCGAGCTCGCGCAGTGGTTCGAACCGATCGTGCCGACCGCCGGCATCCATATGGCGACGTGGCTGAAGGCGCCGTTTTCCGAGGAGGCGTTAGTGAGCGCCGCGCGTGAAGCGTCGATCGGCTTGTATGGACTCGCGCCGTTTTATCAGCGTGCGAAGCCGCAGCCCGGTTTGATGTTGGGTTACGGCAGCATTGCTGTCGAACATATCGACGCGGCGCTTACCAGGCTCGCCGACATTTTGCCGCGCCTTGCCCGCTGACGACCCAAAGCACGCTCGAATATTACTTAAGCCTATCCTTGAAACCGCCTGTGATTTTCTGTCGCAGAGCAACGTTAGCCGCTCCCTGCAGAGACTTTCGCTGCAGGGGGCGTGTTTTTTCCGTCGCGTGAATCGGCGTGGCGAACGTGTCGGCGAGCCTCGGTTTTGGCATCGAGCTGAGATCCGTCGACGATCGCCCGGCGCCGAAAGTGCCTCTATTCAGGCATCGAAATGACTTGTAACGCACGTTACGTGTTCGTGTTGCAGACCGGTCCGAGGCTCGCCGACGCACGTTTACCCGCTAAAACAAGGATCAAAATGTGTTGCGCAGTCTGCGCCGCGCAACAAACCTTCGCTGTTATACACAAAAGATTCGCGCAAATCGTATTAGCGCTTGTAGAATCCGGCGTTGAAGCGTGCACATACCGTGTGCGCTTCGTGCAATTCACTGACCACTACAGGTAGGAGAAACATGCCGACTTCCGCAAAAAAGGTGGCCAAGAAGGCTGCTGCCCCGGTACCGACCAAGAAGGTTGCTGCAAAGAAAGTCCCTGCGAAGAAAGCTGTCGCAGCTAAGAAGGTCGCCGTGAAGGCGTCCAGCGCTCCGTCGCCGATCAAGGACACCTTCACGAAGGCCTCGCTGGCTGCACACGTCGCTGAACGCGCTGCTGTGGAACCGAAGACTGCCAAGGCCGTTCTGGCCGCGCTCGAAGACACGATCCTCGGCGCTGTGCACAAGAAGGGCGCTGGCGAATTCACGCTGTCGGGTCTTCTGAAGATCGTCGTGCAAGCTGTGCCGGCGAAGAAGAAGCGCTTCGGCAAAGACCCGTTCTCGGGTGAAGAGCGTTGGTTCCCGGCCAAGCCGGCTAGCGTGCGCATCAAGGCACGTCCGCTGAAGAAGCTGAAAGACGCAGCAGCAGGCTGATCGAGCTTCATGCGTTGCCGCGGTTTTTGAGCGTGGTGGTTTAACGGTGCGTTTTTAACCGTGTGCTTTTAACCGTGCGCTTTTAACCGTGGTTAACGTTTGAGCCGACCCGCAGTGCGAGTTGTCCGAATCCCCGTGGATGCGAATCCACGGGGATTTTTTATGTCCGCCTGCCGTGGCTTGGCGAACTCGCCGCTGCCCGCCAAGGTGCCGCTTATGCACCGTACTAGCGCATCATGAGCCGCCGCAGTACGATGGCAGCGAGGCCATGCCGGTCGGGATGCGCTGTTGGCGTGCATGCACTGTATTTGGTACGCGAAGAGCTCAATGGCATAGCGCTTGCTTGAACGATTGTCGAACACCGAATGCGCAGCGCATTCGCCTTCTATCCGACAACAAGAGCGGGGCGTGACATGCGATGCTATGACGAGATGCGTCATCATGACGATGCCGTGCGGCCACACTACGCGCGCTTTGAGCGGTGGCTGGTAAAGCAGGGCAATGAGGCGATCGCACGCAAGCGTGCGGAAGCCGACCTGCTGTTCCGCCGGGTCGGTATCACCTTTGCGGTGAACGGCGATTTGTCCGGCACCGAGCGGCTGATCCCCTTCGATCTGATTCCCCGCATCATTCCGCGCAGCGAATGGCAGACGCTGGAAGCCGGTTTGCGCCAGCGGGTGCAGGCGCTCAATCTGTTTATCCACGACGTCTATCACGATCGCAACATCGTGCGTGCCGGGATCGTGCCGGCCGAACAGGTCTATACCAACGCGCAATACCGGCCTGAAATGCAGGGCGTCAACGTGCCGCTCGGTGTTTACGCGCATATCGCCGGCGTCGACGTGGTGCGCGCAGGCGACGAGGGCGAGTTCTACGTGCTCGAAGACAACCTGCGGGTGCCGTCGGGCGTGTCCTATATGTTGGAAAACCGCAAGATGATGATGCGGCTTTTCCCCGAGCTGTTCGTGCAGAACCGCATTGCGCCGGTCGCGCATTATCCCGATCTGCTGCTCGACACACTGCGCTCGGTGGCGCCCGAAGGCGTTGACGATCCGGTCGTGGTGGTGCTCACGCCGGGCATGTACAACTCCGCGTATTTCGAGCACACCTTCCTCGCGCAGCAGATGGGCGTCGAACTGGTGGAAGGCAAGGATCTGTTCGTTGACGACAACTATGTGTTCATGCGCACCACACAGGGACCGAAGCGCGTCGACGTGATCTATCGCCGCGTCGACGACGATTTTCTCGATCCGCTCGCTTTCCGCAACGATTCGGCGCTGGGCGTGCCGGGTCTGCTGACCGCCTATCGAGCCGGACGTGTGGCGCTGGCGAACGCCATGGGCACCGGTATCGCCGACGACAAATCGATCTACCCGTACGTGCCGGAAATGATCGAGTTTTACCTCGGCGAGAAGCCGATCCTCAACAACGTCCCCACGTTCCAGTGCCGCAAGGCCGACGACCTCGCGTACACACTCGCGCATCTGCCCGAGCTGGTCGTCAAGGAAGTGCACGGCGCGGGCGGCTACGGGATGCTGGTGGGACCGGCGTCGACGAAAGCCGAAATCGAATCGTTCCGTGAGCGCCTGATCGCGCGACCCGCGGGTTATATCGCGCAGCCCACGCTCGCGTTGTCGGCATGCCCGACGTTCGTCGAGTCCGGCATCGCGCCGCGCCATATCGACTTGCGGCCGTTCGTGTTGTCCGGCAAGAGCGTGACGATGTGCGCGGGCGGTCTTACGCGCGTGGCGTTGCAGGAGGGCTCCCTCGTCGTCAATTCGTCGCAGGGAGGCGGGACCAAAGATACGTGGATGGTCGACTGACGCGGTTGCCAATGCGGTTGCTCTTGCTGGAGTTGGTGCCGCAATTCATGCAACCGCACCCGCAACCCAACGTGCCGGCGAAGTAGTCGAACCGCCGCCGGTGCACACGGATAACCAGCGCGAGCCTTTTTACTTTTACCTGGGGCTCGCGTCATCAGATACGGAACGCCGTCATGCTAAGCCGAACCGCCGATCACCTCTTCTGGATGGCCCGCTACATGGAGCGCGCGGAGAACACCGCCCGCATGCTCGACATCAACCTGAAGGCGTTGCTGCTGCCGCAAACGCCCGAACAGGAGTCGCGCGCACAACGCTCGGTGCTGCGCATTTCCGAGCTCGAAAGCGCCTTCGCGCAGCGCTACGATGAACCGACCCGCGAACATGTGCTCGATTTCATGGTGGCTGATGCGAACAATCCGTCGAGCATTCACTCGTGTTTGCAGGCCGCGCGCGAAAACGCCCGCGCCGTGCGCGGCACGTTGACGACAGAATGGTGGGAAACCATCAACGACACCTGGCTCGAATTCAACGAACGGAGTCAGTCCGGTCAGGCCGTGAGCAATCCGGGCGCGCTATTCGAGTGGGTGAAGTTCCGCTCACACCTGTCGCGCGGCGTGACGATCGGCACTGCGTTGCAGGACGATGCGTTCTTCTTCACGCAGCTCGGCACCTTCCTCGAACGCGCCGACAATACCGCGCGGATTCTCGACGTGCGCTTTGCCGACGTCGAGCCGAATTCACGCGATGCTGCGCGCCAGCTCGAAGACTTTTACTACTGGACCTCGATTCTCAGTTCGGTGTCGGCGCTGGAGATTTATCGCAAGGTGTATCGCGATGTCGTCACGCCGGCGCGGGTGGTCGAATTGATGATCCTGAACCAGCAGATGCCGCGCTCGCTGCTCGCTTCGCTCGAAGGCGTCTGCACGAATCTGGCGATGCTGCGCACGCCGGGCTCGAACCAGTGCGAGCGATTTGCCGGCAAGCTGCGCGCCGAACTGGTGTATTCCGACATCCGGCAGATTTTCGAAGCCGGCCTGCACGCCTATCTGACACAGTTCCTGGCTCGCGTGTTCGAGCTCGGCAATCTGGTTGCGCGTACCTATCTGATGTTGCCAGTCGCCTGACGGAGTTCTTTTTATGTACCTGACGATCCGCCACGACACGTCCTATCGCTACGAAGCGACTGTCCATTATTCGATCCAGCAACTGCGCCTGACGCCGGCAAGCGGCGCCTCGCAGGTGGTGCGGCGCTGGAGCATCGATGCACCCGGCAAGCTCGACGCCACCTTCGACGCTTACGGCAATGTGCTGCATACGCTCGTCATCAACAAGCCGCACAACGAGATTCGTCTGCACGTAGCGGGCGAAGTGGACACGATCGCGCTGAAAGATGGTCACTTGCCCGACGCGGTCGGCCCGATTCCGCTCGAGCATTTCACCTGCTCGACGCGTCTCACCGAGGCCGATGCGGCAGTCCGCGAGCTGGCCGCATCGGTGCCGAGCCTGGCGACTTCCGGCAATCTGATCGAATTGGCCGAACAGATCGTGCAGCGCGTGAAGTACAACACCGGCATCACCGAAGTCACCAGCACGGCCGCCCAGGCGCTCGCGCTCGGCAACGGCGTGTGCCAGGACCACGCGCATCTGATGCTGGCCTGCTGCCGCGCGCGCGGTGTCCCGGCGCGTTACGTGAGCGGCTACATCGAACCCGGCGACGTGAGCGGCGGAGTAAGTCCCCTTGGGGCGGACCACGGCGCGAGCCACGCATGGGTCGACGTGTGGCTCGACGGCAAGGGCTGGATTTCCGTCGACGTCACGCATGCCGCGTTTGCCAGCGAGATTTACTGCCGGCTCGCCGTTGCGCGTGACTACGAAGCCGCCGCGCCGGTGCGCGGCCGGCGGATCGGCGGGCTGGAGGAGCAGTTGAAGGTGTCCGTCACGGTCAGCGGGCAGATGCCGCAATAGCATGGCGGGTGGGGATTGGCGGTCAACTCAACAGGCCTCCGAGGCTGCGTGACAGGCCGCCCGTGGCCGCCTCGGTCGGCCACATTCAACATCACAGGACGGCTCGCCAGAAGGGCTGGCAAGGTGTTTAAGTGAGCGTCAGCCCGCATAGCCATTCAGATTCGGCACGCGGCGGCCGTAAAACGGGGTGAGGCGCATGCGCGCCGCATTACAATAGCGCCGTTCTGTCGTTTTTTGCGGGTACTTTTCCATATGACTTACTGTGTAGCGATGTCCGTCGACGACGGGCTCGTGTTCCTGTCGGACACGCGCACCAATGCGGGCGTCGATCACATCAGCACCGCGCGCAAGATGTCGGTGTTCGAGCAGCCCGGCGAACGCATGCTTGTGCTGCTGGGCGCCGGCAATCTGTCGCTCACGCAAGCGGTGCTGCACGAGCTATCCGAGCCCGTCGATCCTTCGCAGCCTACGCTCTGGAGCGCGCCCACCATGGCCGACGCGGCCCGCGTGATTGGCCACGCGGTTCGCCGCGTGCATCAGCGCGAAGCCGATGCGTTGCAGGAATTCGGTGTCGAATTCAATTGCAGCTTCATTCTGGGTGGCCAGATCGCCGGCAACCGGCCGCGCCTGTTCATGATCTACGCGGCGGGCAATTTCATCGAAGCATCGGCCGTGAATCCGTATTTCCAGATTGGCGAGGCCAAGTACGGCAAGCCGATTATCGATCGCGTGCTGACGCCGTCCACGCCGCTCGACGAAGCGGCCAAGTGCGCGCTGATTTCGATGGATTCGACGCTGCGTTCGAATCTTTCGGTCGGGCTGCCACTGGATCTGCTGGTGTACGAGAAAGATTCGCTGCACGTTACGCGCTTCGTTTCAATCGACCACGACAATGCCTACTTCGAGATGATTCACCGCACGTGGGGTGAGCGGCTGCGTCAGGTATTCGGCGAGATTCCCGATCCGGACTGGCAGGAATCGCCTGATGTGCCGCTGCTGCAGCGTGAGCGTGCGCTGGTGCTGCATCGCGCGCCGGTGGGGGCGGACGGTGTGGAGCATGAGCTCGATGCGAAACCGGCACAGACGTTGGCGCAGGCAGAGAAGGGCAAGACGCAGCGGCGCTAGAGCGGTCGGCGTAGATTTAGAGGCCTACGGGCCGGAAGTCTCACACCAAGGTCGTCGCGAGCCTGTTAAGGGCTTGCCGGCGGCCTTTTTCATTTGTTCTACCGGTTGAGTTGATCGCGATGGACGCGCGGGGCACTCTCCATCGATTCTCGGCCTGGTCTGCATATGGCAGCGTTCGCCGCATGCGCCAGAACCGACAGACGAAAAAAAACCAGCCAAAGGCTTGCGCCCTTGGCTGGTCTTCGAACTGCGTATTGTTTCAGCAGTCCGTCAAGTTCGATTAGAACTTGTGGCGGATGCCCAGGCTAACCATTTCTTGCGAGTTGGAAGCCGAGTTGTAGCCGTACGAACCGATCGATGCGCCAGCTGCAACCAGGTTGCCAGCCGAATCACGTTGTTGGCCGCTTGCGTGTTGCCATGCGCCGACCAGGTAGATGTCCGTGCGCTTCGACAGGTTGTAGTCGCCGCCCAGGGAAACCTGGTTATACGTTGCGCTCGAGTCGCCCGTGCCCTTCGTGTAGATGTAGCCCACGCCCACCAGCATAGCCGGCGTTGCCTGGTAGCCAAGGTACACGCCGCCGACGTTGAACTTCTCGGTCGAACCGAAGCCCGAATTTGCATCCGGCTTGTATTGCGCGTTGCTGTAGCGCAGGTTGACCGTGAACGGGCCTGTCACATATTGCGCTGCGACCGAAGCGATACCGATCGACTTCGCTGCTGCGTAGGCCGTGTTGACCTGGCCGTCGAACGTACCGTCCGACGTGCTGCCGTTCCAGCCTGCCGACGGCGGCGTGCCAGCAATACGGCTAGCCAGCGTGTTGCCGTTGTCAGCGCGGAAGTAGCCTGCAGCAACGCTGAACGGACCCGTTGCATACGTTGCAGCGCCCGACCACGTTTGACCCGAACCCGTTTGACCAGCCACGCCGCCCAGAGCGTACATGCCTTCGAACTGGAAGCCGCCCCACACCGGCGAGGTGTACTTGATGGCGCTGTTCGTGCGCGAGGAGTTGTCGTTGTTATCGACGTCGCCCGGCGTTGCGAAGGTGGAGCCGAAGTAGTTGTCACCCGTCAGCGGTTGAACCAGGTCGACCAGCGGGTCGTACTGACGACCCAGCGTGAACGTGCCCCACTGGTCGCCCGTCAGGCCGACGTAGGCTTGACGACCGAACATACGGCCGCCTTGACCCAGCTTGCCGCTGTTCACGTCAAAGCCGTTTTCCAATTGGAAGATTGCCTTCAGGCCACCGCCGAGGTCTTCCGTGCCCTTCAGGCCAAAACGATCGCCTTGCAGGTTGCCGGCGACCATGGCAATCAGATTCTTGTTGTTACCGGCCGCGTCCTTCGTGTTGTGGACGTACTGGACCGACTCATCGATCAGGCCGTAAAGGGTAACGCTGCTTTGAGCATGCGCCATGCCGGTGACGCCCAGAAGCGCCAGCGAGAGGGTAGACAGTGCGACTCGTTTCATCCATTTCTCCACGCAGATGATTAGTTTGTTGTTGCGGAAAGGAGAATAGCTCACTGCCTTAACTGGTAAGAACCGGAAAAAAAAGAGTGTCTCCAAAAACCGACAAACGACGCAAAGCCTTGTATTTAAAGCCCGTTAACGATTGTTGCTATTTCCGCAATACTGGTTGGCCGACCGCGCATTATTGTTGTTTCGTTGACAGTGAAGGTGTCGCTACCCGTAATTTAGACACTTGTTTGAATGGGCTTTGTAATCTAGTCGTCTAACTGTTTTCGCTGCTTTGCAGCATGCATATAAAAATGGAGCCGGGTTTCCCTTGACGGACGCGCTGGACAGAATTTATGCGCTATGAGCAGGCGCAACCGCTGCGGTTGCAACCCCTGGTTCAGCTTTGACGCGGTGGTGTGTCGCCGTGGCCCGCTTCAGTCTTCACGCTTATTCACGCGCCCGGGCCGTTATCGCCGGCGTTGCGGCGCGCCACAGCCGCGGCGGCCAGTCCGGCCGCTGCCGCAAACAACACGGAAGTCCACGGATGCCGTCTGACATACCGATCGGCGGCGACGGCCGTGCGGCCTGCTTCAACCAGCGTGACCGCGGCGACGCGTGTCGCTTGCGCTTCGGCAAGGACGACAGTGCGGCCGATTTTGACCGCGGTTGCCCGCGCTGAAGTCTTCTTTCGCGGCCCCACTTGCGGTGAAGCTGACGCTGGCGTTGCAACGGCACGCGCCACGGCCGCAGCCGCTCCTGTTGCTCGAGCATGCCCGCCGGCAGGGGTTTCGCGGTTATCCACGCGAGGCACAGCATCGGCCGATACCGTCGATGCCGCCAGCACCGAAGCAAGCATGGCGCGGCTGCCGGGCGGCGAGTTTTCCTGCATGCCCCAGCCGCCGCGCGGATCGTGCATGCGCCCGCGCGCCGCCGAAAACTCCGCGCCGAGCAGCAGTACGGCAGCCGAGAAGTACAGCCACATCAGCAGCACGGCCAGCGAGCCGGCGGCGCCGAACGAGCTCGCCATCCCGGCATGCGCGATATACAGCGCGAACAGTTTCTTGCCCGCCGAGAACAGCACAGCCGCGACGATCCCACCGACGAACGCATCTCGCCACTGCACCTTGGCGTCCGGCAGAAACTTCAGCAGTCCGGCGAAGGCGAAAGCCAGCACCAGCAGGCCGACGCCGAGTTGCAGCAGGTTGCCGATCACCACATAGGGCGAGTTGCCCCACAGCCATTTGCCGATAAATGTGATGACCGTATCGAGCACCAGCGAGACGATCAGCAGGAAGGCGACACCGAGCACGAGGCCGAACGAAATCAGGCGCACCCGCACCATCGCGATCACGCTCGACGAGCGCGGCCCGGTGTACGGCCACACCATATTGAGTGCGCTATTGAGCGACGAGAAAGTCGCCGAGGCGCCGATCGCCAGCATCGAGAACGAAATGATCGCCGCGATGCCGCCAGCGCTGCCGCTGTGATGAGCGTTCTCGACGATGGTTTGCACGCCGGCGGCGGCCTGGTCGCCGAGCAGGCCGTGAATATGGTTGAACAATTCGCCGCGCGCGGCTGCGGCGCCGAAGAACCAGCCCGCCACGGCGATCACCATGACCAGCGTGGGCGCGAGCGAGAAGGCCGCATAGAAGGCGATGCTGGCGGCCATGGCCGCGCAGCGGTCGTCGGCAAACTGTTTGAATGCGCCGATTGCCCAGTTGGCCTGCCTGCGCGCTACAAGCTGGAGGTTCTCGGCGGAGAGCGTGTCGATGTCCATGGTCGTGTTTCTCAAGGGGATACTGGCGCGAGAAGCGCCGCGTGCGTGCCGCTGAGGTGGCCTCAATGCAGCATGTGCAGACTTCGCATCGACGCCTTTCGCAAACCTTGTGCCTGTCACTATAACAAGCGCTTCATGCCGATGCGCGCGATACGCCGCCAGCATGTGTGCCGTTAGAATGCCGCTGGACCTTCACACTTTTATCGCTATGCACTCGCACGAACTCATCAAGCAGCTGGATATCATCCCCGCGGAACAACTGAGCGCGCATTTGCCCGCGCATGTGGTCGAGAATCTGCCGGCCCAGGGCGTGACCGTATTTGCCGTCAGCAACGACGCTTCGGACACCGTCGAATTCAGCGCGCGCTACGGCTTTGGCCTCGCGGACTGCGCCAACACGATCGTGGTCCGCTACAAGAAGGAGGGCGCCGAGCATTACGCGGCACTGGTCTCGCTGGGTTCGCTGCGTCTGGACATCAATGGCGCGGTGAAGGCGGCGCTGGGTGCGCAGCGCCTTTCGTTCGCAAAACGGGAGGCCGCCGTCGAGCATAGCGGGATGGAATTCGGCGGAATTACGGCCTTCGGCTTGCCGGAAGACTGGCGTATTCTCGTCGACGCCGCGGTCATGGAGCGCGCTCAGATTGTGATGGGGGCAGGGGTGCGGGCGGCCAAGTTGCTGTTGGCGCCGGAGGTGCTGAAGCAGTGGCCGCGCTGTGAAGTTGCCTCGCTTGCGTTGCCGGCCGAATGAAACGGTGGGGCGCCCGCCGCCTCGGCAAGCCGGACCGGTCAAGCTCAGCCCCATAGTTCAACGCACGAAGGCATCAAACGAACGGATCAAACAAACGCTGAAGTTTTCCCACACTCCGCCGTTATTCCGAAGATTGACATGAACAGTTACGGTGCCCGCCCGCGCGGCGCCCGACTATAAGTACAAAGGAATACGGAGATGGAACGCTTTCGCCTGAAAGTGCGGCTTTGGCTTGCACTGGCAGTGATGTGCATGGGAATTCTGGCTATCGGCCTGTGGGGCGCGTTCAAAACGCGCGACACGATGATCGCCAATCGGCAGGCCGAGCTGAAAAGCGTGGTGAGCGTGGCCTACAGCGTGCTGGATCGCTATAACGGCCTCGTCGCGGCCGGCACGATGCCGCTCGCCGACGCGCAACGCACGGCCATGGCCGACCTGCGCGCAATGCGCTACGACGGCGCCGGCGGCTACCTCGTCATCGAGGACCCGCACGCAAGAGTGCTGATGCACGGCGTGCGGGCCGATCTCGAAGGCAAGGACATGAGCGGCTTCACGGACCCGCAAGGCCGCCACGTGTTCAAGGACGGCTCGGATCTCGCCCAGCGCGAAGGCGAAGGCTTCATCCACCTGCAGTTCCTGAAGCCGGGCTCCAATAAGATGGCGCCGAAGATCAACTACGTGCGGCTTTACAAGCCATGGGACTGGACGATCGTCACCGGTGTGTTCACTGACGATATCGACGCCGCGTTTTACACCACGCTCGTGCAGTACGTCGGCGCCGCGCTGATTCTGTGTCTGGTGGTGGGTGTCGTGATCGGCGTGATCCTGCGCAGCATCTTGCGGCAGCTCGGCGGCGAACCGGCTTACGCGGCGCAGATCGCTTCCCGTATCGCCGATGGCGACCTCGATGTGGTCGTCGAGACAAAAGCCGGCGACAACGTCAGCCTGCTCGCCGCGATGCAGCGCATGCAGCATCGGCTCGCGCAGGCGATCACGCAGATTCGCAGCGGCGCAACGCTGATTTCGACGGTGTCCAACGAGATCGCCGCCGGCAACGCGGACCTGTCGCGCCGTACGGAACAGCAGGCGACCGCGCTCGGCGAAACCGCTTCCAGCATGGAGCAGATCACCGCGACCGTGAAACAGAACGCAGACAACGCCAAGCAGGCCAGTCAACTGGCGCACAACGCCTCGGAGACGGCGGCGCGCGGCGGTGAAGTGGTCGGCCAGGTGGTCGAGACGATGCGTGGCATCTCGCAGTCGTCGCACCGGATCGGCGACATCATCGGTGTGATCGAGGGGATTGCATTTCAGACCAACATTCTTGCCTTGAACGCGGCCGTCGAAGCGGCGCGCGCCGGTGAGGAAGGGCGCGGCTTTGCGGTGGTGGCGGGCGAAGTGCGCAGTCTCGCGCAGCGCAGCGCGGCGGCGGCCAAAGAGATCAAGACGCTGATCGAAGAATCGGCCGCGCAGATCGAAGGCGGCTCGCAGTACGTGGGCCGGGCCGGTGAAACAATGCAGGAAGTGGTGCATGCGGTGCGGCGCGTGACTGACATCATGGGTGAGATCAGCGCGGCGTCGGTCGAGCAAAGCTCGGGCATCGAGCAGGTCAACATTGCCGTGGCGAGCATGGATCAAACGACCCAGCAGAACGCGGCATTGGTGGAAGAAGCGAGTGCGTCGGCCGATGTGTTGAAAGTGCAGACCGGGCAACTGGCGGCGGCGATTGCCGTGTTTACGCTGCCGGAAGGGGCGTGAACAGCGTGGAGGCACACGCGGCGCCAGGTGGAGACTGAATGAATGTCTTGGCCAAGGTGACACAGTGGCCAGGCGGAATTGTAAAACGGGTGAGTTTTACCGCAGTGTGGTCAATATGACTATGGTGAGGCGAGCCGCGCCGTGTTCGTGGTGCGCGTGACGCCGCCTGATGGAGGCGTCACGCGCGCACGCTCAGATGATCAGACGTGAGACCTTCGTGCCTTCGAGCGACACACCGGCCATCAAGCCGCCGTTCGTCAGCACAAACGCTTCGACCGGGCTGGTGGCGGTCGAGGTATCGACAGCGCCGTTTGCACCGACCTTCAGGACGGCGACCGTTGCATCTGCCCCTGCTGCCCAACCCTGGCTGCTGAGGAATTTGTCCAGCGCTTCCTGCGTCATGAACAGGAACACCAGCGCTTTGGACTGCGCGCCGATCTGCAAACCGAACGAGCCCGCGACGGTGCTGTAGTAGCCGGTAGTGCGGCCACCCACGCGCAACGACCCTTCGCCGTATTGCCCGCCAACCCAGAAGCCCGCGGAAATCACCGACGGGAACACGAGCACGCCGCGCGCCTTGGCGACCAGTTCGCGCGAGCCGGTGACGTTCGCGTAGAGACGCGACAAGGTGGAGTCGACGCCAGCGTTGATCGTGTCGCGCTTGCCGGCGTTCGCCGACTCAGACGCGCTCGAGGATGGCGACGTGGTCGTGCAGCCGGCGAGGCCAAGACCCGCCGTAGCCAAAGCGGCGCTCGAGGTCATGATGAATTGTCGTCTGCGCATGATTGTTCTCCTTGTGCATAGTGAAGATTGCGTTTTCTTGTGTGACAGTGAGTGCCGTGACTTTGGCACATGCGTACGTCGGCAGCCCGTATGTCTGCTAGGCAGCATTTAGCGTGCCTGACGCCGCGGCCTGTCTATAGACAGCTGTCATGCGCTGACGTTCACGGGGGATTCACGGCGTTCAACGCCGTGTCCCCCTTGCTTCCCCACGGTTCCTAGGCCGCCGGACGGATATTCTGATTGTGGCGGAACAGGTTGTGCGGGTCATAGCGGTTCTTCACGTCGACGAGACGCGCGTAATTCGGTCCATACGCGTCGGCTATCCGTCCGCCCTCCTCCTGCGTCATGAAATTGACGTACACGCTGCCTAGCGCGAACGGTGCGGCTGCGTCGAAGAATGCGCGGGCCCAGGCGATGCAGCGCTCGTCATCGCTCGCGTCGTCCCAACGGCCGTGCACGTTCATTGCATATTGCGTGTCGCGGCTCGAATAGGCCGTGGCTTCGACCGGCACCCGGCTCGTCTGCGCACCGATCTGCCCGAAGAAGATTTCGCATTGCGGCGATGGCAGCTTGCCGATCGCATCGAGCAGCGCGTCGATGAGACCGTCCGATATTTTGTCGAGGTTGTGGGACTTCCAGTAGTTACGAGCGCCCGGCGTGAGTAGTGGATCGAACGCCTGTTGCCACATGGCATATGGCATTGGCCCGAGATGTTCGCCGATCGGCGTGCCGAAGCCGCGTACTGCCTCTACCACGGACGGCCCGTTTTCGATCGGGCCTGTGTAGCACATCGCGAATACGATGACCGGTTTGCCGTGCACTTCGGGTGGAAGGAACGGCAGCGGTGGCGCAAGCCGTAGAACGGCCCATACGCTCAGTTCTTCCGGCATCTGCTCTGCAGCCGTGCGGTACTGGAGCAGGGCACTTTTCGCCTGATCGATCGGCAGCACGACGAGGCCGCCGTACACGAGTGGTCCGACCGGATGCAGCGCGAACTCGAAGCGCGTTACGACGCCGAAATTGCCGCCACCACCGCGAATCGCCCAGAACAGATCGTCGTGCGAGTCCGCGCTTGCGTGCAGCAATTCCCCGTCGGCGGTGACCACGTCTGCTGAAATCAGATTGTCGACGGTCATGCCGTATCTGCGGCTCAGCCAGCCGAACCCGCCGCCTAGCGTCAGACCTGCCACGCCGGTGGTCGAGTTGATGCCAAGTGGCGTGGCGAGTCCGAACGCTTGCGCTTCGTGGTCGAAATCGGCGAGCGTGGCACCAGGCTCGACATACGCGCGCTTCGCGACCGGATCGATGACCACGGATTTCATCGGCGACAGATCGATCACGAGGCCGTCGTCGCATAGCGCGGTGCCGGCGATGTTATGGCCGCCGCTATGCACCGCCAGCGGCAGATTGTTGTCGCGCGCGAATGCTACACCGCGGCGCACGTCGGCCACGCCGGCGCAGCGCAGAATCAACGCCGGATGTCGATCGATCATTGCATTCCAGATGCTGCGGGCCTCGTCGAAACCCGCGTCGCCGGGCCGCAACAGTTCGCCTCGGATCGCGGCTTTGAGTTCTTCAGCGGCGCTGCTGGACACGCTTACCATGACACACCTCCAGACATAATGGGAGACGCTCTCGGAACACCATTCAGCTGAACAAAGCAAATTGAAAGCGTCTGGACAGGTTCAGGCTGCGTCCAGTAAACGGCCCTGCTTCGGTAAGTCAAACGAAGGTAAACCCGCGTCCACGATCGATGTCGCGCGAAAGCACGTGCGACAGGTGTCCGTGCGCTGAGGCACGAGTCATGACTGTCGTCGCCGCCGTGTATGGTGGAAATACTTCCGGAAAAGACCGTGAGAGGAAGTGTTGGGTGTGCGCCGTGCTGGTGGCTGCGCGGCGACACTTTTGTGGGCGAAGGGTGGCGTTTTCGTTTGCGTACCGTGGTGACGTGTCGATTTACATGCGGTTTCGCGCGGAGGAATATGCCGTATCGACTCGTTCACGATCAATCGCCCGGGAGGCGTGATGTCCATGCAAGCTCTTGTTCTCAGGCAGCACAATGGCCCGCTCGAACCGACCGAACTACCGCGCCCCGAGCCTGCGCGCGGCGAGGTGCTGGTGCGAATCGCCGCGAGCGGTCTGAATCCACTCGACACAAAAATCCGCGCCGGCGCCGCCGGGCACGCGAAACATCCGTTGCCGGCGGTGTTGGGGATCGACATGGCCGGCGTCGTCGTGGCAGTGGGCGCAGGTGTCGATCGGTTCAAGGCGTGTGATCAGGTGTACGGAATGACGGGTGGCGTGGGTGGCCTGCAAGGATCGCTGGCGCAATACGCATCGGTCGATGCGGATCTGCTGGCCTTGAAACCGTCCAATCTCTCCATGCGCGAAGCCGCTGCGCTACCGCTTGCTTTTATCACGGCGTACTCGGGCATTGTCGATCGTGCGCATCTGCAGGCAGGCCAAACGGTGCTCGTGCATGGTGGGGCGGGTGGTGTCGGATACGTCTGCGTGCAGTTGGCGCTCGCGCTCGATGCGAAGGTCTTTGCGACCGTGAGCGAGCGTGATCGCAGCGTGGTGGAGGCGCTCGGCGCCAGGCCGATCGATTACCGTGCACAGTCGGTCGAGCAATATGTGCAGTCTGCGACGGATGGCGTGGGTTTCGACCTGGTCGTCGATACGGTCGGCGGGACGACGCTTGACGCATCGTTTGCGGCCGTGCGGCATTTCGGCCATGTGGTGAGCGCGCTCGGCTGGGGCACGCATGCGCTAGCGCCGCTGTCGTTTCGTGAAGCGACCTACTCAGGCGTGTTCACGCTGCATGCGTTGCTTTCTGGCAAAGGCCGCGCGCATCACGGCGAGATGCTGCGAGTGGCGGCGCGGCTCGCGGAAGAAAACAGGCTCGCGCCCCGCCTCGACGCGCGGCGCTTTGATCTGGGCAGCGCGCAGCTTGCTTATGAAGCACTGGCCGACGGTAGCGCGCGAGGCAAAGTTGTGGTCGAGGTGAACTGAGCGGAACGTTGCTGCGCGCCTTAGGATTATCCCTTCACGAGGCCGCCGTCCACGATCAGATTTTGCCCCGTGACTGCACGCGCCCACGGCGACAGGAAGAACAGCACGGCGTCGGCGAACTCCTCAGGCGTCGTGACACGCCGCACCGGTGTCGAACTGGCGATCAGGTCGAAGACGAATTCCGGCGTGGCGGCGCTCGCGTCCGTGGTGCGCAGCAGACCACCCGACACCATGTTTACCGTAATGCCATCCGGGCCGAGATCGTGAGCGGCGGTGCGCGTGAGCGACAACAGGGCTGCTTTGGCTGCCGTGTAGTCGTGATAGGGGACCACCGGGTTCTGAAACAGATTGGTGCCGACGTTGACGATGCGGCCGAATCCGCGCGAGCGCATGCCCGCGGCCGCCGCTTGCGTCGTATTGAGCGCGCCCTTGAGTGAGCCGTCCAATTGCTGCTGGAAACGCGCCCAGTCGATTGAGTCGATTTTCGGGCGGGCGTCGCCGTCGAACTGAAAGTCGGCCAACGCGTTGTTGACCACCGACACGATGGGCTGCCCGGTTTGCGCCTGCGCCGTTTCGAACAGGCGCGCGACGGCGGCCGCATCGGTCACGTCCGCCTGGATCGGCAGGACACGATCGCCGAATTCGTCTTTCAGTGCGTGAGCCAGCGTTTCGCTCTTGCGGTAATTCACCACGACGCCCGCGCCTTCGCGTACCAGTGCGCGCGTGATCGCGGCGCCGAGTCCGCGAGCGCCGCCCGTTACCAGTACCCATTGTTCGGATAAAAGCATTTCTCTTCCTGTTGTCGATGAGGTTGCGATCTGCGTATTGTCGCCTGATTCGGTTTTCAGGCTCACTTCTCCGCCGAAACCCCCCGCTCCCGGGTAAATAGGTTGTTTGCGGCTGTTCGAATCATCTGATGAAGCGATCTGGGTCTGAAGTAAAAATAATAGTTTGGACTACATATCTAGAGAAGATAATTTCCGATGCTGTTAAAAACGGTAATTAACGATATTTAACAGTCGTGCAGCGCAATTAATCGGAAACAGGCCAGCAATTTCGCATTGCGTGGGGTAGCGCACGGTCATCGGATGGCGCTCCGCATAACTTCAATGTCCATCGGGCCCCTGCTGTGTTCTTTTCAAGCCTTTGTTCGCGCACAGCTAGTCGCTTCTTCCGGATCACGTCAAATCGGACCGGGATTATCTGCGGATGAGATGCCGGGCGTCGCGCGCTTTTCGTGCGGTGCCTGGCAATGTCGACCGGGCTTTGAAGTTTCATTTTTAACAGCGAACAGAGATTCACTCGTTATCTGAATCTGTCTTTCGATTTATATGGTTAGGAGAATGAAATGAAAAAGCAAAACGGGGACACGCGGACGTTGGGGACAAGCAAAGCGGTATTGGCGGTTGCTGTGAGTCTTTATGCGGCGATGGCGGGTGCTCAAACGAACCCGACTGCACCTGCTGCGCCGTCCGCAAGTTCGGCGAAGCTGATGGTTGCGCAAGCATTGCCGATTGATTGTCCGTTATTCGATACGCTCGGCTGCAAGAAGGACGATGGTGGATTGCGAGCGTTTGGTGGAAGTGGGGTGGCTGCGGCTGCGGGGCTGGGGTCTGCATCGGCGTCGGGCTCGCAGAGCAGCGATGGCAGCGGGACTTCATCGACTGGAGCGGGCGCTAACGGTAGCGGAGGCGGCTCGACGTCCGGCGCGGTGGGACTCGGTGCCGGAAGTGCGGGGAGCGGTAGTGGGGGGAAGGGTGGGACGGGTAGTGGTGGAACAGGCGGTGGTGGGACGGGCGGTGGTGGAACAGGCGGTGGTGGGACGGGCGGTGGTGGAACAGGCGGTGGTGGGACGGGCGGTGGTGGGACGGGCGGTGGTGGGAC
>NZ_JALPRI010000028.1:0-91379 GCF_030464785.1 Paraburkholderia sp. SEWSISQ10-3 4
CGCCCCGCACAGGGGCAACGCTAATAGACCACTAACAATTCAAGGAAAGGCCAAAGCCCTAATAACACGGCCAACAAGCGCCAAGCAGACCAAAACCCCGCCAAAAATCCGCCGAGCAGGCACCAAACCCCAAATCCCCGCCCATAAGGCGCAACTACTTTGACGTCGTCAACTCCCCCCATCAGCGGCCTTCAAACCAAAACAGAAACCACCTGCCGCGAACAGCACCCAACCCCATCGCCGAAGGCAAAAACCACCCCTCACCCCCTAGTGCACAGCGAGAAATAAACCGCTAATCTCGACCCCGCAAGCCTCCCCAAAGGCCGCGCGCAGCGCAAGAAACAACCCGCGCCGCGACTGAAATGGCCCTAAAAAAGCCAGCCGTGCAACGGCAAAAAAAGCACCTCGGAGTACCTTTTGGAAAAGTCAGCATCCCCTGAAGACTGGATCACCCGCAGCCTGCGTGCCGTCTGGCACCCCTGCACCCAGATGAAACACCACGAACGTCTGCCGCTCATCCCGGTCGCGCGTGGGCAAGGCGCGTGGCTCTACGACCGCGCAAACAACCGTTATCTGGACGCGATCAGCTCCTGGTGGGTCAACCTGTTCGGCCACGCCAACCCGCGCATCAACGCGGCATTGAAAGATCAGCTCGATACCCTCGAACACGCAATGCTCGCCGGCTGCACGCACGAGCCAGCCATCGAACTCGCGGAGCGCCTCGGCGCGCTCACCAACAACACGCTCGGTCACGCGTTCTTCGCATCAGACGGCGCATCCGCCGTTGAAATCGCGCTGAAGATGAGCTTCCACTCGTGGCGCAATCGCGGCTTCGCGGACAAGCAGGAATTCGTCTGCATCGCCAACAGCTATCACGGCGAAACCATCGGCGCGCTCGGTGTCACCGATGTCGCGCTCTTCAAAGACGCCTACGACCCGCTCATCCGCAACGCGCATGTCGTCGCCTCGCCCGATGCGCGCCTCGCACAAGCAGGCGAAACCGCCGCCGACGTCGCGCGCCGCGCGCTCGATCAGGTTCGCTCGTTGTTCGAAGCACGCGCGACGAAAATCTCGGCGCTGATCGTCGAGCCGCTCGTGCAATGCGCGGCCGGCATGGCAATGCACGACGCGTCGTATATCGCCGGCTTGCGCGCGCTGTGCGATCAGTACGGCGTGCATCTGATCGCCGATGAAATCGCCGTGGGTTGCGGTCGCACCGGTACGTTCTTCGCGTGCGAACAGGCCGGCATCTGGCCGGACTTCCTGTGTCTGTCGAAAGGGATCAGCGGCGGCTATCTGCCGCTCTCGATCGTGCTGTCGCGCGATGAAATCTTCGACGCCTTCTATCACGACGATACCGCGCGCGGTTTTCTGCACTCGCATTCGTACACGGGCAATCCGCTCGCGTGCCGCGCGGCGCTCGCCACGCTCGATCTGTTCGCGAGCGACAACGTGCTCGCCGTCAACGCGCAGAAATCCGCCAGGCTGAAGGCCGCGCTCGCGCCGCTCGCCGAACATAAGCACGTGCGCAATCTGCGTCAGTGCGGCACGATCTTCGCGTTCGATGCCGTGATCGATGACGCTCAGCAAGCCAAAACATTCTCGCGCCGTTTCTTCGAAAACGCGTTGCGGCGCGAACTGCTGCTGCGCCCTATTTCGACCACGGTGTATCTGATGCCCCCCTACATCCTCGACGACGAAGAAATCGCGCTGCTCGCCTCGCGCACACGCGAAACTTTTGAAGCCACGCTCGCGGAGACCCGCTAATGCATCTGCTCGACACACTCACCGAAGGCCTCAAGGAAATCGACGAACGCGGTCTGCGCCGCCATCGCCGTACCGCTGACACGCCGTGCGCCGCACACATGACGGTCGACGGCCGCGCGATCATCGGCTTCGCCAGCAACGACTATCTTGGCCTCGCCGCGCATCCGAAACTGATTGCCGCTATCGCTGAAGGCGCGGAACGCTATGGCGCCGGCAGCGGCGGTTCCCATCTGCTCGGCGGCCACTCTCGCGCGCACGCGCAACTCGAAGACGATCTGGCCGAATTCGTCGGCGGCTTCGTCGACAATGCGCGCGCGCTCTACTTCAGCACCGGCTACATGGCGAATCTCGCGACGCTCACTGCGCTCGCTGGCCGCGGCACGACGCTCTTCTCCGACGCGTTGAATCACGCGTCGCTGATCGACGGCGCGCGTTTGTCCCGCGCTGACGTGCAGATCTATCCGCACTGCGATACGGAAGCGCTAAGCGCGATGCTCGCTGCCTCGGACGCCGAAGTCAAAGTAATCGTCTCCGATACGGTATTCAGCATGGACGGCGACATCGCGCCCCTGGCACGTCTGCTTGAACTTGCAGAGCAGCACGGCGCATGGCTGATCGTCGACGACGCGCACGGTTTCGGCGTGCTCGGTCCGCAAGGCCGTGGCGCGATTGCAGAAGCCGCGCTACGCTCGCCGAATCTGATTTCGATCGGCACGCTCGGCAAGGCCGCGGGCGTGTCGGGTGCATTCGTCGTCGCTCACGGAACTGTGATTGAATGGCTCGTGCAGCGCGCGCGTCCGTACATCTTCACGACTGCGTCGGTGCCGGCTGCGGCGCATGCGGTGTCGGCGAGCCTGCGCATCATCGGCGGCGAAGAAGGCGATGCGCGCCGTGCGCATCTCAAGAAACTGATCGAACGCACGCGCGCGATGCTCAAAGCGACGCCGTGGCTGCCGGTCGATTCGCACACTGCCGTGCAGCCGCTGATCATCGGCGCGAACGATGCCACGCTCGACATCGCGGCCACGCTCGATCGTGCAGGTCTCTGGGTGCCGGCGATCCGTCCGCCGACCGTGCCCGCGGGTACGTCGCGGCTGCGTATTTCGCTTTCCGCCGCGCATTCGCAAGCGGATCTGGATCGGCTCGAAGCAGGCTTGCAACAACTCGGGGCGAAGGCGGCATGAGTAGCTCGAGTCAAAGCGCCCTGTCTCTATTCGTCACCGGTACAGATACGGAAATCGGCAAGACCTTCGTCTCCGCAGCGCTGCTGCGCGGTTTCGTTCGCGAAGGCCTGCAAGCCGCCGCGATGAAGCCGATCGCCGCGGGCGCGTTCGAAGTGAACGGCGTGCTGCACAACGAAGACGCCGATCAACTCGACGCCGCGTCGAGCGTTCTGCTGCCGCCGGAGATTCGCACGCCGTATCTGCTGAAGGAACCGGCCGCGCCACACATCGCCGCCGCACTGGAAAACGTCACGTTCGATATCGATCACATCGTTGATTGCCATGCGCAGGCTTTGAAGCAAGCCGAGATCGTCGTGGTGGAAGGCGTGGGCGGTTTTCGCGTGCCGCTGACTGCAACGCAAGATACCGCCGACCTCGCCGTCGCGCTGAAGCTGCCGGTCGTGCTGGTGGTCGGCATGCGCCTCGGCTGCATCAGCCATGCACTGCTCACCGCCGAAGCGATCGCCGCGCGTGGCTTGACGCTCGCCGGCTGGGTGGCGAACCGTGTCGATCCGGACATGACGTTCCCCGACGAAAACATCGCCTCGATTCGCGAGCATCTTGCGCGTGAATACGACGCCCCCTTGCTCGGCATCGTGCCGCATTTGAGCCCGGCTTCGCCCGAGCTCGCGGCCGATCAACTCGACATCAACCGACTCCTGCAGACGCTGCACCACGCGCAGCGCTGAAAACCCATTACATCCATCCATGAGGATTGACGACATGACGCAACTGAACATCGCTCCGACGCCAGCCGACACGGCCGCCGCCAACAACAACGCAGCAGCAGGCGCCAAGCCGATGGCCAAGTGGCGCGTCGCCGACATCGTCGCGCTGTACGAACTGCCGTTCAACGACCTGATGTTCCGCGCGCAGCAAACCCATCGCGAACACTTCGACGCCAACACTGTGCAGCTGTCGACGCTGCTGTCGATCAAGACCGGCGGTTGCGAAGAAGATTGCGCGTATTGTCCGCAGTCGGTGCATCACGACACGGGCCTGCAAGCCGACAAGCTGATGCCGGTCGATGAAGTATTGGCCGCCGCTAAGGTCGCCAAGGAAAACGGCGCGACGCGCTTCTGCATGGGCGCGGCGTGGCGCAATCCGAAGGACCGCCACCTCGAGCCGATCAAGGACATGATCCGCGGCGTGAAGGCGATGGGCCTCGAAACCTGCGTGACGCTCGGCATGCTGGAAACGCATCAGGCGCAAGGTCTGCGCGAAGCGGGTCTCGATTACTACAACCACAACCTCGATACGTCGCCGGAGTTCTACGGCCAGATCATTTCGACGCGCACGTATCAGGATCGTCTCGATACGCTGGAACGCGTGCGTGATGCAGGCATCAACGTATGCTGCGGCGGGATTGTCGGTTTGGGCGAATCGCGCCGCGAGCGCGCCGGCCTGATCGCGCAACTGGCGAACATGGAGCCGTATCCGGAATCGGTGCCTATCAACAACCTGGTGCAAGTGGAAGGCACGCCGCTGACCGGCACCGAAGCGATCGATCCGTTCGAGTTCGTCCGCACGATCGCAGTTGCGCGTATCACGATGCCGCGCGCGATGGTGCGTCTGTCGGCAGGCCGCGAGCAGATGGACGAAGCGTTGCAGGCGCTGTGCTTCCTCGCCGGTGCGAACTCGATTTTCTACGGCGACCAGTTGCTGACCACCAGCAACCCGCAAGCCGAAGCGGACCGCAAGCTGCTCGAACGCCTTGGCATTCGCGCAGAAGCAGCGCAGCAGATGCCGTTGGATCAGAGCGGTTGCGAGCATGATCAAAACGCGCACGCTGCGCCGAACTAAAGAACTACGCGTACGAAGCGCGTGCGATAGATCGCACGCAATGAAAAAGGCCACCTCGATTCCGAGGTGGCCTTTCTACTTCCAAGCAAAGATCTACTTCTTGTCGACGATGATCTGATCGAACGTCCCGCCATCGGAGAAATGCGTTTGCTGGGCTTTCTGCCAGCTACCGAACATCTCTTCGACGGTGAAGGTCTTGATCGGCTTGAACTCGCCCGCATGCTTCGCGAGCACGTTCTTGTCACGCGGACGTAGGTGGTGTTGCGCAATGATTTCCTGCGCAGCCGGCGACCACAGATAGTCGAGGTACGCTTGCGCTTCCTTGCGCGTGCCGCGCTTGTCGACCACCTTGTCGACGATCGAAACCGGCGGCGCAGCCAGCAGGCTCACCGACGGATACACCGCTTCGAAGTTGCCCGCACCCACGCCCGTGTCGATCAACGACACTTCGTTTTCGAACGTCACCAGCACGTCGCCGATACCGCGTTGCGTGAAGGTCGTCGTCGCACCGCGGCCGCCCGTGTCGAGAATCGGCACGTTCTTGAAGATCGCTTTTTCGAAATCGATCGCCTGCGCATCGGTGCCGCCGTGCTGCTTGCGATAACCCCATGCAGCCAGATACGCGTAGCGGCCGTTACCCGAAGTCTTCGGATTCGCGATTACCACTTGCACACCGGGTTTGGCGAGGTCGTCCCAGTCCTTGATGTGCTTCGGATTGCCCTTGCGCACGAGGAACACCATCGTCGTGGTGTACGGGGCGCTGTCGTCCGGCAGGCGCGCACGCCAGTTGGCGGGCACCAGTTGGCCCTTTTCGGCGAGCAGGTCGATGTCGTTCGGCTGGTTCATCGTCACGACGTCAGCCTGCAGTCCTTGCAGCACCGACAACGCCTGCGCGCTCGATGCGCCATGCGACTGGCGAATCGACACGGTCTCGCCGCTCTTCTCTTTATATGCCGCGATGAAGCCAGCGTTGATGTCCTTGTACAGCTCGCGCGTCACGTCGTACGACACGTTGAGCAGCGACGTGTCTGCGTGCGCCGTCGAGATGCTGCCGAGCGCGAGCGTCATTGCCGTCATGCCGGCTGCCAGCCAGCGCGATGTCCCCGTCTTGCCTGCCATCTTGTCCCCGCCTATCGATGATGAAAACCGGTGGCCGCACAAACGTGCAGCGTGAAGCGGGATTCTAACGGATCGCTTACTGGTTCACTCGCGCTCATCTGCGGGCTCAACGGCGCGCTCAACTACGTGTTCAAGTCCTCCCTCACTCAGACATACGCGTGCTGCGCGACCTCGAACGTCTCTTCACGAAACCGCAGCGGCGCCGCGCAATGCACCAGCGTATCGACGAAATACTTGGCACGCGGCCACGGGCCGAATCCCGCCGCCGTATTGATATGTCCCGCGTCGCCGAGATTGACGAATGCGCTGCCGAAACGCTGCGCGAGATCGCGCGAACCGGCGAGCGGCATCCACGGGTCGGTTTCGCTGCCGATCAGAATCGACGGCACGCCGAGACGCCGCGCGTCGAACGGTCCGGCGAAGGCGAATTTCTCCGGGCTTGCCGGCGCGACGAACAGCACGCCGACCACATCGTTCGCATATGACGCCTGCTGCAACGCGTGCGCAGTCGCGAGGCAACCGAAGCTGTGGGCAGCCAGCACGAACGGCCCGCGTTCGCGCGCGAGCAGATCGCGCAGCGACTTCGCCCAGACGGCGACGTCCGGGGCGTCCCAGTCGGCCTGTTCGACGCGCAGCGAACGCGCGAATTGCCGTTCGAGCCATGTTTGCCAGTGCGCGCCCTCGCTGCCGTGGAGGCCGGGAACGGTGACGAGCCGCGGCGGCCATGTCGATTTGGTGCATGAAAGCATGTCTGTCCCTCGCTGCCGGAATCCGGGAAATGATTGTCCCGCCGGGCGTCGCAAGGGCGAACCAAGTTTTTGTGCTTTGTTTATGGCGCAAACGCGCGGCCATGTAGTAGCGGCAAATCGCACGCTCGTGCGCAAACGCGCGCGATTCACGGCGAAAAAGTAGAATGAAGCCTATCCGTAAAAGGAGGAGGCCCATGCCGCAAGCGTCGTGTGAAGTGCCGCGGGCGTTGCAGCCGTTCTACCGGGCCTCTCCCGTCATCCGACTCGACAAAGCACGCGCCTTCCGGACCGTATGAAAATCCTCTTCTACATGCCGCATTCCGACGCCGCCGCGTGGCTTCACGACTTCGCCCATGCGCTGCCGGAAGCCGATCTGCGCGAATGGCAGCCGGGCGACACCGACCCAGCCGATTTCGCGGTCGTGTGGCGCCCGCCGCGTGAAATGCTGGCCGGCCGCGACGGTCTGCGCGCGATCTTCAATCTCGGCGCGGGCGTCGATGGGATCCTCGGACTCGAACACGAGCAACCCGGCACGTTGCCGCGCAGCGCCCAGTTGATCCGGCTCGAAGACACCGGCATGGCCCTGCAGATGGCCGAGTATGTGACGCATGCGGTGCTGCGCTACCTGCGCCGTTTCGACGAATACCAGACGCTGCAAAACGAACGCCGCTGGGAAGTGCTCGATCCGCATCCGCGCGAGACCTTCACGGTTGGTGTGCTTGGCCTCGGCGTCCTCGGTACGCATGTCGCGCAAGCAGTCGCGGCGTTCGGCATGCCGGTGCGCGGGTATAGCCGCAGTGCGCGGCAAATCGACGGCATCACGACCTTCGCCGGCGAAGCACAGTTCGACGCGTTTCTCGACGACGTGAAAGTGCTGGTCAATTTGCTGCCGCATACGCCGGATACGGGCGACGTGCTGAACACCCGCACTTTCTCGAAGCTTGCGAAGGGTGCCTATCTGATCAACGTCGCACGCGGCGGGCATCTGGTCGAACAGGATCTGCTCGAAGCGCTGGCAAGCGGCCAGGTCGCCGCCGCGACGCTGGACGTGTTCCGCGAAGAACCGTTGCCGCCCGATCATCCGTTCTGGCAGGAGCCACGCATCACGATTACGCCGCATATTTCCGCGCTGACCTTGCGCGAAGAGAGCGTCGCGCAAGTCGCGCGGAAAATGACGGCGCTGATGCGTGGCGAAACGGTGAGCGGTGTGGTCGATATAGAGCGTGGATACTGAGCGCGGGGTTTGCACACCACCGAATTCATCTGAAGGAGCGCCGCCACGCGCGGGCTCATTGCATGGGAGACACATCATGGCCTTGCCCCAACGCGTCAAAATCGTCGAAGTCGGTCCGCGTGACGGACTGCAGAACGAGAAAGAATTCGTCCCCACCGCGATCAAGATCGAGTTGATCAATCGCTTGTCGGCAGCCGGCTTTCGCAACGTCGAATCCGCCTCGTT
The DNA here is from genome assembly GCF_030464785.1 of Paraburkholderia sp. SEWSISQ10-3 4. Classification (NCBI taxonomy): domain Bacteria; kingdom Pseudomonadati; phylum Pseudomonadota; class Betaproteobacteria; order Burkholderiales; family Burkholderiaceae; genus Paraburkholderia; species Paraburkholderia sp. SEWSISQ10-3 4. The sequence goes on from NZ_JALPRI010000028.1 coordinate 8,121, forward strand.
CGTCTCGCCGAAATGGGTGCCGCAGATGGCCGACGGCGCCGAGGTGATGGCCGGCATCGAGCGCCGCGCCGGCACGATCTACTCGGTGCTGACGCCGAATCTGCGCGGTTTCGAAGGCGCACTCGCCGCGCGGGCGGACGAGATCGTGATCTTCGGCGCCGCCAGCGAAGCGTTCTCGCAGAAGAACATCAATTGCAGCATCGCGGAAAGCATCGATCGATTCGCGCCCGTCGCGCAGGCGGCGAAGGAACATGGTCTGCGGATTCGCGGCAGCGTGTCGTGTGCGCTCGGCTGTCCGTATCAAGGCGAAGTGCCGGTGGCGTCGGTGGTCGATGTGGTCGAACGTTTCGCGGCGCTCGGTTGCGACGAGATCGATATCGCCGACACCATCGGCGTCGGCACGCCGAAGCGCACGCGCGAAGTGTTCGAGGCAGTCACCAAGGCGTTTCCGCGCGAACGTCTGTCGGGGCATTTCCACGATACCTACGGTCAGGCGCTCGCGAACATCTACGCGGCCTTGCAGGAAGGCATCGAGATCTATCACGCGTCGGTGGCGGGGCTCGGCGGCTGCCCGTATGCGAAGGGCGCAACCGGCAACGTCGCGACCGAAGACGTGCTGTATCTGATGAACGGCCTCGGCATCGAGACCGGCGTCGATCTCGCGCAAGTCGTCGCGATCGGTGATTTCATTTCGACGTCGATCGGCCGGCCCAATGTCTCGCGCGCCGGCAAGGCCTTGCTTGCCAAAGCACGCAGCGAACAGGCCAACTGCGTTTGACGCAGGCCACACACTTAGCCAAATCATTCAGGACCTGAAACAATGACGGATCACGCTTCCCTCGACGCCGACGATCTCGCCGCATTGCCTGACTCCGCACGCCGCGTCGCGCTTTTGTTGCGCGAACGCGGCCACGCTGGACGGATCGTGATGCTGCCGGAAACTGGCAAGACTTCCGCCGAAGCCGCAGCCGGCCTTGGCTGCTCGGTTGCGCAGATCGCCAAGTCGATCCTGTTTCGCCGCCGCGAAGACGACGCACCGGTACTGGTGGTCGCGAGCGGCGCGAATCGCGTCGACGAAAAGAAAGTCGCGGCGCAAGTCGGCGAGATCGGCCGTGCGGATGCGAAGTTCGTCCGCGAGAAAACCGGTTATGCGATCGGCGGTGTCTGCCCGATCGGCCACGCCACGGCGCCTGTCACGCTGATCGATGCCGACCTACTGGAACTCGACAGCCTGTGGGCCGCCGCCGGTCATCCGCATGCGGTGTTCAATCTGACGGCGCAGGAACTGATTGCGTTGACGGGCGCGCCGGCGCTCGACGTGGCGCTGCGCGAGACGGCGTGAAGCAATGACAGCGGGCATCGATAACGAAGACGACGAGGCTGCCGTGCCGTCACCGTGCATCAGCGTGTGCAGGATGGACGCTTCGACCGGTTGGTGCGAAGGCTGCTTGCGCACGATCGACGAGATCGCCAGCTGGTCGTCGTTCGACGACGACGCGAAGCGCGCCGTCTGGGACGCGATCGAGGAACGCCACGCGGAGTTCATGGCCAGGCAAGCGAAGGTGCAGCGGTGAACGCCGCGCCGCGTATCGTGAAGATCGGCGAGACGTTCAGCTCGACGCTCGAGCTATCGGCAGAATCGGTGAAGTCGTTCGCCACGCTCGTCAACGACTTCAACCCGCTGCATCACGACGACGCCTACGCCGCGCAAAGCCGCTTCGGCGGTTTGATCGCGTCCGGCACGCAACCGACCGCGTATTTCATGGCGCTACTGGCGACCTATTTTTCGACGTACGCGCAGCCGCTCGGCCTCGAGTTCGATATCAAGCTGAAGAAAGCCGTGCACGCGAACGATACGTTGACGATCACGTGGCGCGTGCGCGACGCGTACTGGAAGCCGAGTCTGAACGGCGATCTGACGCATCTCGAAGGAAGCGTGGTGAATCAGCGCGGCGACACCATGTTGATCGGCACGTCGACAATCCTGGTGATGCCGAAACCCGAAGCATCGGCGAATGCTGACGCAAGCACAAACCCGGACACAGGCGCACCATGATCAACCTACCGGCATCGGTCAGAGTGTTCGAACGCGGCTGGCTATCGTCGAACAATGTGCTGCTGGTCGATGAGACGTGTGCCGCTCTTGTCGATACCGGCTACGCGACACACGCGCCGCAAACCGTCGCGCTCGTGCAGCAAGTGCTCGGCGCGCGACCGCTCGATCTGATCGTCAACACGCATCTGCATTCGGATCACTGCGGCGGCAACGCGCTGTTGCAGTCGACATGGCCGTGCCGTACCGCGATTCCCGCATCCGAAGCCGACGCGGTGCGCGATTGGGACGAAACCCGTCTGACGTTTCGCGCCACCGGCCAGACCTGCGAACGTTTCACCTTCACCGAGACGATCGCGCCAGGCGCGCAACTGCGGCTCGGTGCGCTCGATTGGCAAGTGCTTGGCGCGCCTGGCCACGATCCGCATTCGTTGATGCTGTATTGCCAGGATGAACGCATCCTGATCAGCGCGGACGCGCTATGGGAAAACGGCTTCGGCGTCATCTTTCCCGAACTGGAAGGTGAAAGCGGTTTCGCCGAAGAACAGGCGGTGCTCGAAGCCATTGCGAAGCTCGACGTGCGGCTCGTGATTCCTGGCCATGGTGGACCCTTCACGAATGTCGAGCAGGCGCTGGAACGGGCATTTTCACGCGTTGCGTGGCTACGTGCCGATCCGGCACGTAATGCGAAGAATGCGTTGAAGGTGTTGATCGTGTTCAAGCTGCTCGAAGTCCGCGCGATGAGCTTCGACACCTTGCTGCGGATGCTCGACGATGCCGTGGCAATGCGCGCCGCCGCGACCATGCTCAAGCCGCGTGGTGAATGGTCCACATTGGTGCACACGATCGTCGAGGAGTTGGCGGCCAAAAACGGGCCATTGGAGATCGATGGCGAGCGCATCATCGCCCGCCAGGCTTGACGCACAGGGGGCCGGCGGCCGCGCGGCAAGCACAACACCAAAACCGTCGCGCCAAAAAGAAAGCCGCTCGACCATCAAGGCGAGCGGCGGAAATTCTGTCGGACGTGATCAGCGTCGATATGAATGATACGCGTGCCGGTTTTTTGACCGCATCAGTGATTTCCCTACAGAAGCTTGACACTGCCTTTTAAACCCGCATACAGACAGCATTACGAAGCTTCGTAGCCGCGCGCGTTGGGCGTCATTGGTCCGTCCATATGAACAATTGAACGCGCCGATTGCTCCGGAATCCGTACTATTGCCGAGTGATCCATCGGCATCTCAGCCATTCCATCAGGTCGAAGACAGGCGTTTCTGCGGCACGATCCGCCAGCCGAGATTCACACCGGCGGCCGCGAGCAGGATCAGCACCGCACCGAGCACCTGAATCCACGCGAGTGTCTGCCCGAACGCAACCCGGTCGACGATGATCGCCACCACCGGATAGATGAACGACAACGCGCCGGTCATCGAAGTCGGCAGCTTCTGGATTGCGCCGTAGAGCAGCACGTACATGAGCCCCGTGTTGACGATACCGAGCACGATCAATTCGAGCCACTGCACGCCGTTGGTCGGTAGCGCATCGAAGCGCACGAACGGCGCCAGCATCACGACGCCGAGCGACACCTGGATCAGCGCAATCAGATGCGGCGGCGTACCCTTCAGGCGCTTCGTGATAATCGACGAGACCGCGTACATAGCCGCTGCGCCCACGGCATAGGCGACCCCGACCAGATACTGGCCCGGCACCGCCAATACCGCGGGCTCGACCTTCACCACGAACACGAGGCCGATAAACGCGACCACCAGCCAGGCCACCGCCGACGCGCTGATGCGCTCGCGAAACACCAGTGCGCCAAGCGCGACCAGCATAAACGGCTGCGTGTTGTAGACGGCGGTCGCCATCGAGATCGACGCGCGTGAATAGGCCGCGAACAGCAGCACCCAGTTGATGACGATGGCCGCGCCGCCGAGCAGCGCGAGGCCGAGCATCTTCCAGGAAAAGAGCTTGCGCCTGAACAGGCCGAGCACGGCGCACACGAGCGCCAGCGTCGCGCCACCAAAAATACAGCGAAAGAACACCACGTTGAACGGACTCTGCTGCGACGACACCACCAGCCAGCCGATGGTGCCGGACATCAGCATGGCCATGGTCATTTCCGCCGCGCCGCGGCGAATCTCATTTGACGCCATGATTCGATCCTCGAATTGATTCCTGCATGAGAAGCAGTGTAATTAATCCGATCGCCCGAATACAGGGCTAAACTTAAGTCTTCCTGCGAAGAAACCTAATAATCGAAGGCTGTCATGACGAAACGCCTTGCTCCTGCCACACCCGCGACACTCGATGAAACCGACCGCGCGCTGCTCGCCGCGCTGGCGGCGGACGCCCGCCAGCCGGTCAGCGAACTGGCGCGCCGGGTTGGCCTCTCGGCGCCAAGTACGGCCGAGCGCGTCCGCAGGCTCGAAGCACAAGGCGTGATCGAGCGCTTCACCGTGCAGATCGATCCGCGCGCGCTCGGCTTCACGCTGCAGGCAATCGTGCGCGTGAAGCCCTTACCCGGGCAGTTGCATCTCGTGGAAGACGTGATCCGGCGAATTCCGGAGTTTGTCGAATGCGACAAGGTGACGGGCGACGATTGCTTCATCTGCCGCCTCTACCTGCATTCGATCGAGCAGCTGGATGAGATTCTCTCGAAGGTGACCGAGCGCGCGGAGACCAGCACCGCCATCGTCAAGTCGACGCCGGTTGCGCGCCGCTTGCCGCCGCTAGGCTGAGCGGAGCGCGCGGCAGTGCCGCGCGCTGAACGAAACCACTTACTGCTCGACCGCCTCGAAGAACGACAGCATTTCCGTGACCAATTCCTCCGACGCCTCTTCGGGAATGTAATGGCCGCACGGCAGTGAGCGCCCGCTCACGTCCCGCGCAACGTGACGCCATTCCGCGAGCGCGTCGAAGCACTTCTCGATCACCCCCTGCTCGCCCCACAACACACGCAGCGGACAGCCGATCTTGTGGCCGCGCTCGATGTCGGCCCGGTCGTGTTCAAGATCGATGCTCGCCGACGCCCGGTAGTCCTCGCACATCGCATGCACGGCGCCGGGCTGCGCCAGCGCGCTGCGATACGCGTCGAGCGCTTCGGGCGCGAACGGCGCAAGGCCCGCGTGACGGCTCCCCATCACCGCATCGACATACGCGGCTGGGTTGGCGCCGATTAGCGTTTCCGGCAGCGGCTCCGGCTGGATCAGGAAGAACCAGTGGAAGTAATGGGTCGCAAAGGCGCGGTCGGTGGCTTCGTACATCGCGAGCGTCGGCGCGATGTCGAGCAGCATCAAACGCTCGACGGCGTCGGGATGATCGAGCGCCATCCGGTGCGCGACGCGGGCGCCACGATCATGGGCGCACACGAGGAACCGTTCGAAGCCGAAGTGGCGCATCACGGCGACCTGATCGGCCGCCATTGCGCGTTTGGAATATGGCGTGTGGTCGGGGTCGCTGGCTGGCTTGCCCGAAGCGCCGTAGCCGCGCAGGTCGGTGGCGATGACGGTGAAGTGTTCCGCCAGTTGCGCCGCGCACCGCTGCCAGATCAGATGCGACTGCGGGTGACCGTGCAACAACAGCAGGGGCGGCCCTGACCCGCCCTTCACTCCGAAAATATCGACGTCGCCCACGGCGACACGAAAGGGCGTGAAATCCTCGAAGGCCATAGCGGGTCTCTTGTCGTTTGGGAGTCAAACCATTGTAGAAGCGCAATGTGTCGATGCGGGGTGGGATAGCCCACGCAGGCATAGAACCTGAACACTCCTTCCAACTGTTCTAAACGGACACGATGCGGCCGCTTCGCCTATAATCGAACGATCGTTCTTAAATTTTTGAGCGGTCATGGCAAACGCATGGCAAATGCGGAGTGGGATCGTGGCGGCAGCACGGCTGCTGGCCAGTCTCGACGCACCACAGGTCATGTGCCGCTAAACTCATTATCGCCGGGCGCTCTACACCGCACCGGCCCGTTTATCAGGAGACTCGCACCATGGCATTGCCCGCCGTCCTGCAAAAACTCGCGCTGCCCGTCGTCGCTTCGCCGATGTTCATCGTCAGCTATCCCGAACTCGTGTTGGCTCAATGTAAGGCCGGTATCGTCGGCTCGTTCCCCGCGCTGAACGCTCGCCCGGCCGAACTGCTCGACGAATGGCTCACGCAGATTCAGGCACAGCTCGCCGAGCACAAGGCGGCTAATCCGGACGCGATCATCGGGCCGATCGCCGTCAACCAGATCGTCCATCAGTCGAATACGCGGCTCGAGCACGACGTGCGTGTGTGCGTCGAACACAAGGTGCCGATTTTCATCACCAGCCTGCGGGCACCGGCGCGTGAGATTGTCGACGCAGTGCATAGCTACGGCGGCATCGTGCTGCATGACGTGATCAACCTGCGGCATGCGCAGAAGGCACTGGAAGCAGGCGTCGACGGGCTGATCCTGGTGGCGTCGGGCGCCGGCGGCCATGCGGGCACGACCTCGCCGTTCGCGCTGGTCGGCGAAGTGCGGCGCATGTTCGACGGCCCGATCGTGCTGTCCGGTTCGATCGCCAACGGCGGCTCGATTCTCGCCGCGCAGGCCATGGGCGCGGACCTCGCCTACATGGGCACGCGTTTTATCGCGACCAAAGAAGCACATGCGGTCGACAGCTATAAGCAGGCGATCGTCAATTCCACGGCCTCGGACATCATCTACACGAACCTGTTCACCGGCGTGCACGGCAACTACATCCGCGAAAGTATCCTGAACGCAGGGCTGGATCCGGATGCGTTGCCGGAATCGGACAAGACCGCGATGAACTTCGGCAGCGACAAGGCGAAGGCGTGGAAAGACATCTGGGGTGCAGGCCAGGGCGTCGGCCTGATGGACGACGTGCCGAGCGTTGGTGAGCTGGTTCAGCGTCTGACGAAGGAATATGACGACGCGAAAGCGCGGCTGGGGATCGCCTGGTAAGTGGCTGGTTAAGGTGTTTTGCTGCGGCTCCCGGTTTTGGAGCCGCAGCATGTCCGGCCCCTACATATTGCGGCGGTATTGCCCGCCCACTTCAAACAACGCGTGCGTGATTTGCCCTAGCGAGCAGACGCGCACGACGTCCATCAGCACCGCGAACACGTTGTCATCGTCGATCACTGCGCGCTTCAGGCGTTCAAGCGCCGCGGGTGCGTCGTCACGATGCTGTGCCTGAAAATCGCGCAGACGCTTCAACTGGCTCTGTTTTTCTTCGTCGGTGGAACGGGCGAGCGCGATCGGCTGCGGCGCTTCATGCGGATGCGCGCTCAAGAACGTATTCACGCCCACGATCGGATATGAGCCATCGTGCTTGCAGTGCTCGTACAGCATCGACTCGTCCTGAATGCGCCCACGCTGATAGCCCGTTTCCATCGCGCCTAGCACGCCGCCGCGCTCAGTCAATCGATCGAATTCCGCCAGCACCGCCTCTTCCACCAGATCCGTCAGTTCCTCGATCACGAAGCTGCCCTGATTCGGATTCTGATTCTTCGCGAGCCCCCATTCACGGTTGATGATCAACTGGATTGCCACCGCACGGCGCACCGAATCCTCCGTGGGCGTGGTGATCGCTTCGTCGAATGCGTTGGTGTGCAACGAATTGCAGTTGTCGTAGATCGCGATCAGCGCTTGCAGCGTGGTGCGGATATCGTTGAAGTCGATTTCCTGCGCATGCAGGCTGCGGCCTGAGGTTTGCACGTGGTACTTGAGCTTCTGGCTGCGTTCGTTCGCGCCGTAACGCTCGCGCATTGCAATGGCCCAGATGCGTCGCGCGACACGGCCGAGCACTGTGTACTCCGGGTCCATACCGTTCGAAAAGAAGAACGAGAGATTCGGCGCGAAGTCGTCGATCGACATGCCGCGCGCGAGGTAGGCCTCGACATAGGTGAAGCCATTCGCGAGCGTGTAGGCCAACTGCGAGATCGGATTCGCGCCCGCCTCGGCGATGTGATAGCCGGAGATCGACACCGAATAGAAATTGCGCACGCCGTGGTCGACAAAGTACGCCTGAATATCGCCCATGACTTTCAGGCTGAACTCGGTTGAAAAGATGCACGTGTTCTGGCCTTGGTCTTCCTTCAGGATGTCGGCCTGCACCGTGCCGCGCACGTTTTCCAGGGCTGTGCGGCGCGCGGCGGCGAGTTCTTCGCTGGTGGGTTGGCGTCCTGCCTGTTGCAGCCTGTCATTTAAACGCGCGATCTGCTGATCGATCGCGACGTTGAAGAACATCGCGAGAATCGTCGGCGCCGGGCCGTTGATCGTCATCGATACCGACGTCTCTGGCGCGCACAGATCGAAGCCGTCGTAGAGCGTTTTCATGTCGTCGAGCGTCGCGACGGAGACGCCTGAATTGCCCACCTTGCCGTAGATGTCGGGGCGCTCGTGCGGCTCTTCGCCGTAGAGCGTGACCGAATCGAAAGCAGTCGAAAGACGTTTGGCCGGCATGCCTTCGGAGAGCAATTTGAAACGGCGGTTGGTGCGGAACGGATCGCCTTCGCCGGCGAACATCCGTGTCGGGTCTTCGTTTTCGCGGCGGAACGGAAACACGCCGGCGGTGAACGGGAAGTAGCCGGGGAGATTGTCGAGCATCAGCCAACGCAGGATCTCTCCATGGTCGATGAATTTCGGCAGCGCGACTTTGCGGACTTCGGATCCGGATAGTGTCGTGACGGTGAGTGCGGTGCGAATTTCGCGGTCGCGTATGCGGACGATGTGTTCGTCCCCGGAATAGGCGGCCACGGTTTGCGGCCAGGCATCGAGGAGTTTGCGTTCACGTTCGCCGAGGGCGGCGGTGCGTTGGGTGATGAGGGTGTCGAGTTGGGTTTGGGGTGTGTTGGCGGAGTTTGCCGCGACACTTGAGTCTGAACCTGTGGAGGCAGTGGCATCGGCATCAAATGATGCGCCTGTGCCTGCATCACCTTCAGCGAGCATACGGCGCGCTTCTGTAAGTTGCCAGCGCTCACGCGCCACCCGCGCTTGCGCGTCGGCACGCTCACGATACGCGTGAACAGTCTGCGCGACATCGGCCAGATAGCGCACGCGTGCCGGCGGCACGATGGCATTGCGGCCGCTCGAAAAGCGCAACTCATCAAGCACCGGCAGACGGCCACCGCCTGAACGCAGACCATGCGTGCGCAGCGACTCGGCCACATGCTGATACAGCGCGGTCACCCCGTCGTCGTTAAAGCGCGAGGCGATCGTGCCGAACACCGGCATCGCGTCGGGCGCCTTCGCGAAGTCGCCACGGTTGCGCTGCACCTGCTTCGCGACATCGCGCAACGCGTCCGGCGCACCTTTGCGGTCGAACTTGTTGATCGCGACGAAGCTGGCGAAGTCGAGCATGTCGATCTTTTCCAGCTGACTCGCCGCGCCGAATTCCGGCGTCATCACATACAGCGATTCGTCGACGAACGGCACGATCGCCGCATTGCCCTGCCCGATCCCGGACGTCTCGACGATGATCAGATCGAAACCCGCGGCCTTGCACAACGTGAGCACATCAGGCAACGAATCGGTGATTTCGCTCGATGCGTCGCGCGTCGCCATCGAACGCATATAGACGCGCGCGCCGCCGCCCCAATCGCCGATCGCGTTCATGCGGATGCGGTCGCCGAGCAGCGCGCCGCCGGATTTGCGACGCGACGGATCGATGGCCAGCACGGCAATCGTGAGGGCGTCGCCGTAGTCGAGCCGGAAACGGCGGATCAGTTCGTCGGTGAGCGAGGATTTACCGGCGCCGCCGGTGCCGGTGATGCCGAGGACGGGGACATCGATCGCTTCGGCGAGGACCGATAGTATTTCCTGCTCGGCTGATTTGACGCGGCCCGCTTCGTACGCGCTGACCAGTTGCGCGAGTCGGCGGAAGGTGAAGGCGGCAGGATCGGGTTGTTCGGCTGCGTTCGTGGTGCCAGCGATCTCGCTGCCTTGGAGCGCTCCACCTGCCTGCCGCGCCTTCCCGGAAACATTGCGCGCGTTGGCGTGATCATCAGCCCGCGTCTCAACGTGCGACGCAGCACGCGGCTCGAAACGCGGCAGCCCATTCGCCGACAGATCGGCCTCCCACTCGCCAACCGGACTCTCCCGAACGGCGGCAGCGGCGCGCGCCACTTCAGCGCAGCGCGCAATCATGTCGTCGATCATGCCTTGCAGGCCGAGCCGCTGGCCGTCATGCGGCGAGTAGATCTTTTCGACACCATAACGCTCGAGCTCGGCGATTTCGTCAGGAACGATCACGCCCCCACCTCCGCCGAACACCTTGATACGCTCGCCGCCGCGCGCACGCAGCAAGTCGACGAGATAGCGGAAGTATTCGTTATGGCCGCCCTGATAGCTGGACACGGCGACGCCGTCGGCGTCTTCGTGCAGCGCGGCGGTGGCCACTTCATCGACGGAGCGGTTGTGGCCGAGGTGGATCACCTCGACGCCGCTCGCTTGCAGGATGCGCCGCATGATGTTGATCGACGCATCGTGGCCGTCGAACAGGGCAGCAGCGGTGACGAAACGCAGGCGCCGGCCCGCAGGCAGCTTGTGGCCACCGGCGCGCTGCGGCGTGGACAGATCGGTCATGTCTCCCCCAGATCGTTACGCGTATGGGTGCTGGCAACCAGTATAGCTAAACGGGTAGGAGCGACTCGACCGGGCCGCCTATCGCACCGCGAGCGCCTTGATCTGCTCGAGCGAAGGCCACAGCGATTCGTTCGCGAACCGCTCGGCCAGGAAGTCGACAAACGAACGCACCTTGGCCGACAAATGCCGGCGGCTCGCGTAGACGACATGGATTGGCAACTCGCGCGGCGGCACGTCGTCCACCAGCAGCGGCACGAGACGCCCCGTGGCCAGGTCGTCGCCGATCACCTCGGTGCCGAGCATCGCGATGCCCGCGCCTTGCAGCACGATCACGCGCTGCGCCTCCAGGTGGTTGACGATCAGATTGCCGGACAGACGCACGCGCGGCGAGCTATCGCCGGTCGTGGGCGCGATTTCGAGCGCCGACACGCCCGCGTACTGCAGGTAATTGTGGCGCGCCAGATCGGCAACGGTCTTCGGCGTACCGTGTCGGCGCAGATAGGCCGGCGACGCGCATAGCACCAGATGGGCGGTCGCAATCTGCCGCGCGATGAGTGAAGACGACTTCAGTCCGTTCGGCGAAGCCCGGATCGCGACGTCGAAGCCTTCGTCGATCAGTTCGACCACACGGTCGGACAGCGTCATGTCAACGGTGACCTGCGGATACTGCGCGGCGTAGTCGGCCACCGCGGCCATCACGTGGCTCAAACCAAATGCCGATAGCGACGACACCCGCAAGCGCCCTTGCGGCACGACGCTCGCCGCACCGACCACCTGCTCGGCTTCTTCGAGTTCGCTGAGCACCTGGCTTAAGCGCTCGTAGTATTCGCGGCCCGCCTCGGTCGGTGCGACACGGCGCGTGGTGCGGTTCAGCAAACGCGCGCCGAGCTGCTGCTCAAGGTGCATCACGTGCTTGCTCGCCATTGCCGCCGACATCTCCATCCGTTCGGCCGCGCCGACGAAGCTGCCGACTTCGACCACATGGCGAAACACTTTCATGCTGACCAGGGTATCCATCTCAATCGCTCGCCTCAGGAATCAATCGACGCCATTTTGCCGGGTTTATCAAAGACTGGGCGGCAAATCGGACGAACGCGGGCACCAGAAACGGACGTCAGAAGCAGCAAAGCCCACCTTCCGGGGAAGGTGGGCTTTGCAGGTATTGCCTGGTCCGACAGGGTTGGCATCACGCGGCACCCGCTCAGAGGCGCCGCTCGCCTTGGCTCCAGACGCTTAGAACTTCGCGCGGAGGCCCACGCCGTACGTGTCGCCGCTCGACTGGCTGCTGATCTTGTCGTACATGTAAGCCGCGTAGATATCCGTGCGCTTGGACAGCGGATAGTCGTAGCCGACCGAAGCCGTTTGACGGGTCTGGTTGAAGCCGCCGCCATCACGCGAATAGGCGTACGACGCCATCACCGAGCCCGGGCCGGCCGGGACCGTCACGCCGCCCTGCCCCGTATTCACGTGCCAGCTCGAAACGGTCTGCTGGTTATACGTGTACATGTACTGGCCATAGAACTTCACGAATTTCAGATCGTACGACGCGCCGACTTGCGCGACGCTCTGGCTCTTCAGGCCCGGAACGCCCGACGTGCTGAAGCTGCCGAGGTCGCCCGGCACGCTGTTGAAGTTCACGTACTGGTAGACTGCGGTCGCCGCAAACGGGCCGTGGAAATACAGCACCTGGCCGCTCCACTTCTTCGAGCCGTTCTCGCCGGCCGTGTTGCCGAGCGCGTACATCGCCGTTGCGGACAGGCCGTTGAAGTTCGGCGACGAGTACGACACCGCGTTACTCCAGCCCGAATCGCCCGTCACGCCCATATCGGTCGAGTAGGTCGGGAATGTGCCGAGACCGAGATAGGTGTGCCATACCATCGGCGAGAACTGGTACGAGTCGACGAACGGGTTGAACAGAATCGTCGACACGAACAGCGGCGTGGTTAGACGGCCTGCTGTCACCGTGCCGTACGGCGACTCGATACCGACGTAGGCGTTACGCGAGAACATCGTGTCGCCAGTGAAGCGGCCGTACTGGCCGTTCTGCGCGAGGAAGAAGCCTTCAATCGTGAAGATCGCCTTGTAGCCGTTGCCCAGATCCTCGGCCCCCTTCAAGCCCCAGTACGACGTCGACATACCGCCACCGGACACCTCAGCAGCCGACTTGCCGCCCGGGAATTTCTGCGCGCCAACCCATTCGTCGACCTGACCGTAGAGTTGTACGCTCGATTGCGCAAAAGCAGACGATGCACTGGCCAGCAGGGCGGCACACGCGGTTACCTTGAGGGTGGTCTTCAGCGCACTGCTGATGCTTGTTTTCATGGGTTCTCCTGTCTTTGTCAAAAAGGTAAGGCTGTGCGAAAGGGGGAGCTCGCGCGAATGATTGTTGTTGTCCGTTCGATCATCGAGCCAATCTGGGCGGGACCATCTTTGCGGACCATTTTTATGGACAAAAATATCGTGGGTTATTGCGGGTATAGCGATCTGATTAGTTTTGTCACTTATCGGCCTGATAAAGCAGAGGCCTTGTACGTCCTCACTGCATCGCCGCGGACTTCGCGGTTCGGCGCAAAGCGTTACTGACATTGCGCCCGACTGGGTGATAACGGTTCAGATGACAGGCGGATGACGCGCCGCGGCGAAAACGACCAAATTTGACGACGGGAGAGGGTTTGCTGCCGAATGTTTTCAAAAAAGTGTGGCGTCGAAACGTCACATTGACAGGGGCTTTTTGGACGGCGGCGACGCGCAATACCGCAGCAATCGATTTGAAAGCCGGCAAAGCGGATTTGACGAAGCGTGGGAGAGGAGTTCGGTGAAACGAACGGTAAGGCGAGGAGCGATGTCAGACCGCGTTGCGCGGGAGCAAAACTCCCGTGCTGCCATTAGTTACGGTAAGGCGAACCTTCCTGCTGACGCGGGTCGTCCCCCGGGCGCTGCATTGCGCGCGACGTGCCGCGCTCTTCGTTGTAGCGGGCGACATCGGCGCGAATCGAACCGGTGCGAACCGGCGCGTTGGGCGGCGGACGCGGTACCGCGCGCGATTCGGCGCTGACAGGCGTGATAGCGCCGGCATACTGCATGCCACCGCGGCCGTCGTTTGGATATCCGGCCGGCCCGGTAGCGCGACGCATGCCTGGGTTGTAAGCGCCGAAGCCGTTGGCGTAGCCGCCGGTAGCGAAGTTCGCGCCGCCACGGGGCAAGCGCGCGTTGTTGTCGGCGACGTTGTTGCGAGCTGGTCTCGTATTGGCGGCGCCGTAGTAATAGCCGTTGTTGCGCGCATCGCCACGCATTGCGTGGCCCGCGGGAGCATGCGAATAACCGCCACCACCACCGTGCGGTACGCCCGGCACTTTCGCATAGGCGAACGAGCACAGCGCAGCGATAACCGCGCCCAACGCCCAGTGCTTCGTTCTCGACAACCCGTCCACCAAGTGACTCACATGCCCGAAGACCTGCCTGAAGCCCACCGTTCGAGCTGCGATGGACTTGTTCTGGGACCGGCGCGAGCGCTGCGTATCTTTCGCGGCGCGGGGCATCCCGATGGCCTTTGAGCAGTAATTTATGGGTCCCGGCAAAGGGTGTCGAGCCAAAAAGTGTTAGGCCCGGACCGCTGTTGTAACACCTTGTTACTGCGACGTTTTTCTGCGACAGAGCCCTTGCGCGAAAGCCTTGAAACAGCTTGGTTGAGCGGCTTTTGCGAGATTAGTTGAAGGCGCTTGCGTATGACAAATCCAGGCCGGTTTTTTTCGCCGGATTGTCAAAACGGCAGTGGACCAAACAGATACGGTCGCCAATACTGGAACTGCCCATGGGCGCCGCATGAGACCGTCATGGCAACGCATCTGATGCGTGATGCTCATTAATCGATTCGGCAAATGAATTTGCGTATTTAATCAATTTTCGACAACAATAGGCGTTTTCCATAGCCTGAGTCGGGCGCCTTCGTGCGCGCCCTGCTTTCCGCATCACCGAATCGAGATTCCGCCATGGCTCGCCCGAAACTGCTTCCCGACAATTTCACCTTGTGCCTCGTAGGCACCGTGATCCTTGCCAGCTTCCTGCCGGTTCATGGGCAGGCCGCCGTCGGGTTCAACTGGGTGACGAACGTTGCGGTCGGCCTGCTGTTTTTCCTGCACGGCGCCAAGCTCTCACGCGAAGCGATCGTGGCCGGCGCGACGCATTGGCGTTTGCATCTGGTAGTGCTGCTCAGCACGTTCGCGCTGTTTCCGCTGCTCGGCCTCGCGCTTAAGCCGCTCCTTTCGCCACTTGTCACGCCGGCGCTCTATGCGGGGGTCCTCTTCCTCTGCACGCTGCCGTCGACGGTTCAATCGTCGATCGCGTTCACCTCCATTGCCAAAGGCAACGTGCCGGCCGCCGTATGCAGCGCGTCGGCCTCGAGCCTCTTGGGCATCTTCATTACCCCCGCCCTCGTCAGCCTCGTCGTCACCAACCAGGCTGCGAGCGGCGGCGCCTCGCCGTGGCATACGGTGGGCAACATCGTTTTGCAGTTGCTGGTGCCGTTCGTGGCCGGGCAGTTGCTGCGCCCGCTGATCGGCAAGTGGATCGAGCGTAATCGCGGCGTGCTGAAGTTCGTCGACCAGGGCTCGATCCTGCTGGTGGTGTACGGCGCGTTCAGCGAGGCCGTTGACGAAGGCCTGTGGCACCAGATCCCGCTGTCCGCGCTTGGCGGCCTGCTGTTGATCAGCATTGTGCTGCTCGCGCTCGCGCTGGCTGTGACGATCCTGGTCAGCAAGCGGCTCGGCTTCAACCGCGCCGACCAGATCACGATCATCTTCTGCGGTTCGAAGAAAAGCCTCGCCGCCGGCGTGCCGATGGCCAAGGTAATTTTCGCCTCGCATGCGGTGGGCGCCGTGGTCTTGCCGCTGATGCTGTTCC
This sequence comes from Paraburkholderia sp. SEWSISQ10-3 4, assembly GCF_030464785.1. Classification (NCBI taxonomy): domain Bacteria; kingdom Pseudomonadati; phylum Pseudomonadota; class Betaproteobacteria; order Burkholderiales; family Burkholderiaceae; genus Paraburkholderia; species Paraburkholderia sp. SEWSISQ10-3 4. Next base: position 23,645 of record NZ_JALPRI010000028.1, read on the forward strand.
ACCAGATCCAGCTGATGGTCTGCGCCGCGCTCGCGCAGCGCTGGGGGGCTCGCGATACCAGCGGCGAAACCCGCGTGGCTTCGCGCGAGCGGCCCGCCGCCGCTGTCGCGCGCCGTTGAATACGCGCGCAATGCAAACAGGACATTCATAAGCGCCCTCCCTGAGCGTTATTTGAAGAAAGCCGCCTCGTGCGGCTTTTTTGTTATTTCACGCTCAAACGCCTTTGCTGTCGCCTCAGCCGGATGGCATAGGCAAAGTCCTGGCCGTGGCAACACCCGCCGGCAGCGTGCCCGAGCCGCGACGCACCACCCCGGTGCAACGCTTCACTAAAACTTCACTTAACTCCTGGCTGGATGGGTCGATAAGACGAAGGTCGATCGCTACGCCTAACTGCCATGCAACCTCGTTCGCCCTCCCGATCCGCTACGCCGCGCATCGAGGAGTTGATCGCCCGGCGTGACTTGTCCGCCGTATTCCAGCCGATCATCGATTTCGACGACGGTGCGATCCTCGGCTACGAAGGTCTGATCCGCGGCCCCGCCGGCACACCGCTCGAAACGCCGTTCGCCCTGTTTTCGCAAGCGCTCGCCGAGGGTTGCGCGCTTGAACTCGAGCAGGCCGCTGCGCGCACCTGCATCAACGCGTTCGCGAAGCTCGATTTCGACGGCAAGCTGTTTCTCAATTTCAGCGCGGGCGCGATCCTTCAGTTGGCCGACGCGCAAGAGGACACACTCGCGCTGCTGCGTCATCGCGGCGTCGATCCGCAACGGATCGTGATCGAGCTGACCGAGCAAAGCACGATTCTGGATGTCGCCAGTTTCCTGCCGGTGATTTCGACGTTGCGCGCGGCCGGCGCGCAGTTCGCGCTCGACGATTACGGCACCGCGAACGCCAGCATGAATCTTTGGGTGCGCCTGCAACCGGACGTCGTGAAGATCGATCGCTTCTTCATCCACGGCATCGCCACCGACTCGCTGAAATTCGAAGCCGTGCGCGCGATGCAGCACTTCGCCAACGCAAGCGGCGCGCGGCTGGTGGCCGAAGGCATTGAAGACGAAGCGGATCTGATCGTGGTGCGCGACATGGGGATCGGCTGCGGGCAGGGGTTTTTCTTCGGCCGGCCGCATGCCCAGCCGGCCAGCAGCGTCACCGACGACGCCCGCGACGCACTGCGCGCCGGGCACATCGCCGTATTTCCGGAGACCACGCGCACAGCAAGCAGCGCGTCGCCGTCGGGCGGCATGGCATCGGCGAAGATGATGGTGCATGCGCCCGCGCTGCCGCGTCACGCGACCAACAACGACGTGCTCGAACTGTTCAACCGCCTCCCCGATCTGCACGCGGTAGCGGTGGTCGAAAACGACGAGCCGGTTGCGCTCATCAACCGCCGCAGCTTCATGGACCGCTACGCGCTGCCTTACCACCGCGAGCTGTTCGGCAAGCGGCCGTGCCTGCAGTTTGCGAACGCGTCGCCGGTGATCATCGAGCAATCGATGACCGTCGAACAGATGGCCAAGCTTCTCGCCAGCGACGACCAGCGCTATCTCGCCGACGGCTTCGTCATCACCGACAACCACGGCAAGTACGCCGGTCTCGGCACCGGCGAGAAGCTGGTGCGCGCGGTCACCGAGGTGCGCATCGAAGCCGCGCGCTACGCGAACCCACTGACCTTCCTGCCGGGCAACATCCCGATCAGCTCGCACATCGCCCGCCTGTTGGGTCACGACGCGGGCTTCTACGCGTGCTATGTCGACCTGAACCACTTCAAGCCCTTCAACGATCAGTACGGCTACTGGCAAGGCGACGAAGTGCTGAAATTCGCCGCCGCCGTCCTCGCCGACGTCTGCGACCCGACCCGCGATTTCCTGGGTCACGTCGGCGGCGACGATTTCCTGATCCTGTTCCAGAGCGAGGACTGGCGGGAACGTGTACTGCGCGCGATTCACCTGTTCAACGAAGGCGCGCAGCGCTTCTACGCGCCCACCGACCGGCTGGCCGGCGGCATCCACGGTGAAGACCGGCGTGGCAATCCGACCTTCTTCGGCTTCGTGACGATGGCGATCGGCTGTGTGCGCGTCGAGTCGGACGGCGGACCGTCGTTTTACAGCAGTGAGGAAATTGCCTCCGTCGCAGCGCTGGCGAAGCGGCGCGCGAAGCACGAGACAAGCGGCTTCGTGCTGATCGATGCGGATGAGAGCGTGGCGCTGTTACGAGGGCAAGCCGACATGGCGGCGCTGCCCGTCGACTGAGTGCGCTGGCGCGCCGAGGGCAACGCCCACGCTTTGTTTAGTCTATTTTACTAAACAACATAAATCAGACCAGCAGTGCTTCCTACGGGTATTTCCGGGTACGGATCACACGTTTCCAAGGCTGTTTTAGCGACGTTTTACTATACAATCGGCCGAACCCAAACACCGTGCGGCCGCCCCACTTGCGGCCGCTTCATTCGATGGCCACAACCATCCGCGACGTCGCCCGCGCGGCCAGCGTGTCGATCGGCACCGTCTCACGCGCGTTGAAGAACCAGCCCGGCCTTTCCGAGGCCACCCGCGAACGCGTGGTCGAAGCCGCGCGGCAACTCGGCTATGACGCAGCCCAATTGCGTCCGCGCATCCGCCGCCTCACCTTTCTGTTGCACCGTCAGCACAACAACTTCGCTGTCAGCCCGTTCTTTTCGCACGTGCTGCACGGCGTGGAAGACGCGTGCCGCGAACGCGGCATCGTGCCTTCCGTGCTGACCGCCGGTCCGACCGAAGACGTAATCCAGCAGATGCGCCTGCATGCGCCGGACGCGGTAGCGATCGCCGGTTTCGTGGAGCCCGAGACGCTGACCACGCTGGTGGCGATGCAGCGCCCGCTCGTACTGATCGACCTGTGGGCACCGGGCCTGCGCTCGGTGAATCTCGACAACGCCGCGGGCGCCACGCTCGCCATGCGGCATCTGTTCGAACAGCAGCGCAAGCGCGTCGCCTTCATCGGCGGCTCGCTTGCGCACTTCAGCATCGCCCAGCGCGCGCTCGGTTACCGGCGCGCGTTTTTCGAAGCAGGCCTGCTGTTCGACCCCTCGCTGGAACTCACGATCGACGCCGGCCTCGATCCCGACAGCGGCGCCGCGCGCGCGATGCACCAGTTGCTCGACGCGCCCGGCCCGCGACCCGACGCCGTATTCGCCTACAACGACGCCGCCGCGCTCGCCGCGCTGCGCGCGTGCCTCGCACGCGGCGTCCGCGTGCCCGAGGACATCGCGATCATCGGCTTCGACGACATTCCCGCCGCCGCTCATGCCACGCCGCCGCTGTCGACCATTTCGGTCGACAAGGAAGCGCTCGGCCGGCGCGGCGTCGAGTTGCTGCTTGAAGACACACCCGCTGAACTCGAAGTCCGCTTGCCCGTCCATCTCATTGCCCGTGCCAGTACTTTGGTAAAAACGCCATGACGCAATCCGATCCGCTTCACCCCGCTAACGGCGCCGCCGCGGCGCCGCCCGTCGACAGCTTTCGCAGCCGCGACTTCCTGCTCTCTCACGTGCAGGACACGCTGAAGTTTTACGCGCCGAACGTGCTCGATCCGAGCGGCGGCTTCTTCCATTTCTTCCGCGACGACGGCTCGGTCTACGACAAGACCACGCGGCATCTGGTGAGCACGTGCCGCTACGTTTTCAACTACGCGATGGCGTATCGCCAGTTCGGCGACCCGCAGCATCTCGAGTACGCGCGCCACGGTTTGCGCTTCCTGCGCGACGCGCATTGGGACGCTGAGCACCAGGGCTACGACTGGGAACTCGAATGGCACGACGGCCGCAAACGCACACTCGACGCGACGCGTCACTGCTACGGCCTCGCGTTCGTGCTGCTCGCGTATTCGCATGCGGCGATGGCCGGTATCGAGGAAGCCAAACCGATGATCGGCGCGACCTTCGAGTTGATGGAACATCGCTTCTGGGACGCCGCCGCCGGCCTCTACGCCGACGAAGCGACGCCCGACTGGCGTGTCAGTTCGTACCGCGGTCAGAACGCGAACATGCACACCACCGAGGCACTGCTGACCGCCCACGAGGCAACCGGACACCTGGTCTATCTCGATCGCGCGGAACGGGTGGCGTCGAACATCACGCTGCGCCAGGCGAAGCTGTCGCAAGGTCTCGTGTGGGAGCACTTTCACGCGGACTGGTCGGTCGACTGGCATTACAACGAGGAAGACAGTTCGAACATCTTCCGTCCGTGGGGTTTCCAGCCGGGACACCAGACCGAGTGGGCCAAGCTGCTGCTGATTCTGGAACGCTATCGCCCGTTGCCGTGGCTGCTGCCGCGCGCGATCGAACTATTCGACGCTGCGATGACGCATGCGTGGGACGAAGACCACGGCGGCCTCTACTACGGCTTCGGCCCCGATGGCACCGTGTGCGACCACGACAAGTATTTCTGGGTTCAGGCAGAGACGTTCGCCACCGCGGCGCTGCTTGCCAAGCGCACTGGCAACGAACGCTTCTGGGACTGGTACGACGAGATCTGGCGCTACAGCTGGGCGCATTTCGTCGATCACAAGTACGGCGCGTGGTACCGCATTCTCACGTGCGACAACCGTAAATACAGCGACGAAAAGAGTCCCGCCGGCAAGACCGACTATCACACGATGGGCGCGTGCTACGAAGTGCTGGCGCACGCACTGCCTGACGGCGCGGCCGCTGCGTCCGAATCCGCGGAGTAAGCAAAATGAGCAACTTGAACGCGAACACCGAATTCCCCTTCTTCGTCTCGGCCGGCGACATCCTCACCGATCTCGTGCGGACCGGCGCCTCGCAATGGCTCTCGCGTCCTGGCGGCGCCGGCTGGAACGTCGCACGCTGCGTGGCGCGACTCGGCTTGCCGACTGCGTGCGCCGGCTCACTGGGCGTCGACAATTTTTCCGATGAGTTGTGGAACGCGAGCATCGCCGCAGGACTCGACATGCGCTTCATGCAGCGCGTGGAGCGTCCGCCGCTGCTGGCAATCGTTCATCAAACGCATCCGCCTGCGTACTTTTTCATGGGTGAGAACGGCGCCGATCTGGCGTTCGATCCGGCACGCTTGCCGGCTGGCTGGATCGGCCAGGTGAAGTGGGCGCATTTTGGCTGCATCAGCCTGGTGCGTCAGCCGCTTGGCGACACGCTGGCCGCGTTGGCCGCCGAGTTGCGCTCGCGGGGAGTGAAGATCAGTTTCGATCCGAATTACCGGAATCTGATGGAGCACGACTACGAGCCCACGTTGCGGAAGATGGCCGCGCTGGCCGATCTGATCAAGGTGTCGGACGAAGATTTGCGCATGCTGTTCAAGACAGACGACGAGGCCGGCGCGCTTGCCCAGTTGCGTGCGATGAATCCGGCCGCCACCGTGCTGGTCACGCGTGGGCCGGAGACGTCCATGTTGATCGACGGCGCCATGGTGGTGGAGGCTCGACCGCCACGGGTGGAAGTGGTCGATACGGTTGGAGCGGGCGATGCGTCGATTGGCGGTCTGCTGTTCAGCTTGATGACGGCGCCGCAGCGAGCGTGGCCGGAGCACCTGGCCTTTTCTCTGGCCGCCGGCGCCGCGGCGTGCCGCCATGCCGGCGCGCATGCACCTTCTTTGGATGAGGTGGTGGCGCTCCTGTAGTTTTTTTGCCTTGTGCGGCGCGTATTGTTGTCGACACCGGTTGCCAACATCGGGCGCCGCGCAGGCGAAAAACCGAACCCCGGTCATCGTGCTAGGATGAAAAAATCCAACCCTTTGGAACAAGGAGCGTCGCCATGGATGACATCACCTACACCAAAGGCATCTACACGGCCACTGCGTCGATAAGAGAAGTACAAAGCGACACGTGGCAGGGCACGGTTACCCTTTCCCGCGACGACGGCGACGCAAGCACCGACCAGGAAACCACGGTCTACGAAGTCGAAGCCACTTCGTCCACGCCCGAGGAGGCGCTCGAGGAAGCCAAGGCGCTCGCCCACCGCATCCTCGGGGAAATCGAACTCTAGGCAACCCGGCGCCGCGCCCATCACGCTGCGCCACATCTGAATCAACCGGCTGGAGGCGATCATGGCTGAACAGCTCTTCCTCTACGGCGTGTATTCGATTCACGTCCGCCCTATCGAACTCAACGGTGCACGCTGGGACGCGGAGTACGAGATCCGGCATCGCGAGAAAGCGGTGAAGTCGTGGACTACCGTCGGCGGCGACAACGGCTACGCGGACGAAACCGAAGCCGTCGCCGCAGCGCACCAGCAAGCGGTCGACGACATCGAACACGGCGCCGGCATTCCGAAGCCGCGGGCCTTTCCGTAACCGCAAAACAGGCGCATCAGGCAGCGCGCACGCGCGAAGCATGCTTAGCAGCGGCACCCGCTGGGCGCAACCCGAATCGCGCTAAACGCCCGGTCCGGACGCCGCCTTCACCGCCTGCGCGGCACGCCGAAAATCACCTTTAGCACGCGAGGCGGCGTGCTACGCTTTGCGCGTTTTCATCCTCACGAGCACGCGATGGCTACCGAACCGTCAGACCGCTTTTCCGCCATCGGCGACACCGAAACGGAAGCCGAGGCACAAGCGCGAAAACATCGCCCGCGCGGTAGCCGCGAGATGCGCCTGGATGATCGCGTGGTCATTGCCCACGGCATGCCGACGCCGCTCTGGCAGGATCTCTATCACCGTGCGCTCGTCGTCCGCTGGCCGATGTTTTTTATCTCGCTCGGCGTCCTGTTCCTGCTGCTCAATATCTTTTTTGCCGCGCTCTACATGCTCGGCAACGCGCCGATCGCCAATCAGTTTCCGTCGGGCTTCGGCGGCGCATTTTTCTTTAGCGTCGAAACACTCGCGACGGTCGGCTATGGCGACATGCATCCGCAAACCGTCTACGCGCACTGGGTCGCGACGTTTGAAATCTTTGTCGGCATGTCCAGCATCGCCTTGGCGACGGGGCTGATTTTCGCGCGCTTCTCCCGACCTCACGCAAAGATCATGTTTGCCCGCTACGCGGTCGTGCGGCCGCTCGACGGCCGTATGACGCTGATGGTGCGCGCGGCCAACGCGCGCCAGAATGTGATCGCCGAAGCGCGTGCGAGGCTGCGCATCATGCGTCTGGACACCACCGTCGAAGGTTTTACGCTGCGCAAGCTCTACGATCTGACGCTGGTACGCGACCAGCATCCCGTGTTCAAGCTGGGCTGGGTCCTGATGCACGTCATCGACGAAAACAGTCCGCTGTTCGGCGAGAACGCCGAAACGCTCAAAGGGCGCGACGCGTCGCTGCTGCTTACGCTTGAAGGCGTCGACGAATCGACCTCGCAGACCATGCAGGCGCGTCACATGTGGCCCTGCGAGCAGATTCTCTGGCAACACCGCTTCGTCGACGTCATGCGTGAGGAGAACGGCGTGAGCCACATCGACTACTCGCATTTCGACGAGGTCGTACCGCTCGATTCGACGCCTGTTGCCGCGTCTGTGGCGAAGGCGCCCGCGCCGTAAAAACAGGACTGAAACGCACCAGGGCATACCCGAATCCGTCCGTCGCGTGGCAGATCCATCTCAAAACTTCATTAAAACGCGCGAGCCGTCGCGCTGTTTCGCTGAACGCGTCGCCAAGTAGAAAAAATTCACTCCAATTGGCGCTAAAAAATAGAGTCTCTTTCGCCGCGCCGCCTTTTGTGGCCCCCACCCCACGGCGCGCGGACGCAAAATTAGGAGACTCACCCATGACCGCTCGCCTGCCCATCGACGGCACGCCCGCTCTCGCCGACTACAAGCTGTCCGATAACCTCACCGCCACGCGCGGCCGGATCTTCCTGACCGGCACGCAGGCGCTGGTGCGCCTTGCGCTGATGCAGCGCGCCGCAGACCGCGCGCAGGGCCTGAACACGGCCGGCTTCATCAGCGGCTATCGCGGCTCGCCGCTCGGCATGGTCGACCAGCAGTTGTGGAAAGCGAAGAAACTGCTCACGGCGAGTGATATTCGTTTTTTGCCGGCAATCAACGAAGAACTGGGTGGCACCGCGGTGCTCGGTACGCAGCGGGTGGAATCGGACCCGGAGCGCACCGTCGAAGGCGTGTTCGCGATGTGGTACGGCAAGGGCCCTGGCGTGGATCGCGCGGGCGATGCGCTGAAGCATGGCAACGCGTACGGCTCGTCGCCGCACGGCGGCGTGCTGGTGGTGGCGGGCGATGACCACGGCTGCGTATCGTCATCGATGCCGCATCAGAGCGACTTCGCCTTGATGGCCTGGCATATGCCGGTGGTGAATCCGTCGAACATTGCCGACATGCTCGAGTTCGGCCTGTACGGCTGGGCGCTGTCGCGTTTCTCGGGGGCGTGGGTCGGCTATAAGGCGATTTCGGAAACGGTCGAATCGGGTTCGACGGTGGACCTCGATGCGCTGCAAACCGAATGGGCCACCCCACAGGACTTTCAGGAACCGGCTGGCGGCCTGCATAACCGCTGGCCCGATCTGCCGAGTCTCACGATCGAAGCACGGATGCACGCGAAGCTCGACGCGGTTCGTCATTTCGCACGCACCAACAGCATCGACAAATGGATCGCGCCGAGTCCGCATGCGAATGTCGGCATCGTCACGTGCGGCAAAGCGCATCTGGACTTGATGGAAACGCTGCGCCGGCTCGATCTGACGGTCGCCGATCTGGAAGCGGCCGGCGTACGCATCTACAAGGTCGGCTTGTCGTTCCCGCTGGAAATGACGCGCATCGACGCGTTCGTGTCCGGTTTGTCCGAAGTGCTGGTGATCGAGGAGAAAGGCCCGGTCATCGAGCAGCAGATCAAAGACTATCTGTACAACCGCACGCAAGGCACGCGGCCGATCGTGGTCGGCAAGAACGCCGAAGACGGCACGCTGCTGCTGTCGTCGCTGGGTGAATTGCGGCCGTCGCGCATTCTGCCGGTGTTCGCGAACTGGCTCGCGAAGCACAAGCCGGCGCTCGATCGTCGCGAGCGCGTGGTCGATCTGGTGGCGCCGCAAATCCTCTCGAATGCGGCGGATAGCGTGAAACGTACGCCGTATTTCTGCTCTGGTTGTCCGCACAACACGTCGACCAAAGTGCCTGAGGGTTCGATCGCGCATGCGGGAATCGGCTGTCACTTCATGGCGTCGTGGATGGAGCGCGACACCACCGGCCTGATTCAGATGGGCGGCGAAGGCGTCGATTGGGCCTCGCATTCGATGTTCACGAAAACGCGCCACGTATTCCAGAATCTCGGCGACGGCACCTACTTTCACTCCGGCATTCTCGCGATCCGCCAGGCGGTGGCCGCGAACACCACCATCACCTACAAGATCCTCTATAACGATGCCGTCGCGATGACGGGCGGCCAGCCGGTCGACGGCAGCATCTCGGTGCCGCAGATCGCACGTCAGGTGGAAGCCGAAGGCGTGTCGCGTTTCGTCGTGGTCAGCGACGAGCCGGAGAAATACGACGGCCATCACGACCTCTTCCCGAAAGGCACGACGTTCCACCATCGCAGCGAAATGGACACGGTGCAGCGCGCGCTGCGCGATATCGACGGCGTGACCGTGCTGATCTATGACCAGACCTGTGCGGCTGAAAAACGGCGTCGCCGGAAGAAAGGCGAATTTCCCGATCCGGACAAGCGTCTCTTCATCAACGAAGAAGTTTGCGAAGGCTGCGGCGATTGCGGAGTGCAATCGAATTGCTTGTCGGTCGAGCCGCTTGAGACTGCGTTGGGGCGTAAGCGCCGCATCGATCAATCGTCGTGCAATAAAGACTATTCCTGCGTGAATGGTTTCTGCCCGAGCTTCGTCACAGTGGAAGGCGGCAAGCTGAAGAAAGCCGCGGGTGCCGCGTTCGATCCGGCCGCGCTCGCCGCTCGCGTCGACGCCTTGCCGATTCCCGCGACACATCTCGATGCCGCGCCGTACGACATTCTGGTGACGGGTGTCGGCGGCACGGGCGTCGTGACGGTCGGCGCATTGATCAGCATGGCCGCGCATCTGGAAGGCAAGAGCGCGTCGGTGCTCGACTTCATGGGCTTCGCGCAAAAGGGCGGCTCGGTGTTGTCGTTCGTGCGCTTCGCCGCGCGCGACGAGTGGCTCAATCAGGTGCGCATCGACACGCAACAGGCCGACGTGCTGCTTGCCTGCGATATGGTGGTGGGCGCGAGCGCCGATGCCTTGCAAACGGTGCGTCATGGCCGCACGCGTATCGTCGTCAATACGCATGCAATCCCGAACGCGACCTTCGTGCAGAACCCGGATGCGACGCTGCATGCCGACGCGTTGATCGACAAGATGCGCCACGCGGCCGGCGACGACCGCATGTCGACGTGCGACGCCCAGGCGCTCGCCACGCGTTTTCTCGGCGATACCATCGGCGCGAACATTCTGATGCTCGGTTATGCCTGGCAACTTGGCCTCGTGCCGGTGTCGTTCGCCGCGATGATGCGCGCGATCGAATTGAACAACGTCGCGGTGCAGATGAATCAACTGGCGTTTTCGATCGGGCGTGTTGCTGCGGAAGACCCCGCTGCGCTCGAATCGTTGTGGCAAGCGCGGCATCTGGCGAAGCAGGCAGCGCGCGTCGATACGCTCGACGAACTGATCGCGCATCGCGAAGGCCGTCTGCAAACATACGGCGGCGCGAGCTATGTGAAGCGATATCGCGCGCTGGTCGATGCGGCGCGCCGTGCCGAAACCGCCGTCGATGCAAAGAGCGAGCGCATCACGCGTGCAGTGGCGACGACGTTCTATCGCCTCCTCGCGGTGAAGGATGAATACGAAGTAGCGCGCCTGCATACGGATGCGGCTTTCCGCGAAGCACTGGAAGCGCAATTCGAAGGTGTCGCGGGCAAGGACTTTGGCATCAAGTTCAACCTCGCGCCACCGACGCTCACACGTCCTCAACCGGGCGTGAATCCGACCAAGAAGACCTTCGGTCAGTGGATGTGGCCGGTTTTGGGTGTGATGGCGAAATTCAGCGGCTTGCGTGGCACGATGCTCGATCCGTTCGGCCGCACGCTCGAACGCAAGATGGAGCGCGAACTCGCCGGCGACTATGAAACCACGTTGCAGCGCGCGTTCGCGAAGCTCAACGCGAACAATCTGGAAGACGTCGCGAAGCTCGCCGATCTGCATGCGCGTGTACGCGGTTATGGTCACGTGAAGCTGGCGAATCTGGCGGGCGTGAAGCGCGGCGAACGCGATCTCGCGGCACGCTTGCAGATTGAAGCAGCGACGAGCGTGTCGGTGAAGAAGTCGCTGGAAGAGATGAAGGGCGCCGGGCAGTTGCGCGGGATTCCGGTGGTCGTCGCGAAGTAATTCTTTCGCTTTGTGGATGAAAAATGCCGCTTCGGGTTGAACCTCGAAGCGGCATTTTTTTGCCTGGTGGTTTAGCAGCGTTCAGCTACGCGTTACGTCGAGCAGCGCTCTCACCTGCGCGACTTTCGCCGCATCGACGGGAGCAAGACCATTGCCGCCAACGCGCACACCCGAACCGAAGTGAACCGCTTGAACTTGCGTCGCACTCACGAAGCCAGCTACTGCATCGATGGTCAAACCCGCGCCTGCCAGCACCGTGCAGTGCGAGCCCGACGCTTGTCGTACCAGATCACGCACGATCGACTCCGCCTGCAGCACAGAAGGTTTTCCGCCCGAGGTCAGCACATTTGTCACGGCGTCGAAACCGAGCAGCACGTCGAGCGCTTTCTGCAGATCCCGCGTCTCGTCGAACGCACGATGGAAGGTGATCGCCAAGCCATCCGCCGCATCGATCGCACGCGCGAGGCCTTCGCGGTCGATCTCGCCATCCGCCTTCAGCATGCCGATCACCACGCCGTTCGCGCCCGCCGCTTTGACTGCGCGCACGTCGCGCAGCATCACGGCGTAGTCGTCGGCGTCGTACACGAACGAGCGGCTATGCGGTCGCACGATCACGTTCACGGGCACGACGCTCGCGGCAACCACTGCTTCGATCAAGCCAAGGCTCGGCGTCAAACCGCCCTCGCCCATCGCGGTGACGAGTTCGAGACGGTTCGCACCGGCCTGCGCGGCAAGCCTGGCGTCGGCAACGGTCGTGGCGATGACTTCGAGTAGGACTGACATGAGCGCGGCCGTAGGTCGTTAAAAACGACATGATCTCAGAACCGCCGCGCGCCCTGCCAATCGAAGCATCCGAATCGCTATTCTTCGACCCAATCGATATCGCCGCACAGCACGCACGTCTGATCACCGACGCGCGTCGCCACCGACAGCGTCACGCACGGCAACGCCTCGTTGATCGACAGATACGGACGCGTCACATGCACGCGCTCCGGCGCATTGATCGCCGCACGGAAATACGGACGACGCAGCCAGTTCGCCCCTTGCGCGTCGGCAAGCGGCAAAAAGCGCGTCTCATGCGCCGCGCGATCGGCACGCAACACGACGTTGCGGCCCGCCTGCTTGCCCTTCGCATCGAGCAGGAAACAGCGCGCGGCATGGTCGAGTGCGAGGAAATTCCAGCACACTTCCTCGAGCGGTTCGCCGGCGGCGAGCCGTTCCGCGGCACGCTCGAACGCCCGCAGATACGGTGTGAGACGGCTCGCATTGCGGCGCTCGCGCGCTTCGGCCTGATCGCGATAACGGTCGGTGACTTCGCTGATGCAAGTCGCGGCGTGCGCCGCGTCGGCTGCCCCTGGATTCGGTCGGCCGAAGAAAAACCCCTGCACGAAGTCCGCATCGCAAGCGAGCGCCATCTGCGCTTCATGCTCCGTCTCGACACCTTCGATCAGCACGAGCTTGCCCGCTTCGTGCAGCAGCGCCACCAGCCCCGGCAGAATCGTCGCCATGTCAGCGCGATGCGCTGCGTGCGACAGCATGATGCGGTCGAGCTTCACGATGTCGGGATTCAATTGCCAGATCCGTTCGACGTTGGAATGGCCCGCGCCGAAGTCGTCGAGTGCAATCAGGAAACCACGCTCGCGGAACTGACGCACCGCGTCGGCAAGACGTTCGAGATCTTCCGCGCGTTGTTCGAGCACCTCGAGCACGATTCGCCGTGGCGAAAGATCGAGCCGCTTGAGATTGGCCAGCAAGGCAGCGGCGAGATACGGATCGGTGAGCGCACCGGGATGGACATTCAGAAACAGCCATTCGCGCTCTGCGCCGAGTACCTTGAAGTTCTCCAGATGCAGGGTCTGGGCGAGCCGGTCGACTTGCAGCACGTCGCCCAGACGCGCCGCCTCGCCGAAGACGTCGAGCGGCGACACGGGCCGGTCGAGCGCATCGTGCGCGCGCAGCAGCCCCTCGTAGCCCACTGCCCGCATATGCGACAGGCTGAAAATGGGTTGAAACACGCTAGTCAACGTCAGCTCGCCATGCTGCACCGAAAAACGTTCGAGCCCCGACGTCACCTCGACGTCGAAGCCGTGCGGCGCGCTGGCCGTCCTTTCCTGTTGCGCAATCGTCATGCAATCCTCTCACGCGAGAGCCGGGCCGGTCCGAACGCGGAAGCGAACAACCTCGGCACCGTTTCTCAAAATGTGCGTCATCGATATTCCTTAAGCAAGCTCCATGCGCACGCTGGCGCACATTCGAATGAAATTTGCATGAAAGATTGCACCGATGAACGAGCCGATGCGCCGCGCGTGGGCGCAGAACGCACCGTTAAGGTGCATTGCCTTACCTGGACGCTTGCCGACCGCTCTCGCGGGACCTTGCGGGGTTAACAATGACGTGACGCTGCAGCGGGCTAAACTTCTGCCTTGTGCCTCACGCGCGCCTCGTGATCGATATGCGGCCGCATCGTCGACGATCGCAGAGGACGGACCGCTATATCTCCAGAAATAGACCGATGGATATTGTCTTTACCGTACTGATTCTTTTGCTCGCCGTCGCCGCGTCCGGCATCGTGACCCGGATGATGCGGGTCGCGTTGCCGCTGCCGCTGGTCCAGATCGCGATTGGCGCATTGCTCGCATGGCCGAAGCTAGGGCTGCACGTCACCTTCGATCCGGAAATTTTCATGATGCTGTTCATTCCGCCGTTGCTGTTCGCGGATGGATGGCGAATTCCGAAGCGCGAATTGTTCATGGCGCGCCGCTCCATCCTGATGCTCGCGCTCGGCCTGGTTTTCATGACGGTGCTGGCGGTCGGCTACTTCATCCACGCGCTGGTGCCGTCGATCTCGCTGCCGGTCGCGTTCGCGCTTGCCGCGGTGCTATCGCCAACCGATGCGGTGGCGCTGAGCGGTATCGCCGGCAAGGGCAAAATTCCCGGTCGGCTGATGCATATCCTCGAAGGTGAGGCGTTGATGAACGACGCGTCGGGCCTTGTCGCGCTGAAGTTCGCGATTGCCGCGGCGCTGACGGGAGTGTTTTCGCTGCGCGACGCGTCGATCAGCTTCGTGATCATCGCGGTGGGCGGTCTCGCGACGGGCGCAGCGGTGAGCTGGCTGTTCAGCTTTGTGTCCGCGCATTTTCTGAGTCTTAACGAAGAAGGTGATCCGGCGCCCGGCGTAGTAATGACGCTGCTGATTCCGTTCGCCGCGTATCTGATCGCCGAGCGCTTCGAGTTCTCGGGCATTCTGGCCGCGGTCTCGGCCGGGATGATGATGAACTACGCGAACATTGCGAACGCCGGCCCGGTGTCGTCGCGCGTGCGTGGGAACAGCACGTGGACGATGATCGAATTCGTCTTCAACGGCATGGTGTTCATTCTGTTGGGGCTGCAGTTTCCGCACATTCTCGGCCGCGCGCTGCTCGACGCGCACGAGACCAGCGATGTGGAGGTGTGGCGCTTGATCGGCTACATCGCTGCGGTGGCGGCGGCGCTCTACGCAATGCGCTTCGTGTGGGTGTGGTTGCTGCGCTGGTTCGCGAGCCGTGGCGCTGCGAAGCACGGCATGGCGAGTGCCGTGCCGGGGTTGCGCACGGTCACGGTGACGACGGTGGCCGGCGTGCGTGGCGCGGTGACGCTGGCGGGCGTGTTGTCGTTGCCCGAGATGTTGCCGAACGGTACGCCGTTGCCGGGGCGAGACCTGGCGATCTTCATTGCCTCGGGCGTGATTCTGCTATCGCTGCTGGTGGCAGTCGTGGCGTTGCCGCTGTTGTTGAGCGGCTGGCGGCGGGGTAAGGATCCGCATGCCGCGGAGGAGGCGATGGCGCGCACGATGGCGGCGCAAGCCGCGATTCGCGCGGTTGACGAAGTGCACGACAGAGACTGCGCGGATCTGGATGAGTCGGCCTCGGCATACGCCGCGGATGTCACCGCGCGAGTCATGGACATTTATCGACGACGGCTCGCCACGTTAGAGGACGAACAGGAGCCACGTGAAATGGCGCGCCGCGCCGATGCGCTGGAATTCCGGATGAAGTTAGCGGCGATGCGAGCCGAGC
Source organism: Paraburkholderia sp. SEWSISQ10-3 4 (assembly GCF_030464785.1). NCBI lineage: Bacteria > Pseudomonadati > Pseudomonadota > Betaproteobacteria > Burkholderiales > Burkholderiaceae > Paraburkholderia > Paraburkholderia sp. SEWSISQ10-3 4. The sequence goes on from NZ_JALPRI010000028.1 coordinate 38,996, forward strand.
GGAAGGTGCTGCTTGCGCTGCGTAATAGTCAGGCAATCAATGACGAGACTTTGAACAAGCTCATGCGCGAAGTGGATCTGTCGGAGACGGCGCTGACCGTGCGGAAGCGATAGAGGTAGCGGTCAGCGTTACAACGTGGCGATGGCCTTTTTCTTGATCGCTTGAACTCTCAATCGCAAAAGAAAAAGACCGTCGCCCAGGCCAATCAGGCCACCGGCCCCTGCGCCGGCTTCCTTCTCAAAAGCGCGTACAAAATGATCGCGCCAAAGGTCGCGGTACCGATCCCGCCGAGTCCAAAACCACCGAGCTTCAACGAAAAATCACCGGCGCCCAGGACAAGCGTCACCGCCGCCACGATCAGATTCCGGTTGTCGGAGAAATCGACTTTATTCACGACCCAGATGCGCGCGCCAGTCACCGCGATCAGACCGAACACAACGATCGATACGCCGCCCAGCACCGGCCCCGGAATGGTCTGAATCACCGCGCCGAACTTTGGCGAAAAGCCCAAAACCAGCGCAATCACCGCGGCAATCACAAACACCAGCGTCGAATAGATTTTGGTCACGGCCATCACGCCGATGTTCTCTGCGTACGTCGTCACCCCGGTGCCGCCAGCGAAGCCAGACAGAATCGTTGCGAGTCCGTCGCCGATAAATGCACGGCCGACATAACGGTCGAGGTTCTGACCGGTCATCGCGCTCACCGCCTTGATGTGCCCAAGATTCTCAGCAACAAGAATCACCGCGATCGGCGCAAGCAGGGTCATCGCCTGCATGTTGAAAACCGGCGCCGTGAACTGCGGCATACCGAACCACGCAGCGTTCGCCACAATCGCAAAGTCGATCGGCTTACCCATGCCGAGACCATTCGTCACGATCGCGTAAATCACGTATGCCATCAGCAAGCCGACCAGAATCAGCAAACGCTGCAGCATGCCGCGCGCAAACACCGCGACCGCGCCGACGCATAGCACCGTCACCAGCGCCATCCACGAGTCGAAGTTGCTGCCGCTCACGCCATGCACTGCGATCGGCGCGAGATTCAAGCCGATCACGCAGACGATCGCGCCTGTCACCACCGGCGGCATCAGCGTTTCAATCCATCGTGTGCCGACCGCCGACACGATCAGGCCAATGATCGCGTACACCACCCCGCACGCGATGATCCCGCCCAACGCCACCGGAATGTTCATGTTCGGACCGTGGCCGCCATACCCCGTCACCGCGATCACCAGACCGATGAACGCGAAGCTCGAACCGAGATAGCTCGGCACGCGCCCGCCCACGAGCACGAAGAACAACAGCGTGCCAATCCCGGACATGAAGATGCACAGGTTCGGATCGAAGCCCATCAACAACGGCGCAAGCACGGTCGAGCCGAACATCGCGACCACGTGCTGGATACCCATTGCAAACATCTGCGGCCACGCGAGACGCTCGTCGGTGCCGACAATGCGGCCCTCGGCAGCGTTGGGCTGGGCGCGCCAGCGTGGGAAATAGGAATCTGCCATGGCGGGGGTTCTCCTCTGTCGGCGTTTTAGTGGACGACGCAGCGGAACTGCGCCATCTGGGAATTACGCGCGAGTGTACGGAGAGCCACCAGGCCTGGCAAGGGCGGTAAAACGCGTGTGAAGAGTGCTACGCGTGCCGCGCGTCCAGCGAGAACACCGTGACCGCCGCTTGCAGTTGCCTCGCCTGGTCCGCCATCGACGCCGCCGCGGCCGCCGCCTGCTCGACCAGCGCCGCGTTCTGCTGGGTCACGTCGTCCATCTGTGCGACCGCGCGGTTCACCTCTTCGATGCCGGTGCTTTGCTCCTGCGACGCCGACGAAATCTCACCCATGATGTCGGTCACGCGTTTCACCGCATGTGTGACTTCCGCCATCGTCTGACCGGCCCGCTCGGCCAGTTCGGCGCCACTGCCCACACGCGCCGTCGAACTTTCGATCAGCTCCTTGATCTCCTTGGCGGACACCGCGCTGCGCTGCGCGAGCGAGCGCACTTCGCCCGCTACCACCGCAAAGCCACGGCCCTGCTCACCAGCGCGCGCCGCTTCTACGGCGGCGTTCAGCGCGAGAATATTGGTCTGGAACGCGATCCCTTCGATCACCGCAATGATGTCGGTCATGCGCTTCGAGCCAGCCGCCAACTCGCGCATCGTTTCAACCACATCGCCGACGAGGTGGCTACCGCGCGCCGCCACTTCCGACGCACCGTGCGCAACACCACCCGCCTGCTGCGCGTTCTCGGCATTCATCTTCACGGTCGATGTCAATTCCTGCATGCTCGATGCCGTTTCCTGCAGCGCGGCAGCCTGCTCTTCGGTGCGTTGCGACAGATCGGTGTTGCCCTGCGCGATCTCGCCGGAAGCCATCAGGATCGATTCGCTCGACTCGCTGATGCCCGAGACAATGCCGGCCAACCGCTCACGCATGTTGCGTAGCGCGAACAGCATGCTTTGGGTATCGCCCGCACGGGTATCGACGCGCACGCTCAGATCGCCATCGGCGATACGGTTGGCGATGTGCATGGCGTAAGCGGGTTCGCCGCCGAGCTGACGCGCGAGGCGCCGTGCGATCACCGTCGCGAGCAACGTGCCCGCCGCGATCGCGCCTAACACCAGCGCGAGCATCGCGATGCGCATGTGCTGATAGTTGGCGCTCGCCTCCTGCTGGGCTTCGTTGGCTTGCTGACGGCGATAGTCGATCAACGCCGTGATGCGATCGCGCAGCGCCTCGCTCGACGCAATCGCGCGGCGCACGAGTTCGTTGTTGTCGACGCCGGCCGGAATCGGTTCGAGACCGATCTGCTGATGCACGATGCCCTCCCACACCGCCGACTTGCGCAGCACCCCGTCGAACATCTCCTGACCCTTGGCTGTAGCAATGGTCGCGCGATACTGATCGTAGGCGCCGTGCATCTCCTTGAGCGAGGCGACGATGCTGTCCTTCAACTTTTGACGGCCGGCGTCGTCAGCGGCGTAGCCGAGATTCGCGGCGGCAAGATCGGAATCGATCTTGTGGCGGTTCGCCTCTTCCATCCAGTAGAGGCCGTTCATGTGCTGGTCGCAGATGGCGTCGGTAATGGCGTGCATCGACGACAACGTCTTCAGCGAAGTCCCGCCGATCACGACGCAGAACCCGATTACGACGGCAAACGCCAACAGCAGCTTCCTGAATACGGTCATGCGGTCGAACCACTTCATCTCACCATCCTTCATAAGTCCTGAGGGGACGCTCGCGTCGCTGCGGCATGGCAAACCGTTTCGCCATTTTTCAGATACTTGGCGACGCCGCCACCTCTTTTACGGCGTGCGTAGCAGAGACTTGATGCGATAAATGGTGGGCATAACCGGGACAGGATGATGTAAGGAATGCCTGGCACACAGGGGCCGGATCGCTACGTCAACGTGCTTTGCACGTCGAGGCAATGATTGGGATTTGTCTGATATTTGGGAATGGGCTGGGCTTTTAGACTTTGTTTGTTGCGTTCACCCCCCATGAGCGCACGTGATGTTGATGTAACTCTCCGACTTACCGCTCACGCTCCCCGGCGTGAGCGGCTTTTTTTTGTCTATACGTTTAGTTGGCCGGTGCACTCGCCGCTGTGTCCGGTGCCAACCGAACTCAGCGCGATTCGCGGGCCGGCACACCTGTGAAATTGTCCTGCCTCACTGCGCCGGCGACGCCACGGCACTCCGTCGATCCGCCCGTGCCGCCACCGGGTAGCAAAGCACCTGGTTGCGGCCGGCGTCCTTGGCCTCGTAGAGCGCCTCGTCCGCCGCAATGGCGAGTGCGCGGCTCGTCGCGAATACCTGGCGGCTGGTGCACGCAATGCCGATGCTGACGGTCAGCACATGGTGCGAGCTCGCGACATGGCGAAGCTCAAGCGCCTGAACCGCGGCGCGAATTTTCTCAGCAATGGTCGCCGCCCCGGCTTCGTCGGTATCCGGCAGAAGCACGGCGAATTCCTCGCCACCGTAGCGCGCAGCGGTATCGCCCGGGCGCCGTACGCTCTGCCCAATGCAACGCGCGACGGCAATGAGCGCATCGTCGCCGGCCGAGTGGCCGTAGAGATCGTTGAAGCCCTTGAACGTATCGACATCGATCAGCAGCATCGACAACGGCCAGCCGTTACGCTGCGCACGGCGCCATTCCTCTTCCGCATGTTCTTCGAACGTGCGGCGATTGTTCAGGCCAGTCAAGCCGTCGGTACGCGCGAGCACGCGCAACTCTTCTTCGGCCGCGCGACGCTGCCGCAGTTGCTGCGAGAACAGGAGCGCAAGCGCAATGATCACCACGTCGAGCGCCGCAATCAGCGAGCCGATGAGCCACGCGCGATGCCGCCACTCCACGTAGATATCGCGCGTAGAGAGCGCCACGTCGAGAATCAACGGGTACATATCGATGTGGCGGAATGCATACCAGCGCTCGACCCCGTCGATCGCCGCCGTGCCGAAGAAGTCCCCGCTCGGCTGCTGGAGGAAGCGCGAATAGTTCGAGGTGCCAGTCAGACTCCGGCCGATGATTTTCGGATCGTAGGGGCGCCGCATCAGCATCGTGCCGTCGTTCAGCATCAGCGCCATCGAGCCGCCCGAACCGAGATTCATGCCGGCGAAGAGATGCCTGAAGTAAGTAAGGCGCATCGTGCCGACCACCACGCCGCCGAAGCTGCCGTCCGGCCGCGAGATCCGGCGGCTCAACGCAATGCTCACGTCCTTGCCGGTCAGCTTGGGCATGAACGGCTGGCTAACGTACAGGCCGACATCGGGGGAATCGCGCTGAACCTTGAAATAGTCGCGCTCGGCGAGATTGACGGGACGCGGAGGCGAGGATTGCGAATCGAAGATGATGTTGCCGGCTGTGTCGAGTACGAAAATCGAACCCATGTCTTTCGCGCTGGCGGAGCCGTCGAACAGCACCATCTGGCGGATCTTCGGCGGTAGCTCCAGCACGCCGGGCTGTTTCAGGCCGTCGATTACCGCCCGCAGCGACAGATCGTAGATCTCGAGATTGCGTGACACGTCGCGCTCGACCAGCAGCGAGACGTTGAAGACCGAATCCTGGGCGCGCCGCAGCGCATCGTCGCGCATCTGTGCCAATACCCACACTGCGATCGCAAGGATCGCGCTGGCCAGCACGATACTGATGGCAATCACGATGTTCGGTCGGCGCGTCACCATGAACGTTTCATTCGAGCATGCGCTGACCTACGCGCGTGGAGAAGTTGGCGCGTCAGGAAGGCGCGTCTCGTGAAACGGTAGCCTACCAGACGCCGAGGCGCGTCGAATCAGGGAAAAGACAGGTTTTTGGCGGATTAAACGAATTTTTTCGACTAGGGGACGTCTCGGGCCGCGGCGCGGCGCGCGGACGTCACCCCGTCCGGGCGCTCAGCCCGCGTGCAGATCGAGCGCCGGCTCGGCTGCGGCGCGGCTGAGCGCCCTGATGTCCGCGACCTCGAGCACCGCTTTGGCGGCGCCATGACGCGCAACTTCCAGCATCGCCTGGCCAATGTCTTCGGTGCTCAGAATGTGATTGGGAAAGAGCGCGCGCAGCGTCGACAGAAGCGGCCTCGCCACCGTGTAAAACAACCGGTACGAGCGCGTTTTCGAAACGGCTCCGTTCAGCGGCTCGATCACACCGGGTCGGAACAGATAGACGGCCTTGAACGGCAGCCGTAGCAGCGCATTCTCCGTCCGGCCCTTGACCCGCGCCCACATGGTGCGGCCGTGTTCAGTGCTATCGGTACCCGCGCCCGACACGTAGACGAAAGTCATTTGCGGATTGAGACGGGCCAGCGTCTGCGCGGCGGCCAGCGTCAGGTCGTAGGTAAGGCGCACATACTCGGCCTCCTGCAGACCTGCCGACGAGACGCCCAGACAGAAAAAGCACGCGTCGAAACCCGTCAGCGAGTCTTCCACCGTCCGGTAGTCCATCAAGTCCGGTTGAATCAGTTCGTTCAGACGCGGATCGAGTTGGCCGGTGCGGGTGCGGCCAACTGTCTGGACTACCTCGACGTCAGGCGCGCGCAGGCATTCGCGCAATACGCCCTGCCCGACCATGCCGGTCGCGCCGAAAATCAGAACCTTCATGATGCGTGCTCCATGATTGCGCCCGGCCAGCGCGCATTGGTCGAACCTTCAGATATGTCCTACAAGCAGGCGGCGACCGCTTTGTCCTGAGTGTGGCGGGCGATCTGGGCGACGCCCGGGGCGGCCGCATGCGTGCTCAGGCTTTCGCCGGTGCGCCCGGAAATTCCGGCAGCGGCGTCGGCGCGGAGAAATCGGTGGCCGCGCTGACCGCTCGCCACGCTTCGGCGGCTGCAGCGCGCGCCTTGTCGCCTTCGCCGGCGAAATGCAATGCGTCACTACCGAGCAGAAGATGCGCCGGCAACGAATCGTGATACGCGAGCTTCAGCACCACTTGCGCAACTTTTGCGGGATCGCCGGCTTCCTTGCCGACGTACTGGGACAGCATATCCGCGACGGCGCCAACCGACGGCACATAGTCCAGCAGCAATTCCGGCGCCTCACCCATCGCGCCCGTGCCCCATTCCGTTTTCATACCGCCCGGCTCGAGCGCAGTGACGTGGACGCCAAACGGCGCGAGTTCCTGGCTGATCACCTCGGTGAAACCGCCGACCGCCCACTTCGCGGCCTGATACGCGCTCAAACCGGCGATCCCGACGCGGCCGCCCACCGACGAAATCTGGATCACGTGGCCGGATCGCTGTTTCCGAAGTACCGGAAGCGCCGCACGCGTGACGTTAACCACACCATAGAAGTTGGTGTCGATCTGCGCACGGAAATCGTCTTCGGTCGTTTGCTCGAACGGCGCCAGATGACCGAAGCCCGCGTTGTTGACGACCACATCGAGCCGGCCGAAAGCATCGACTGCGGCCTGCACGGCCGCGCGTGCCGCCGCCGGATCCGCGACATCTAGCGCGACCGCGCGAACCTGCTCACCGTAGCGTGTCACCAGATCCGCCAACTGCCGCGGATCGCGCGCCGTAGCCACCACCCGCTCACCGGCACGCAACGCCGTTTCGACGATATCGCGCCCAAGCCCGCGGGCGCTTCCCGTAACCAACCAGACCTTCGACATAATGTGCTCCTTTCGATTAATTGAGCGTGTGCGCGCTCATTAATAAGGTAAAAAAATTAGTTCTGGGCAATCGCGTGCCAGAACGCCTCAAAGCCGGCCTTGCGATAACGGTCGGCGTTAGCCGGTTCGCGAGCGATGAAATCCATGGTGGTTTCGGCCAATGCCGCCATGATTGCCGACAGGAAAGCCGGCGGATGATCACGCAAGGCGCCGCTCGCCACGCTTGCCTGAATCATTGTGTTGATGTCTGCGAAAGACTCCATGCCAGTTGCACGCGTGCAGTCGGACAGACGCTCCGACACGGACAGTTGCGCCACGGCCCGGCGTTTTTGCGGCTGCGCCACGCCCCAGTCGACAAACCTGTTCCACACGTGCTGGATGCGCTCGCGCACGCTGGCTTGCTTCGGATAGGTCGTCATCATCACTTCGCGCAGCTCCGCCTTGATGTCCAGGTAGAGCTGGTTCAGCAGCTCGTCCTTATTGTCGAAATACGTGAACAACGTTCCTTCAGCCACGCCTGCGAGTTTTGCGATGCGCGCGGTGGGTGCGCTCAAACCCTGCTCGGCAATGACCTCCGTTGCGGCAGCAAGGATGGCGTTGCGTTTGTCTTCGCTTTTCGGACGGGCCATGCAGGTCGTTTCGACTACAAGTAATTAATGAGTGATTGCTCAATCATATCCATGTGTGGCCGCTAGTTCAAGCCATTTTTTGTTGCCTGATGTTCGCCAGTAGGTTATTTGCCCGGACGCACGTCGGAAAATGAAATGAATATGTAAGTTTCATGCTTTCACCGCGCACCTAAATATATTCAAATCAACCGAAAACGATGCGTTCTTCGCGCATCGTGCGCAAGCTTTGTAGAGGAATACCCGGGATTTCTTAAGTCCGTAAGAATTCGATCCGATAACCAGTAAATGGGATACCCATTTATCGCCTGACGTTCGACGCACCTTCGGACGCGTCCTGCGAAAGGCACGAAGGGTAAACCGCGCGGGGCGGCCACGATGATCGGCTGCCAGATAGACGCTCCCATGCCCGGACCTGAGAGTCCACTGCGAACGCTTCAACGTTTCGTTATTGGAGAATAAAAAATCGTGACCCTCAAAAACCTCACCATCAAAACCAAACTCATCGCCGGTTTCGGCATGCTGTCTGTCGTTGTCGTCGCGGTTTCCGGCCTTTCCCTGAAGGCGCTGAGCGATTCGACCGATGGGTTTTCCAACTTCGTACACGGCATCAACGCACGCGCCGATATGGCGGTGCAGGTTCGAACCGCCGTGGATCGTAGAGCAATCGCGGCGCGCAACCTTGTGCTCGTGACCAAACCCCAGGACCTCGAAGTAGAGAAAGCTGACGTAACGCGTGCGCACGAAGACGTGCAAACCGACCTGAAAAAGCTCAACGACATGATCGCCAGCGCGACCGACACGTCGGAGAAAGCACGCAGTCTCGTCGCCGAGATCAACCGGGTCGAGTCGGCTTATGGCCCGGTTGCCCTCAACATCGTCAATCTCGCGCTCACTAACAAGAGAGATGAAGCGATCGCCGAGATGGACGAGCATTGCCGGCCGCTGCTCGCCGCGCTGATTCGTGCGACCAACGCGTACGCTGACTACACGCGCTCACGCCAGGAACAACTGGTCAACGAGTACACGGCGCATTACGAAAGCCAGCGCAATCTGCTGATCGCGATCTGCCTTATCGCGCTGGGGCTCGCCGTCGGCGCATGCGTGGTGATCACGCGTGCCGTGACCGGACCGCTGCGTTTTGCGATCGACGTCGCGCGCACGGTGTCGGCAGGCGATCTGCGAACGCGCATCACGGTCGAGGGGCGCGACGAAACCAGCAAACTGCTGACCGCCCTGCGCGAGATGAATGAACGGCTGACGGTGACCGTTGGACGGGTGCGCGACAGCAGCACCAGCATCGCCGGCGCGGCACGTCAGATCGCGGCGGGAAATATGGACCTGAGCCAGCGTACCGAGCAGCAGGCCGCTTCGTTGCAGGAAACGGCTTCCAGCATGGAAGAACTCACCTCCACGGTTAAGCAGAACGCCGACAACGCGCAGCAAGGCAGCATGCTGGCTGCGAATGCATCGTCGGTGGCGCAGAAGGGTAGCGAGGTCGTCGGTCAGGTGGTGAACACCATGCACGACATCAGCGACAGCTCGACGAAGATCGCGGACATCACGGGCATCATCGAAGGCATTGCGTTCCAGACGAACATCCTCGCGTTGAACGCGGCCGTCGAAGCCGCGCGTGCGGGCGAACAGGGGCGGGGTTTCGCGGTGGTGGCAAGCGAAGTCAGAAGCCTGGCTCAACGTTCATCGAGTGCGGCCAAGGAGATCAAGGATCTGATCGCCACTTCCGTGGACAAGATCCGTGACGGGTCCGCGCTTGCCGGCGAGGCGGGCAAGACGATGACCGAGGTGACTCAGGCAGTCGCACGAGTCACCGACATCATGTCGGAAATCGCGGCGGCATCGACCGAACAAAGCCGTGGCATCGAGCAGGTCAATCTTGCGATTACGCAGATGGACAACGTCACGCAGCAGAATGCGGCTTTGGTGGAAGAGGCGGCTGCGGCTTCGCGGTCGATGGAAGACCAGGGGGAACAACTGACTGACGCCGTGGCGTTTTTTCAGGTGAAGGATTCGGCGGCTGCGGTAGCGGCAGCTCCGGTTCCTGCTCGGCGGGAGGCGCAGCGACGCGAGGTTGCGGTTGCTGCTGCTCCTAAACGCGTTGCGCGGGCTACGGCCGCTGCGCCGGTTGCTGCGCTTGCTACTGCAACTGTAGATGAAGGGTGGGATAAGTTCTGATTCAGGAAAGCGCCACGCTCCCGCATGACAAGCATGCGGGAGCGCAGTCAATCACGACGCGGCGCGTCGTCTTAGGTCAGCCCGTCAGGCGGTCTTTTCCGAAGCGGCAGGAAACGGCAGCGAGTGAATCCGCCTGCCGGTGGCCGCGAAGATCGCGTTCGCGACCGCCGGCCCGACCGGTGCGACACCCGGCTCGCCGACACCCGTCGGCGCTTCGCCGGACTGCACGATATGCACCTCGACCTTGGGCATCTCCGCGAACCGCAGCACCTGGTAGCCGTCGAAGTTGTTCTGCTCGACCTTGCCGTCCTTTAACGTGATCGCGCTGTGCAACGCCGCGCCGAGACCGAAGCCAATGCCGCCTTCCATCTGTGCGGCGATGACGTCCGGATTGATCGGCGTGCCACAATCCACCGCACACACGACGCGCTCCACTTTCACGTTACCGTCCTTGTCGACGGAGACTTCCGCGACTTGCGCGACGAACGTCTTGAACGCCTCGGCTACCGCGATGCCGCGCCCGCGGCCTTTCGGCAACGGTTTGGCCGGGTCCCAGCCCGCTTTCTGCGCAGCGAGTTCGAGCACGCCCCGCATACGCGGTTCATGCGCGAGCAGATCGCGGCGGAAGACGAACGGGTCCTTGCGCGCGGCGTGCGCGGCTTCGTCCATGAACGCCTCGACCGCGAATGCCGTATGCGAGCTGCCGACCACCCGCCACCACAACACAGGTACGCCGGTCTGTGTGGTCGTCAGTTCGACCGAGACGTTCGGAATCGCGTAGGCCACGTTAGCGGCGCCCTCGATGGACGTCCCGTCGATCCCGTTCTTGACCATCACGCTGGCGAACGGCGTGCCGGCAAGAATCGACTGACCGACGATGCGATGCCGCCAGCCGACGAGCTTGCCGTCGGCGCTCAGGCCCGCGTCGAGCTTGTGGAAGTACATCGGCCGGTAGAGGCCGCCGTGGATGTCGTCCTCACGGGTCCACTGCAGCTTGACCGGCGTGCCGTTCGCACCCAGCGCCTTCGCGATCGACACGGCCTCGACGATATAGTCCGACTGGGTGTTCGCGCGTCTGCCGAAACTGCCACCCGCATACAGCGTGTGGATCTTGACCTGCTGCGGATCGAGTCCCGCCGTATGTGCGGCGTTGGCCTGATCGACGGTCTGAAACTGGTCGCCGGCCCAGATTTCGCAACTGTCAGCGGTGAGTTTGACAACCGCGTCGAGCGGTTCCATCGGCGCGTGAGCGAGATACGGGAACGCATAGCTGGCGGAGATTTTCTTCACCGCGCCTGCGAGCGCCTTCGTCGCATCACCGTCTTTTCGGGCGGACATGCCGGGCTGCTCGGCGAGCTGCCGGTATTCAGCCATGATCGCGTCCGAGCTGCGCTTTTCGGCCTTTGAATCGTCCCATTCGACCTTCAACGCATCGCGGCCCTGCTTCGCCGCCCAGAAACCCTTCGCGACCACCGCGACGCCACCCGGCACCTGCACGACCGAGACGACGCCGGGCACTGCTTTCGCGGCCGACGCATCGAACGATTTGACCGTCGCGCCGAAGAGCGGCGGACGCTGCAGCAGCGCGACCAGCATGCCGGGGAACGTCACATCGAGCGTGAACTGCGCGGTGCCGTTGGTTTTCGGCGGCACGTCGACACGCGGCAGCTGATGGCCGATCAAACGAAAATCCTTCGGCGACTTGAGCGTGACCGTATCCGGCACCGGCAAGCGGGCCGCGGCCGACGCGAGCGAACCGTAGGTCGCGGTCCGGTTCGTGGCCGCGTGATGAACGCTGCCGTCGAGCGTCGTCAGCTCGGATGCGGGCACCTGCCACTGCGCAGCGGCGGCGGAGACCAGCATCGCGCGCGCTTTCGCGCCGGCTTCGCGCAATTGCATCCACGAGTTGGCCATCGCCGAACTGCCGCCCGTGCCCTGGATCGTGCCGAACGCGAGATTCGCGTAGCGCTTTGCATCGGCGGGCGCGCTTTCGACACGCACGTCCTGCCAGTTCGCATCCAGCTCTTCCGCGACGATCGTCGCGATGCCGGTATACGCGCCCTGGCCCATCTCGACATGCTTCGCGATGACCGTGACGCTGTTGTCCGGCGCGACGCGCAGGAACGCGTTGGGTGCGAACGTCGCGTCGGGCATCGTGGCGGCGAGCGCGCGGCGGCCCGTGCCCGCCCATTCGAAGCCGATGGTGAGACCGACTGCCGCGAAGGCGCCGGCTGCTTTCAGAAAGGTTCGGCGCGACGGGCGTACCGCATCCTTGAGATCGAGATCGGTCGTCATGGTCAGGCCTTCAGGGTGGCAGCGGCTTCGTGGATGGCCGCGCGAATGCGGGTATAGGTCGCACACCGGCAGATGTTGCCGTTCATCGCGGCATCGATGTCGGCGTCGGTGGGCGTGGCGTTATGTTCGAGCAAGGCTGTCGCGGACATGATCTGTCCGGACTGACAGTACCCGCACTGCGGCACCTGCAGCTTGACCCATGCAGCCTGGATGGCTTTCGCGGGCCGGCTTTCGATGCCTTCGATAGTCGTGATGCGCTTACCCGCGATAGCCGCAAGCGGCAGCACGCACGAGCGGGTGGCCTCGCCTTCCAGATGAACCGTGCAGGCGCCGCATTGCGCCATGCCGCAGCCGAACTTCGTGCCGTGCAGGCCCGCGTCCTCGCGGATTGCCCAAAGGAGCGGCGTGGTGGGATCGGCGTCGAGCGTAACGTTCTTGCCGTTGAGGACAAACGATGTGGACATGGAACCTCTCCGTGGGGAAAGCCCGGACTTGGCGCCGGGTGTACGCGGCAGTGTGTACCGACTGCCTGCGGTTGCGCTTACACAATCCTGCAAATTTATTGAACAATGCTGCAAATCGAGCAGGCCAGCCGCGCTTGTCCGGCAGCGGTTGGGTACGCTCAATTCCGTTCACGGAGTTCCATGCGCATGAAACAGCATTCCTCCCGGCCCGATCCTTCGGCGGAACGCGAAACCGCGCGCCGGGAACTCGCCGCGCTCATCAGCCGCTTCGCGCCGACGGACGGTACCCATCAGACGGCGATCCCATCGCTCACGTTCTATCGCTACTCGCAGCCCGTGGATCTCGGCTGCGGCGTGACGAGCTCCGCATTCGTGTTCGCGGCGCAGGGCGCCAAGCGGGTCATGGTCGCGGGGCAGGCGTACGTCTACGATCATCTGCATTGCCTCGTGACATCCGTCGATCTGCCGGTGATGTCGCGGGTGACGCGGGCCTCACCCGACGCGCCCTATCTGTGTGTGAAGTTCACGCTCGATCCGCAGCGGATCGTCGAACTGGCGACGCAGTTGCGCCTGCCTGAACCGGATGCCGCGTCGGCGGGCGAAGGCATCGCTGTGGCCACGCTCTCGGCACCGGTTTTCGATACCGCGCTGCGACTCGTACGATTGCTCGATACTCCGGGTGACATTCCCGTACTCGCACCGCTCATCGAAAAGGAATTGCTCTACCGGCTGATGACGAGCGAGCAAGGAAAAAGGCTGCGGCAGGTCGCGGTGAACGGGAGTCAGACGTACCGGATCGCGCGGGCAATCGAGTGGATCCAGAATCACTACACCGAGCTTTTGCGGATGGAGACGCTGGCACATGCGGTGAACATGAGCGTGTCGTCGCTCCATCATCACTTCAAGAACGTCACGACACTGACTCCGCTGCAGTATCAGAAGCAACTGCGGCTACACGAGGCGCGCAGATTACTGCTCCGGCATAGCGGAGATGTCGGGTCGGTCGCGGTCCGGGTCGGGTATGACAGCCCTTCGCAGTTCAGTCGCGAATATAGCCGGCACTTCGGCGCGCCGCCGCTTCGCGACATCGCGCAATTGAGGCGTTTGGATGGGGTGGAGTTTCGGGAGTGAGCGTAAGTCGCATGCGCGACATCTCCCTTTGGGGGAGATAAGGGCGATTGGATTTCGTTAGAAACAGAAAACCCCGCAAGCCTTTCGGCTGCGGGGTTTTCGGACAATCTCGGACAACTTTCGACGTGATCTTTGGTGGAGAGGAGGAGGATCGAACTCCCGACCTTCGCATTGCGAACGCGACGCTCTCCCAGCTGAGCTACCCCCCCAACGTGCAAACAATTCTAGCACAGGCATTTTGCGTTTTGCCAAGCCCCCGCGGCGGTAAAACCCGGAGGCAAAAGGGGCGGCAAAACATCACTTGGACGGCGCGCCAGCCAGCACCCAATCGACCACTGTGCGAATATCCGCATCGCTCATCGACTGATGCGCCGGCATCGGAATCATCCCCCATACGCCGGAGCCCCCGTCCTTCACCTTGCGCGACAATTTTGCCGGCGCTTGCGCATCGCCCTTGTACTTCGTAGCGATCTGCTGGAACGACGGGCCGACCAGTTTGCGGTCTACCGCGTGACATCCCATGCAGGCATTCGAGTTAGCAACGATCTGACCACGCGGTGCATCGGCCGCACGTGCTGAAGAGGTAAAAGCGCCGGCCAACGCGCCAGCCATCAACATCGCTACAGCGAAAGCAACGCCCCGCGTCATGGCGTCGTCGCCTTCGGATTACCCGGATGCACGGCGTTCGAATTGGTGACCGGCGCCGGCGCCTGCTGATCGAGCGGACGCGAACTCACCGATGAATCGGGGATCGCGCCGACAGTCGGCGTGCTCGCGTCCGGCTGCGAAGCGGCAACCGGTGCGGTCGCCGCTGCAGCGGCCGCCGCCGCGGCTTCCTGCGGCTGAATGTACTGGAACACCTTCACGACCTGCACCACGCCCGGCACGCGGCTCGCAACATCGGCGCCGCGATTGCCTTCGTCCATCGTGACAAGGCCCATCAGATACACCGAGCCGCGCTCGGCCACGACCTTGAAGTTGTTCGCCGAAATGTTCTTCTCAGCGATCAGCGCGGTCTTCACGCGCGTCTCGAGGTAAGTGTCATTCGTGCGCGACGAGAACGAGCTGGCCGGCATGATCGCCAGTTCGTTGACGATCGTGTTGACGTTGTTCAAGCCACGCACGATGGACTCCGCGCGTTGCTTCGAGACGTCACCCGCCACTTCGCCGGTCAGCAGCACGCGGCGGTTGAACACCGTCACGTTGACGTGCGCGTTGTCGGGCAAGTTCTGGCTGATCTGCGACAGCGCCTTCACCTGCATCTCGCGATCCTCGGTCTGCGCGCCGAGCGTGCGCCGGTCGGTCGCCACCAGCGCGCCGCCGCCCGCCGCGCCAGCAACGGCGAGAAAGCATCCCTGCAACGTCGCGGACAGTCCCGCGGCGAACCCGACCACCAGCACGGTTCTCACCAGTGTCTTCTTGACGCGGAATACGCTCATCAACTAGCTCTCCTTCGGAATCAATCTCAGTCTTCGCCCAGCAACATGGCATCGATGCCGTCGCACAGACAATGGATGGTCAGCAAATGCACTTCCTGAATACGCGCGGTGCGATCGGACGGCACACAAATGTGGATATCGGTATCGCCCAGCACTTCCTGCATACGGCCGCCGCCCTTGCCTGTTAGCGCGACCACGATCATTTCGCGCTCGTGCGCGGCCTCGATCGCGGCCAGCACATTGGCGGAATTGCCGGACGTGGTGACGGCCAGCAGCACATCGCCGGGCTGGCCGAGGGCCCAAACCTGCTTCGAAAAAATCTGCTCGAACGAGTAGTCGTTGGCGATGGCGGTGAGCACGGAGGTGTCGGTGGTCAGCGCAATCGCCGGCAAGCCCGGGCGCTCACGCTCGAAGCGGCCGATCAGTTCGGCGGCGAAATGTTGCGCGTCGGCCGCTGAGCCGCCGTTGCCGCACGCAAGAATGCGGCTGCCGTTGGCAAGCGCGGCGAACATCGTGTCGATCGCTGCGGCGATCGGCATCGACAGGGATTCGAGGGCTTCGAGTTTGACTGCCGCGCTGTCGCGGAAGTGTTGTTGAATGCGTTCGACTGACATCGAGTCTCTAGTTTCTACCGCGAATAGACCGCAGTACGCGGCCGTGTTGTGAAGTCGTATTGCGAAGTCGTGCCGCTCTGATGAACCGTGCCGGACACACAGTGTAGGTGCGCAAAAACATCGCGAAATGCGCTATCCCGTCGCTGCTTTCCATACACCGGTGTGGTTCACGAGGTCCGCACGCGAGCGCAAGTTTATCGCACTCACGCCTGTTCTCCCCGCACTGCATCAGACTTCGTCCGCGCGAAACGCATCGCGCAGCCACACGAGCCGGCCGGCTTCGAACGCAATTACGTCGAAACGGCACGCGGGCTCATCATGCGAACGCCTGCTGCGGGTTGCCAGGTAATGCCGCGCGGCACGCACGATCCGCTGCTTCTTTTGCCAGCCGATGCTGGCTGCCGCGCCGCCATAATGCTGCTGCGCACGCGCGCGAACTTCGACGAACACCAGAGCGCCGTCACGGTCGCGCATCACCAGATCAATCTCGCCACCCCGGCACAGCACGTTGCGCGCGACGAAACGCAAACGCTGCCGCTGCAAAAACTCCATCGCACGCGCCTCGAAAGCCGCGCCGACGAGTTTGGACCCGGTTGGTCTCGAAAAGTTGTGGCCGCCGGCCCGCGCCCTCACCTGCCCACCATCCAGTTCACGCGCCGCTGCGTGGCACAATGGCGGCCTCGTTCTGTCTGTCTGCGTCTTCTGCCTCATGACTCCTCTCTCCGAACTCGCGCAAGGGCAGCAGTACCCTGCCGCCGCGCTCTATGTGGTGGCCACGCCGATCGGCAATATCGCCGACGTCACGCTGCGCGCGTTGCATGTGCTCGGACTGGTGGACCGCATCGCCGCCGAAGACACCCGCAACACCGGCCAATTGCTCGCGCGTTACGGCATCTCGAAGCCGCTCGTCGCGGTTCATCAGCACAACGAGCGGGCCGCGGCGCTGCGCCTGATCGAGCATCTGCAAGCAGGCGAACGCGTGGCCTACGTATCCGATGCGGGCACGCCCGGCATCTCGGACCCCGGCGCGAAACTCGTCGACGCGGTGCGCGAAGCCGGCTTCCCGGTCATTCCGCTACCCGGCGCAAGCGCGCTCGCCACCGCCTTGAGCGCGGCCGGCGACTGGGTCGCGACGTTCTCGTTCCTCGGCTTCCTGCCGCCGAAGGCAAAAGCACGCGCCGCGGCACTGCAAGCGCTCGCGAACCATCCGCACGCGATGGTGTTCTACGAAGCGCCGCACCGGATCGTCGAAACGGTGCAGGCCATGGCGGACGCATTCGGCGGCGAACGCAAACTGCTGATCGCACGGGAATTGACGAAGTTACATGAAGCGCTGCACCGCGGCACCCTGGCCGAAGGGCCAACGTGGCTCGCAGCCGATCCGAACCGGCAACGCGGTGAGTTCGTCCTGGTGGTGGAAGGCGCGCAGCCGGAAGCCGCGGGCGAACACGATCACGACGCGTTGCTGGGCATCCTGCTGGAAGAATTGACGGTGAGCAGCGCGGCAAAAGTTGCCGCGACCCTCACCGGCGCGTCGCGCAATGCGCTCTACGCGCGCGCTTTGGCGTTGAAGAAAGACGAGGAATAAGGCGGACGAGAAGGGAGGTCCGCCAGCGAATCAGGCTCGCAGCACAAGCCCGGACCACAAGGGATGAGCGGCTGCGTGCAGCCACGGTTGATGAGTAAAAGAAAAGGGCCGCGCGAAGCGGCCCTTTGTCTTTTGGCGAACAACGGCGCGAGTAAGCGCCATGTTGCGCGGCGTCACAAGCGCGTCAGAGACGCGCCCGCGGCCATTTCATTACTTCTCTGAGTTCGACGCCAGCGTTTCATTCATCTCAGCGCGTGCTTCCTGTCGCGTCAATCCTTCGATCTGAACGCGCGCGGTACCGGCGTGGCGCATGTCGAGCGCGGCGGCGGCGGCCATTGACAGATCGATGATCCGGCCACGCGCATACGGGCCACGATCGTTGATGCGCACGACAACCGAGCGCGAGGTGGCCGGATTGGTCACGCGAACATACGAGCCGAGCGGCAACGTGCGATGTGCCGCAGTCAGCGCGTGCATGTCGAAACGTTCGCCGTTGGCGGTACGGCGGCCATGGAACCCGCGGCCGTACCACGAGGCGCGACCGATCTGATGAAAGTCCGAGACGCCGGAATTGTCGTCAGTAAGCGGCTGCGCATCGGCCAGCGACGAGCCTTGGGCGGCTGCGCCGGATGCCGGCGCGCTACCGAAAGCTTGCGGGCCGAAGGAACCTGCCTGCGCATTCTTTGTGCTCAGCGGCGCGCCGCTGTCAGACGTGCTGCTCGCGCCCGGAGGCGTGGCACAGCCGGCCAGCACAAAAAAGGCAAAAAGAGTCCCCAGACCACGGGATAACCGAGTTTTCATAAGACGTGCAATCAAATTGTCGAGCCGCATCACGCGAAAAGTTGAGCGTGTTGCCTGCGACTCCGGCGGCAATGGACGACAACGCGCCGCGCAGAAAAGCGCAGTACGTCAAAGCCCGGATGCGGCTACCCAGCCGCTACCGCACGGTTAATTTTCACGTCTGGCGCAACCTGTCCCCGGCAGCCTGACCAGACCCCACATGCCGCCATCGAACGTGGCAAACACGTTCTTGCGCGCGGAACTCAGCGCGCAGGAACAGCGGCGTAGGCCCCACCCAGCGTCACGGCATTTAAGTCCGTTGCAGGCGCGCGGCGCCTGGCTGGGTAAGACGTGTGCATCGAATGCATCGATACCTGATGGCCGCCCAATACCGCGACAGCCCATACTTGAGTGGCAATCCGCGTGCCCATTTTTGATGGGGACGCATCGCCGTGTGGCATGCACAATTCCTTGTGCATGGAGGCCATTATACCCAAAAGAAAATTTTGGGATGGCAAGCGACTGAAAACCTTGATGAATTTTCACTCTTGCTGCAAAAATGGGCAGCTCAAAGCCCGCTGCAGCGGGGCCTCAGCGCCCTCGACGAGCGTCGATGAGACGCCGGTACAATCAACGTTTTCCCAGCGGCGCCGTCATCCATGAAAGTCACCTTGATCCCCGTTACGCCGTTCCAGCAGAACAGCTCGCTGCTCGTTTGCGAGGCAACCGGGCGCGCGGCCGTTGTCGATCCAGGGGGCGACCTCGATGTCATCCAGGGTGAAATCGCGCGCCAGAATGTGACGGTCGAAAAAGTATTCCTCACGCATGGCCACATCGATCACTGCGCCGGCGCGAAGACGCTCGCCACGCACTACGGCGTACCGATCGAAGGTCCGCATCCCGACGAAAGTTTCTGGCTCGACAAGCTGCCGGACCAAAGCACGCGCTTCGGCTTTCCTGCTGCCGAAGCGTTCGAGCCGGACCGTTGGCTGCAAGACGGCGAGACCGTGCAATTCGGCGACGAAACCCTCGAGGTCTATCACTGCCCCGGCCACACGCCCGGCCACGTGGTGTTCTTCAGCCGCGCGCATCGGCTCGCATTGGTGGGCGACGTGCTGTTCGCCGGCTCGATCGGCCGCACGGATTTTCCGCGCGGCAATCACGCCGACCTGGTACACGCGATCCGCGAAAAACTCTGGCCGCTCGGCGACGACGTCACCTTCGTTCCGGGCCACGGCCCCACCTCCACGTTCGGCGCCGAACGCCGCACCAATCCGTATGTCGCCGACGGAGTCAAAGCATGAGCAGCGAAATCTACGTGAGCACCGATGTCGAAGCGGACGGCCCGATTCCCGGTCCGCATTCGATGCTCAGTTTCGCCTCCGCCGCGTACACGGAAGACAAGCAGCTGATCGCCACCTTCTCCGCGAATCTCGAATTGCTCGACGGCGCCACGCCGCATCCGGTGCAGGAAGCATGGTGGAAGACGCAGCCGGAGGCGTGGGAAGCCTGCCGCAAGAATTTGCAGGATCCGCAGGCCGCGCTGACCGCCTATGTCGAATGGGTCGAGGCGTTGCCGGGCAAGCCGGTGTTCGTGGCGATGCCGGCCGGTTTCGACTTCACCTATATGTTCTGGTACATGATGCGGTTTGTCGGCCGCTGCCCGTTTTCGTGGTCGGCGCTCGATATCAAAACGCTGGCCTTCGCACTAACCGGCCTGCCGTACCGCAAGAACATCAAGCCACGTTTCCCGAAGCACTGGTTCGACGAACATCCCCACACGCATGTCGCGCTGGACGACGCGATCGAACAGGGCGCGCTTTTCTGCAACATGCTCAAGGATCTGCGCGCCGTTCAGGCGGCCACGCTGACGGCCGCTAAAGATGGGGACGGCTCAGGACAAAACGCCGCTGAGGAACCGGCAAATTAGGTAATCTCCCTCGCTGAAGCCGTTTTACATTGCGTTTCGTTTTCGAGACCTCTACCATGCGTTGATAGGGCGACGCCAACGGAGGCGCAGTTGACACTCGATACGTTCTCTCAAAAAATCCTGCGCCTGTTGCAGCTCGACGCACGCCGGTCCGTGCAAGAGATTTCCGACCAGGTCGGCCTGTCAAGCACCCCGTGCTGGCGCCGTATCAAGGATATGGAGCAATCAGGGGTGATCCAGCGCTACACGGCATTGCTGGATCGCGAAAAGCTGGGGCTACACGTCTGCGCGCTCGCGCATATCCATCTCACGCGCCACACCGAGGGCGGGGTCGAACAGTTCGAGCGGGAAATCGCGACCTGCCCGGAGGTCACCGAGTGCTACAGCACGACCGGCGAATCCGATTACATCCTCAAGATCGTCGCGCCGGACATCAAGGCGTACGACAGCTTTCTGCACGAACGCATCTTCAAGATTCCTGCCGTCGCGCAAGTGCGCACGAGCGTCGTGCTGCGCGAGATCAAATTCGATACGCAATTGCCGCTGTGAGACTATAGCCGCGCTCACGTGGCGCTATGCGGCTGCTCAGCCTTGGCGCTGGCGTCGCCGGCCCCTGCTTCCGTCGAAACGCTGCTTTCGGCCTGCGGAGCGTCCACTCCCTGCAGCACGTTCAGCTTGCGGGCACCGAGGCGGCGCCTGAGCGCGTCCAGATCGACGCGAGCAAGGCACGGCTCATCGCTTTCGGCCGTGCGCGCGCCTGGCGCCGGCAGAACCACTTCGACATCGAGCCCCGTGCTCAAGTAATGCATATTGACCGACGCGGCCTTCACGCCACCCGCGGCGAGCGCCGCGTTGACTTCGGCGACGACCCGCTCCCGGGTCGGCAGATTGACGGGCGGTCGCGCCACCGCGTCGTTCTCCGGGTCGACATGGATCAACGCGTCAAGCACCCGGTTGTCGGCCAGCACACGCAAGCGTGCCGATTCGGCGATGTAGTGCCCTTCCGATACCGAGATCAGCGGGTCGACCAGAATGTGCGCATCGACCAGCGCGAAGTCGCCCATCTTGCGGGTGCGCATTTCATGCACGTCGCGTACGCCGGGCGTCGCGAGCAATAGCGCGCGCATGTCGGCGGAGGTGGCTTCGTCGAGCGCGCGGTCGGAAAGATCTTGCAGCGCGTCCCAGCCGAACATCCAGCCCATGCGCGCCACCATGAAGCCGACAATCGCCGCGGCGATCGGATCGAGCAGACGCACGCCTGCGAGGCTGCCGATAATGCCAATCGCGACCACCAATGACGAAGCGGCGTCCGAACGTGCATGCCATGCGTTCGCAATCAACATGGCCGAACGCACGCGTTGCGCTTCGCGCAGCATGTAGCGAAACAGGCTTTCTTTGGAAATCAGCACCAGCACAGCGACCGCGAGCGCGCTCATATGCACGGCGGGGATGCTTTGCAAATCGGCGAGACGTGTGCCGGCGCGCCACAACATACCAACGCCGACAACAATCAGCAGCGCGCCCAAAAACAATGACGCGACCGTTTCATAGCGGCTATGTCCGTAATTGTGATCCGCGTCAGGCTTGGCGCCGCTGTGCCGATTAGCGATTAGCACGACAAAATCGGAAATCAGATCGGCTAACGAATGGATACCGTCGGCGACCAGCGCCTGCGAATGAGCAAACACGCCGATGACGATTTGCAGCGTCATCAGCACCGTATTGAGCGCAATACTGACAAAGGTACTTTTGCGCGCAACGCGATGTTTCTCGACGGACTGGACGGCGGCGGAGGAAGGCATCGCTGAAACAAAGGGAAGAGTTCAATACCTGCATTCTACCCGGCACATCTCAATATGCGCTGGATAAACCACAAAAAAACCTTTTAAATCAGACGCTTATCTAAACGAAAAGCATTCGCGTTCCAGTTTCATGGAGCGCGTGCGACAAAGAGTCACGGCAATTTGCCGCGGAAATAAAAAAACCGCGCCCTTGACGGTACGCGGTTTTTTTCTGGCAACAGCGGGCGCTATAGGCGCCACTGATTGACCGTAAAACTATTACTTCTGGATCAGAAATTTCTCACGGTCCAGACCTGCGATCCAGCGCGGGGGCTTGCCGCGGCCCGACCACGTGCTGCCGCTATCCGGGTCACGATACTTCGGCGCGACGCCTGCACGCGGACGACCGGCTTTAGCAGCCTTGGCACCACGGCCGCCACCGAGTTCAGTCAGCGAAATGCCGTAATCGGCCATTTTCTGCTTGATCTCATTCAACACTTCTGCATATTCACGCGACTTTGCTTCTTCGATCTGCTTTTCGAGCTTCTCGCGCTGTGCGAGTAGTTCCTTGTAGGAAGACATAGGTTCCCTTATGGATTGGATAAATGACTGCCAGTCTTAAGCCGGCTTGCCCTTTGAAGTGATCATGCCTCGGAATTTGATGGCGAGATTAACACAAAATAGAAAAACTACAAAAGCGGCGCCGTAAAATTAATCTCAATTCGTTTCAAAAAATTTCACGCCGACGCGGTGTTACGCGGACCCTTTCAAATAGGTAATTTTCGCATTCCGCTGAAAAACAGCTTCGCACATCAGACATTAATGAATTAACTATCAAAAAATGAAATTTAAGATAAGGAAATTGTCCCAACATTTCATGCGATGAAAGCTTTAACATGAAACGTCGGAACATATTACGAGCCACGCTCTCCCTTGTTATTGCGGCATGAGTGTTTTCCCCAAACAGCAATCGAAACTTAATTAGCGTGGCGCTGGATGCAATCTTCGAGCGCCGCATGCAAGGTTTCGGTATTGCGTTTCGCATCGTCGAAGACAAAACGGGTACGCACGCCGTCCAGCTTCAGATCAGCGCCATAGCGATCGACGCCGAGCAATTGAACTCCACTGGCGCCCTGGGAATGAGCGGCGAAATATTCGATCAGCGCGTTTTCTTCGTCGAAGCCGAGTGGCGGCAGTGGATCGAGGTCGGCGCCGGCGAGCCAGCCCATCGCGCCGAAGCCGCCGATGTAGCGCAGCCGTTCGAGCTTCATCGCCCAGAACGTGAAATCGCCGAGAACCAGGTACCGTTCGGCGTCCGGGTGATAGCGCAGATAGCGCTGTACGACTTCGGGGGTCGAGTCGACCGGTTCGAACGTGCCGAGCAAGGTGACGCGCTGGCCGCTCAGCACGTCGCCGTCCGGTGCATCGACGACCAGAAAGCCGGCGCGCGGGTCAGCGTGCAGGTTGTGCGTATGCTCGGCGAGCCGGCTCACGAGGATCGTCGGACGATGCTGCGGGTCCGGCGCGAACGGTAACACCGAAGGATAAGGAAAACCTTCCGGCTGACGCGCGTGTGTAGCGAGCGTACCGATAGCGGCGATATGAAGCAGATGCAGCGGAGCGTGAGCGGGAATGTTCAAGTGCGCGTTCCTCGATGGGCAGGCTTCGGATCAATTCGCTCCAAGCATAAGACAGCGCGCTTCGTTAGAATCGGAAATTCGCTTTCAACGCGCTTTCTCGCGCGTTCTCCCTCCTTGAGATTTCCGTGTCCGACCGCTCCTCCGAATTCGTCACCCTCCCCGCTGCTCATCGCGATCTCTCCGGCACCGCGCGGCAGCGCGCCCGTGTCGCCACGATGGCGTTGTTCTTCATCGCCGGCATGATGTACGCGTCGTGGGGGGTGCACGTGCCGACAGTGCGCGACCGCTTCCATCTGAACGCGGCGATGCTCTCATATGCGCTGCTAGCTCTCGCCGGTGGCTCGATCGGCGCCATGGCGGCGAATGCGTCCTGGATTGCGCGGGTCGGTACGCGCCGGGCCTGTTTGACGGGCGGTCTGGTGATGTCGGCATGTGCGGCGCTGATCCTGATCGTGCCGGCTTACTGGATGTTGCTGATCGTGCTGGCCGTCTTCGGCGCGGGCATGGCCACGCTCGACGTCGCGATGAACGCGGAAGCCAGCGCTGTGGAGAAAGCGCTCGGCCGGCCGATCATGTCGGCGCTGCACGGCATGTTCAGCGTCGGCGGGATGGCCGGCGCAGCGGTAGGCGGTCTCCTGTTGTCGCGTGGCATGGCGCCGGCTGTGCATCTCACGCTTGCCGCGGCGATCAGCGCGCTGGTGCTGATTGCAGCCTGTCCTTCCGTACTGCCGCACGTACCCCACGCCGACCATCCCGACGCCGCCACGCCGCGCGCCAACCGCTGGCGCTCGCCGGCCTTATGGGCACTCGGCGTCATGGCACTGGTCGCGCTGATCGCCGAAGGGGCGATGTACGACTGGGCGACCGTCTACATGCGCGACGTCGTGCTATCCACGCCGGCCCTCGCGAGCGCCGCCTACGCGGCGTTTTCGGCCGGCATGGCAGCGGCGCGGTTCGCCGGCGACGCCGTGCGCGCCCGCTTCGGCGCGCCGCAACTGGTGATGGCGAGCGCGTCGCTGGCCTGCGCGGGCATGGTTGGCGCGTTGCTGCTGCCGAATCCGGTCGTCGCCCTCGTCGGCTTCACGCTGATGGGTCTCGGCCTCGCCAACATGATGCCCGTGCTGTTTGCGGCGGCGGCAAGCGTCAAAGGCATTCACGCGGCCGAAGGACTCGCGCATGTCGCCGGGCTGGCGTACTTCGGGCTGCTGCTCGGACCGGTAATCATCGGCGCGGTGACGCAGGCGACCAGCCTGCCGATCGGGTTGTCAGTGGTGGCCGTGTGTTCGGCTCTGATCGCGGTCGCCGGTCCGAAGGTGCTGCGGCGTTTGAAGATCTGACGCAGACGCGCGCTGCTGTTGCATCGGCGGGCGTCACGCCATATGAAAACCGGCGTTCTTACGTTACGTTACGCGAGGCCTACACGCTGATGTGTTCCCCGCCACATCGGTGACATCGGAACCTTCCCCGCTTCGCGCGCAGGCTCGCAACCTATTGATCTGTATGATTTTATTCTCTGCATTGAGCATGCAAACATAAATGGCATAGGCCTTGCAGTTAGCTCCCCAGCAATTTTCAAATTACGGGGGAGCAGACCATGAATCGCAATTTCAAACTGTCGGCGATCGCCATGTGCGTGACGTCGATGATCTTACTGACCGGATGCGGAAGCACGTTGGTCAGACCTGGCGTCTCGAGCGGATCGGGTAGCGGTTCCGGCAGCGGCTCAGGTTCCGGCTCGGGGAACGGAGGCGGAACGCCTACGCCGACGCCCACACCGACTCCGACGCCCACACCGACGCCTACACCTACACCCACGCCGACGCCCACGCCGACGCCAACTCCGACGCCCACACCAACCAGCGCCAATCCGATCGGCGTCGTCGTCCAGAACACCGGCAACGTGGTGACCGCGACCGGCCAAACCGTGTCTGCGATCGGCAACCAGATCGGCCTCACGCCGATCCCCGGCTCGAACCCGGCCACCTCGACCGCGCTCGGCAACGTCGTCTCGAATCTCGGCGCCGGTGTCACCGCAGTCGGCACGGGTGCAGTGAACGGCCTCGGCCAGCTCGGCAACTCCACCGATCCGCTCGGCACGACGCTGGCGAGCAGCGGCGGCCTCGTTTATAACGCCGGTCAGGCCGTCAACAGCGCCGGCCAGCTCGTGACGAGTCTCGGTAGCGGTCCCACCGCACCTCTCAGTCCGCTGACCACGCCGCTCGGCAGCACGGTCTCCACGCTCGGCATCGCAGTCAGCGGCCTTGGCACGCAACTGACCTCGCAGCTGACGAACGGTCCGATCCAGCAAGTGACGCAGACCGTCAGCACCGCGATCACGCCGATCACCGCCACGCTCGCGCAAACGACTCAAACCGTCGGCGATACGACCGGACTCGGCGCACCACTGAACGGTTTGCTGTCGACCATCGGTCACGGCCTCGACACCGCGGGCAGCCAGGTCAGCAACGCGACCAACAACCCGATCGGTCAGAACCTCGGCAATGTCGTGACCAAGCTTGGCGACACGGTCACGTCCGCCGGCGGCCTGCTGACCGCAGGCAGCACGAGCAGCGGCAACCCGCTGGGCGGCCTCACCGGCATCCTGAATCCGGGCGGAAGCGGCGGCACGACGGGCAATCCGCTGGCGCCGTTGACCAGCATTCTCACCGCGTTGCCCAGCACCTTGAGCGGCGGCCTGACCGGCGGCAGCGGTTCGGGCAGCCCGCTTGCGCCGATTACCAGCGTCCTTAGCACGGTGACCGGCAGTCTCGGTGGCCTCGGCGGCAGTTCAGGCAGCAGCCCGCTTGCACCGCTGACCAGCGTCCTCAGCACGGTGACCGGCAGTCTCGGCGGCCTCGGCGGTAGCTCAGGCAGCAGCCCGCTGGCACCGCTGACCGGTGTGCTGAACTCGGTCACGGGCGCATTGAGCGGCGCGACCGGTGGCAGCGGCGGCAGCGGCGGCAGCAGCCCGCTGGCACCGGTGACGTCGGCGGTGTCGTCGCTGACAGGCGCGCTCGGGTCGGCCGCGGGTTCGGGCGGCACGGGCAGCACCAGCAACCCGCTTGCGCCGATCACTGGTCTGCTGGGCACTGTCACCGGCGCATTGACCGGTTCGGGGACTTCGACCGGCGGCACCACGGGCGGCGGCTTGCTCGGCGGTCTGGGTGGCCTGACGAGCAAGAAGTAACGAATACGAATAACGACAGTCAATAAAGACGCGAAAAAACAAGCGTCGAAGGGGGGAGCGGCGAGCCGGGTCAACCGGCTCGCCGTTTTTTTCACAGTTCGTGATACGTCACGTAGTCGCGCGAAAAGTCGTTACGCTGCAGAAAGTTGGTGAACGTCATCGTCACCGATGCATCGAGTCCTTCCACGTAATGCCACCAGCCGATCGGCAGAAACAGTAATTCGCCGGGTTCGAGCGTGCATTCCATCAAATGCGCATTGCGCATCGACGGGAAACGCTCGTAGTCGATCGCCCCGCCGTCCACCTCCGAATAACAATGCAGCATGTTCGCCATATGCGGCGTATCGGACAACGGCACCAGCTTGATCTGTTTGCGGCCGATCACCTGCGCCATGAAGTTATTGGTCAGATCATGGTGAAACGGCGTCTTCGTTCCTGCAGGGCCCATCCAGAAAAAACCCGTATCGGGCGACCCGGCGTCGAGATATTCGCGGATAGCCGGCACGTCTGGCCATAACGCCGCGAGGGCCGCGCGATTGTGCGAGGTGTTATTGGCGGTCATGTAGAAATCGTTAGTCGAGCCGCTGCGCTCGACGAGATCGACATAATCGGCAAAGCGCATCATGCGCTTGAGCTTCGGCTGATTGATTTCGTAAGCCGCATCCGACTCGCGTCCGAACTGCACTTCGACTTCACACTCGCCACACCGCTCGCGAAAGTAGTCGAAACTCCACTGCGTGCGCGCCGGCCAGAAATCGAAAGCACCGGTGATGATGACCGGCCGGTTCTGAAAGTAGTACTGCTCAAAGAACTCGTCACGCGATAAGCGCTCGCGCCGTTCTATCACACCGCTTCCGGCGCGCATACGATTGAGCGTGCCGTACACCGACAATATCCATTCGCGCTTGCGCAAACGATTGCGCAAACGCACGGCACCCTCAAAGTAAGGACTCGCGAGCGCCGTCTCGATTTCGCGCGCAGCTTCGGCCGGGTCGAAACCATGTCCGACCAGCGCACCGTGCAGCGCGGGCGGCGGTGCGTCGAGCAGCAGATTCTCTGCAATCCAGCGGCGCCAGCTGTTGTCGATCGAACGGATCTCAGTGGTCACGGCATTCTCCCAAACGATGTTCCCAAGCTCGCCAGCCTCGCACGCAAACGCTCAAAAGAAAAGGCACGCGAGCCTTGCGGCGCGCGTGCCTTTTAACTGCTTGACCGAAGGCAAACACAGCTGTCTTCGGTCATGCGGCTATTACATCTTCACTACGTCGAGCAGCGTCTTCTTGCCTGCCTTGTAGTTGTACAGCGAGATCACGCCGTGTTGAAGGTCGCCCTTCGAGTCGAACGTGGTTTCGCCGATCACACCCTTGTAGTCGGTCGCCGGCATTGCTGCCAGGATCTTCGCCGGATCGGTCGAGTTCGCACGCTTCATAGCGTCGACGATGATGTACACAGCGTCATACGTGAACGGAGCGTAGATCTGGATCGGCTGACCGAAACGCTTCTGATACTTGGCGAGGAACGCTGCGCCGCCAGCCATCTTCTCGAGCGCCATACCGGCTTCCGAGCAGACGATGTTGTCGGTTGCGTCGCCAGCCAGGTCCGACAGCTTGTCGGTACACACGCCGTCGCCTGCCAGCACCTTCGCACGCAGGCCGAGCTGCTTGGCTTGCTTGGCGAACGGGCCGCCGGTTGCGTCCATACCGCCGTACATGATCGCGTCCGGGTTTTCGCCCTTGATCTTCGTCAGAATCGCGCGGAAGTCGACAGCCTTGTCGTTCGTCGCGTCATGCGACATCACGTTCAGGCCCAGCGACTTGGCGGTCTTTTCGAATTCGTTGGCGAGACCTTGACCGTAAGCGGTCGAGTCGTCGACGATCGCGACGCTCTTCACTTTCAGACCCTTGGCTGCGTAGTTAGCCAGTGCCGGACCTTGTTGCGCATCGGTCGCCACGACGCGGTACGTCGTCTTGAAACCTTGTTGCGTGTAAGCCGGGTTCGTTGCCGACGGCGAGATCTGCACGATGCCAGCATCGCTATAGATCTTCGAAGCCGGGATCGACGTGCCCGAGTTCAAGTGGCCGACCACTGCGACGACCTTATCGTCAACCAGCTTCTGCGCAACTTGCGTAGCCGTACGCGGGTCAGCTGCGTCGTCTTGTGCGTCGAGTTGCAGCGTGACTTTCTGGCCGCCGATCGTCAGGCCCTTGGCGTTGATTTCTTCAACAGCCAGACGCGCGCCGTTTTCGTTGTCTTTACCCAGGTGAGCGATACCGCCGGTCAACGGTGCAACGTGGCCGATCTTGACGACCTCGTCCGCCACCGCGCCCGTAGCCAATGACGCAAACAACATGGCCGCAGCGCTGATCGGCAAAAGCTTTTGAATCTTGATGTTCATGTAAGTCTCCAGTTTCGGTCCCAAAAACAACGTAATCGCCCTGTGCCCCCGCTTCCCTACACGTGTCGCTCAGTCCCGTGGACGACCACGCCGGTTGCATCGTTCATGCACTTGGCCAGCACGTTCACCGGACTGTTTGTGGCAGACGGCAAACCGTACTTGCGCGCAAGTGTAGGCCATCAAATTAAATTGTGGGACTTTTTTGAGGAAGTGGGATGAACACTAATAGCGTTTATCCAACAAGAGCCGATTCCGGCTGGAAAGACAGGCCGGAGAGCACCAGCCCATGCGGGTTTCCGCTAGGTACGCCTATCGTCTAACAGCACGGCCTAAAGCTTTTCGCGTGTTAAACCGTTAATGTTTCGAATAGGCTTTTTGCGTAAAAACAAAGCGCGCCGCAGTTGCCGCGACGCGCGTCTGAGCCATGCCGAATCAACGCTCGAGCGCACCGATCCGTGCTGCCACAGCATGCCATTCCTGCTCGAGTTGCCCAACCAGTTCGGCAGCGCCAAGGCCTTCCCGGCGCTTGCGGCCAAGCGGGGCGCCCTGGCCTGACCATAGAGACAGATAGTCGCCGTTATCCGCGCGGCTCGCGGTTTGCCGCAACTCCTGCGTCAAGGCGTTTTGCACCGGATAAGGCGCGACCTTATGCGCCGACTCGCTTAAGCGCTGCATCAGCGGATTGCGTATGCCGCGCGCATGGCGACCGGTGATCGCGCGCGTCACGGAGGTCGATGTATCCGACATCGAGCGCACTCGGGTTTTCCATGCCTGCGGTATCGCACTCTCCAGACAAGTGAGGAACG
Organism: Paraburkholderia sp. SEWSISQ10-3 4; assembly: GCF_030464785.1. Taxonomy (NCBI): domain Bacteria; kingdom Pseudomonadati; phylum Pseudomonadota; class Betaproteobacteria; order Burkholderiales; family Burkholderiaceae; genus Paraburkholderia; species Paraburkholderia sp. SEWSISQ10-3 4. The sequence goes on from NZ_JALPRI010000028.1 coordinate 68,969, forward strand.
CCGTGCCCATTACCGCGGCTTGCGCGCCGAGCGCGAGCGCGGCGACGATGCCGCGTCCGTCCATGATGCCGCCGGCGGCCAGCACCGGCAGGCCGGTCGCATCGACGAGTTGCGGCGTGAGCGCCATCGTGCCGACCAGCGCCTCCTCGAATGCGCCGATGAAGGTGCCGCGATGCGCGCCCGCCTCCGCGCCTTGCGCGGCGATGGCGTCTGCGCCCACATCGCGCCAGGCGACACCCTCGGCAACATGCGTCGCTGTGCCTATTACATATAGGCCGTTTGCATGCAGACGGGCGACGTCGGCAGTTGAGAGCAATCCGAATGTGAAACTCGCCACCGGCACGCGCAATTCAATCAGCGTTTCCAGTTGCGCGCGGAAATCCGGCGCATAGCGTTCGAGCGGTTGACCCGGCGGCAAACCGAGGTCCGTGCGTAATGGATCGATTGCTTCGAGCGCGCGGCGCACGGTGGCTTCGTCCGGTGCGGCCGGCTCCAGTACAAACAGGTTCACGCCGAAGGGACGATCCGTCAGCGCGCGAATCGCCGCGACTTCGCTCGCGATTTTCTCGGGCGACAGTGCCGCCGCCGCGAGGAAGCCGAGACCGCCGGCATTCGATACCGCCGCCACCATCGCAGGCGTCGTCGCGCCGCCGGCCATCGGTGCCTGCACGACGGGAACCCGCAACTCGAAACGTGCCGCAAACGGCGTCACAAAACTGCCTTCATTCATGATCGATTCTCTCTCCGGCAAAGCGCTCGTCGCATCAACGAGCCAGGACTTTCGACTCTACCGAGCCATGCGCGCGCGGAGAAATGAATTATCGAGAATGTTTCAATCGCCTTACGAGATCATCGCCGTGCGGCGGGCGTTGTCAGGCCGCGCGCAGCCTCACTGCAAGCCGTTTCTTTTGATGGCAAACTGACCGCCCGTCTCAGGCATTCAGGCCTCGGGCATTCATTCAGACCGACCCTGCGCATCAACGCACGAGTAAATGGAGAGCAATATGAGCACGACTTCCCGCTGGATCGACATTCCCGCCGGCAACGACAGTTTCGGCGGCTATCTGGCGCTGCCCAAAGGCGGCAAGGGACCGGCAGTCATCATCATTCAGGAAATCTTCGGCGTGAACAGCCATATCCGCTCGGTCGCGGATCAGTATGCGCAAGACGGCTACGTCGCGCTCGCGCCGGACATTTTCTGGCGCGTGCAGCCGCGCGTCGAATTGACGTATGACGGCGCGGATCGCGAGAAAGGCATCGAGCTGATGCAGAAGACCAATGTCGACCAGGCGGTGGCCGACATCGGCGCAGCCGCCGCGGCGCTGCGCGCGATGCCGGAAGTGACCGGCAAGATTGCGGCGATCGGCTTCTGCTTCGGCGGCCAGATCGCGTATCTGGCAGCTGCGCAAGGCACGCTCGACGGCGCGGTGGCGTACTACGGCGGCGGCATCCAGAACAAGCTCGATCAGGCCGCGAAGATCAAAGTGCCGATGCAATTCCACTACGGCGAACTCGACGCGCATATCCCGCTGTCGGCTGTCGGCCAGATTCAGGAGCGCTTCGCCGGCCGTGCCGATGCGGAATTCAATATTTATCCGAATGCCGATCACGGCTTCAACTGCTCGGACCGCGCATCGTATAACCAGCCCGCAGCAGCGCTCGCGCATGGCCGCACGCTGACGTTCCTCGGTGAGCGGTTGTAACTTCGCGGCTTTAACTCACGTTGTAACCGGCGCCTGTCACTCACGGCTTTGATCGGCGCCTATAACTCGCACCTGTACCTGGGTTACTCTCTCGAAGACGACGTGCCATCGGCGCGTCGTCTTCTTCCATGCGCGCCGATGAACCAGGAACAGCCTAACGTCCAGCCAGGCCGTTCATCACGCGCATAGGCAACCGGCAGATTCAACACTCGATAGCGAGGGTCCCTCCGTCGTGCAATCAGACTATCTCGCCCATGACGCCATCGGCCTCGCCGAACTGATTCGAAGCCGCGAAGCAAGCGCGCGCGAGTTGCTGGACATCGCGATTTCCCGCACCGAGGCCGTTAATCCCGCAATCAATGCGATTGTCCTGAAGGACTACGACGCCGCGCGTCAGCGTGCCTCGCGTGATGATGCGAATCGAGCGAATGGCGCGAACCAAACCAATGACGGAAGCACCCAAGCAGCGCTCGCAGGCGTGCCCTATCTGATCAAGGATCTGGGCGCAGCGGTCGCCGGGCTGCGCATGTCGATGGGCAGCCGTCACTACCGCCATTTCATTCCTACCGAGGACGCACCGGTCGTCGCGCTGGCAAAGGCGGCCGGCCTCAACATCTTCGCCAAGACCAGCACCTCCGAACTCGGCCAGATGCCTTATACGGAGCCCGAATTGTTCGGCGCATGCCGCAATCCGTGGAATCTCGACCACACGCCTGGCGGCTCGAGCGGCGGTGCAGCCGCGGCGGTCGCCGCGGGCATCGTGCCGCTCGCACATGCATCGGATGGCGGCGGCTCGATCCGCATTCCCGCTTCGTGTTGCGGACTGTTCGGCCTCAAGCCTTCCCGCGGACGTGTGCCACGCGCGACACCGACTCCCGCCGTCGGTGAACTCGGCATCGATCACGCGGTATCGCGCAGCGTGCGTGACAGCGCGTTGCTGCTCGATCTGCTGGGCGGCAACGCGGACAGACCGCTCGGCGCACCGGGCACTTTCCTTGGCGCGAGCCGCGAGCCATGCAAGCCGCTGAACATTGCCTACGTCACCGATTCGATGCTGGCGCCCTCACTTTCCGCCGATTCGCGCGCCGCACTCGAAGACGCCGCGCAACTCGCCAGTTCGCTCGGCCATAACATCGAACCGGTGTCGCTCGGCATCGATTTCGCGTCAGTCCGCCATGCGTTCCTGATGCTCTGGTCCGTGACAGCGGAAGAGATGGTGCTGCACGCCGATCGCATCACCGGCCGCAAGCCGCAGCGCGACGAATTCGAAATCTCGACGTGGGCAATGGCGCACGTCGGCCGCAAACTCGGCGAGCGCGGCTTGCCTAGCGCGCTCGAAGAACAGCGTCGCATCACAGAACGTCTCACCGATTTGCTGAGCCGCTACGACGTGCTTCTGTGCGCGACGCTCGCCGGCGCACCGATCAAGATCGGCGAAATGCACCCCACCCCCGCGGAGCGCATGCAGATGCGCGCCGTCACGACGATGCCGCTCGAAGCCCTGATGAAGAAGCTGCTGACCGAAGCGTCGAACAAGGCGTTCGCGTGGGCGGGATGCACGGAGTTGTTCAATCTGAGCGGACAACCGGCGATGTCGGTGCCGCTTTACTGGAACGCGCGCGGGCTGCCTATCGGTGTGCAGTTCGCCACGCGCGTCGGCGGCGAAGCAACTCTGTTGCGACTGGCCGCGCAACTCGAGGCAGCGCGGCCGTGGTTCGACAAACGGCCACCGTTGATACCGGCGCGCAGCTAGACGAGCGGGCGTCGGAGGACTGAACCCTCAAGCCGGTTTGCGCCGCGCGTCGAGATCCGCGTGACGCTTGCCGGGAATGCACGCCACTGCCACGATCGACAACGCCAGTCCGCCCATCACGTAGTAAGTCGGCGCGAGCGGCGAACCCGTAGTGTTGATGAGCCACGTCACGACGAACGGCCCGAAGCCGCCGAACAGCATCACCGCGACGTTGTACGCGAGCGATAAGCCGATCGAGCGCACGTTCGCCGGAAACAGTTCGGCGATCAACGCGCCGAACGGCCCGTAGTATCCGGAGAGCGCAATCGACAGTAGCGCCTGCACGAGAATCAGTTTGGACACGCTCGGCTCCGCCGCGAGCCACGCAAACAGCGGATAGATGATCACGAGCGTCAGCACCAGCGACCACAGAGAAAGCCCCTTGCGTCCGATCCTGTCCGACCATGCACCCGTCAACGGTGAGAGCACGGTGAGCAGCAGATTGCCGACGATCACCGCGTTAAAAGATTGCGCATAAGGCAGCTTTAGTTGCTTGACCGCGAAGGTCGGCAGATAGCTGATCAACACGTAGATCGTCACGGTAAGTGCGATCACCGCACCGAGTCCGCACAGCACGTCGCGGCTATGGCTCCTGAACACTTCGCCGAGCGTTGCGCGCCGGGCCGTCTTTTGCGCAAGCAGAAAGGCTTCCGAATCGGAGAGATGCCGGCGGATATAAAAGCCGATCGGCCCGATGATCAAGCCCAGAATGAACGGCACGCGCCAACCCCATGACTTCAGCGCCTCGGGCGAAAGGCCGTGCGTGATCAACGCGCCAACCACGGCACCGAGCAGAAGCGCCGCCGCCTGGCTCGCCATCTGCCAGCTGCCGTAGAAGCCGCGCTTCGAGAACGGCGCCGCCTCGATCAGCAAGGCCGTAGAACTGCCGAATTCACCACCGGCGGAAAAGCCCTGCAGCAAACGCCCGAGCACGATCATCAAAGGCGCACCGATGCCGATCGCCGAATACGGCGGGGCAATCGCCAGCAGCAGAATGCCGAGCGTCATTAGCGCAATGACGAGCGATAGCGCCGCCTTACGTCCCGCGCGATCCGCGTAAAGTCCGAGCACGATGCCACCGATCGGCCGCATGACGAATGCGACGCCGAAGGTTGCGGTAGTCAGCAGCATCGACGAATAGTCGTTTCCTGCCGGAAAGAACAATTGGGCGATCACCACCGTGAGGAAACCGAACACGGTGAAGTCGTACCATTCGAGTGCGTTGCCGATCACAGCCGCCACGACGGCGCGCGTGTTGAGGCTCCGTGACGCTGGTGCCATTCGAATCTCCAGCCTGCGAAAAATGTCGCGTGGTACGGCGTCTCAGCGTAGATGTGCTTCAGCGTGCGTGAGTGCACCCTGGCGCGAGCAGGAAAAAATAATGCCCGCCGCAGCAATCGCCTTGGAGTGTAAAGAGCGCGCAAGCTGTTTTCAAGCAACAAAAAGGCGTCTGTCGCGCAGGGCGGCAGACGCCTCGATGATCGGACCGCAGTCCGGCGCCGCAATGTTGCGGCGCACTTACCGCGACACTGAATGTGTGTGCGGTTGAAACGGAATCAGGCCTTCTTGTTATATGCGCTGCACCAACCCTTGCTCGCGACCTGCTTGCCCGCGAACATCGGGCAGCCGGCGTAGGCGTCGGTCGGCTTGCCTTGGTAGAAGCTGCAGTTGCCGCAGTCTTGGCCCGCTGCGTATTTCGCGAACTTGGCCTTGTCGACTTTGCTCGCGTCAGCCTTGTAGCCGAGCGCTTGTGCGGTCGGGTCGGTCTCGGCGACCTGCGGTGCGTCGGCGAAAGCCTGGCGCGACAGCGCGAACGTGGATGCCACACCAATGCTGGTGATCAAAAACGTACGACGGGAAGATTTCATGGGGGACTCACTCCATTTATATTGAACTGATCGCCGTTCTGATGACAGCGGTCCCCAAGGATAGCAATGAAGCCGTCGCGCGTGACAGCCCAAATGATAGAGATAACCGAATTGGTACTACTCCGCGCGCACGTTACGCACTCGGAATGCCGGTTGATCGCATGAAGTGGGCAGCAGGGTGTCGGGATGAGAACGTGAGGGGTGCGACAATTAAGCGCGCCCGCTCAGTTCACAGACACGCTGAGCGATCGCGAGCGACGCCGTCAATCCAGGCGACTCAATCCCGAACAGATTGACGAGCCCGCGCACGCCATGCGCGGCCGGACCTTGAATCACGAAATCGGCGGCGGGCTCGCCTGGCCCGGAAAGCTTCGGACGAATCCCCGCATAAGCGGGCTGCAACGCATCGTCGGGAAGCGCGGGCCAGTACGCGCGAATCGCCGCGTAAAAGGAATCCGCACGATGCGGATCGACGTCGTAATTAATCGCATCGACCCATTCGACGTCCGGACCGAAACGCGCCTGGCCGCCGAGATCAATGGTCAGATGCACGCCGAGGCCGGCTTCGTTCGGCATCGGATAGATCAGACGGCTGAACGGCGCGCGCCCCGAGATGCTGAAGTAGTTGCCGCGCGCAAGATAGAGCGGCGGCACATGCCGCGCGTCGAGTCCGCGAATCGTGCGCGCCAGCGCATTTGCGTACAAGCCGGCGCTGTTGATCACGCAGGCGGCGCTGATCGTGGTCGGCGCGGCGCCGCCCACCTTGATGATGAAGCGGCCGTTACTCGCTTCGATCGCCTTGACCGGTGCATGGAACGCACACACCGCGCCGTCGCGCTCGGCGTCGCCCTGAATCGCCAGCATCAACTGGTGACTATCGACGATGCCCGTCTGCGGCGAGAACACCGCTTCCACACATTCGAGCGCAGGTTCGAGCGCTTGCGCCTGGTCGCCGTTGATTCGCATCAGGTCGAGCACGCCGTTTTCACGGCCCTTCGCCATGATGCTTTCGAGCTGAGGAATCTGATTGCGCGAGGTGGCGACCAGCAGTTTGCCGCAACGCGAATGCGGCACGTTGTGCTCGACGCAGTAGTCGTAGAGCATCTCGCGGCCGCGCACACAAAGCGCCGCTTTCAACGAACCGCGTGGATAGTAGATCCCCGCGTGAATCACTTCGCTATTGCGCGAGCTGGTGCCCACGCCAATCGCTTCGGCCGCTTCCAGCACGATCACCTCGCGCCCGCGCGCCGCCAATGCGCGCGCCACGGCAAGACCGACGACGCCAGCGCCGATCACTACACATTCGATCTGATCCATGTCCCTTGACGCGGCTAACCTCGCCGCGCGCTGCCTCGTTCACCCGATATTCATGAAGACAGGGTACGGCTATCGAGGACCGCACACCGCTTGCTGTCGAACGCACCTGGCCTTACGCAACCGCTATACAAAATTGTACGACGCCGCACAGACAGAAATGCCCGCAGTCGGACGACTGCGGGCATTCGGTCTTGAGCAGGGCTTAAACGTATGGGCCGGACAAGATCAGTGTACGCCGTCGACGATTGTCGCGCTCAATTCTTCATGCGCGCGATGGCATCGCCCTGCGTCCTCAGAGCGCTGCCGGCCATGCTGGCCACCTTGCCGCCGGGCGCCTGTCAAGGCGGAAGACCGACCGATGAAAACCCTTCGAAATCGCGAAACTCGCAACAATTGCTGCGACATTCATCCTGTTTTAAGTGTCGAATCGCCTGTTTCGTGTTCGCAGAAAGCCGTCCGAAGACGGTTTTCTGCCAAAAACAGAGCAAAAACGCTCAAAAACCGATCGGTTTCCTCCGATTTCCGTAATCCAGGCGGATGTCGCCGGCTCCGATCCGATCTCGCCCGTCGATGCGCGCCGCGCCGAAGCCGTTCAGGATCGCGCGCCGCATTTCACGCGGCGAGGCCAGCTTCAGCGCATCGAGCGCGGCATCGCCGAGCGTTTCGGGAAAACGCAGGCCCCAGTTATGCGCCGAGCGAATCTCGTCGTAGATCGATTGAGCGATACGGCGCGCGCCGTCGCGATCCGGCGGCGGAATCTCATACACGTTCATCCGGTTCAAAATCGGCTCCGGGATCGAGCGCTCGTCGTTCGCGGTCGCGATCCAGATCACGTGGCCGGCATTGATCGGAATCTCCGCGAACTCGTCGATGAACGTCTGCGCCGTGTCGTGTTCGAGCAGCGCGTAAAGTGCGCCGAGCGGATCGTATTGCGAATCGCCAGTGGCCTTGTCGATTTCGTCGACGGCAATCACGGGATTTGCGTAGCTGCCGTTCACGAGCGCATCGAACACCTTGCCCGGTTTCGCGTTCTTCCATTGCGACGATGCGCCCGACAGAATCCACCCCGCCGTCAGCGAACTCATCGCCACGTATTGGTACGCGGTGCCGAGCATGCGCGCCAGTTGCTTGGCAAAGTGCGTCTTGCCGATACCCGGATCGCCGAGCAACAGGATCGGCATCAGTTCGAGCCGGTCTTCAGTCTCGAGGCACAAGGCGACCTGCTTGCGGATGTCGTCGAGCGGTTCCGAGAAGTTGGGCAACGCGTCGATCAGATCGTCGATCGACGGCATCCGGTTCGGCTTGACGCAGAAGCGCAGATTGCCGGTTTTGAGCATCTTTTCGTACGTGGCGCGCAGCGCCTCGTTCGCCCCTTCGCTGAGCTCGTTCAGCGCGGTCTCGACCTGATCGGGGTCGTACACCCTGCTGAACGATGCCACGGCGATTTCCTGTTTGACCATTGCTGTTGTCATCGCTCACCCCGTCTGGCTGGTCTTGCTGCTGCGGCGCCTGATGGGCACCGTTTCAGATCCAGTGTAACGAGGACATATTCGCGTGCAAGCCAGCAGTCATGCGGGTCTGCTGCTAACAAGGGCTTGTTTCCTGCGAGGCCCCGGAGGAAGTCCCTTTGAGGATTCACCTTCTCATCGGAAATGGTGTTTTGCTGAACCCGGCCCCGTTTGAGGTGTCAGAAAGGCGTTCAGCCCATCAGGCGTAAGATGGCCTTCTGTCTACTCTGCCGGATGCAGTGACCGGAGAAACCTTCTATGTGGAAAACCAGTATCGTCGCTGTGCTGTTCGGCACTTCGCTGCTTGCGAACGCGCAACAAGGGGCGACGCAACAGGCCGTGCAATGGCAGTTGCAGGTCATGCGCGACGGCCAGCAGATCGATTCGTTCGACGGCACCACCACCGTCGGCCAGGCGCGCACGGACACGCATCACAAGATGGTCCAGCATAACGTCGGCTGTAAAGACCAGCCCGGCGGCAGCATCGATCTGGCGCGCACGCTGACGATCTCGCCGCTGCAAGCGGATGCGAGCGCCGTCACACTGTCGATCGAAGCCCAGGAAACCTTCGAAGAAGAAGCCGCGCGACAAACCGACACCGGTTGCAAGTTGCCGCCGCAACCGCGTCAGGTAAGCGCGAGCCATCCGGGCCTGAAGGTGCCGCCGGGTCAGTGGGTCAGCTGGACGATCGTCGACAAGAATCCGAACCTGGTCTATCGCGTGCGTGCGAGCCTTGCGAACAGCGCGAACTAGTGCAATGCGCGCAATGCGAACGGCACGAACTGAAACGAACAACCGAAGCCCCCAACAGAACACGTGGACAACGCGGCATGCGAAACCCAGAAGAATTGATCCGCGAGAGCGCAGCGCCCAAGGATTTCATTGCGGTCAGCTGGAATCTGCACAAGGGCCGCACACCGCTCGGCTTCCAGGCCTGGCAGGCGATGCAGCGCTGGGTTCAGTCGACCCATGCGGACGCGTATTTTTTGCAGGAAGCGATGGCGCGGCGCATGCCCTCGCCGATATTGGCCAGTAGTTTCGGCTCGCCGCTCGCCGATCCATTGAGCGACGTCTGGCACTGTCAGGCCACCGAGATCGCACGCGCGGCCGAACTCGAAATCGCGCTTGGTCCGAATGTCTTCAAGCCGTCGTGGCGGCATGGCAATGCGATTCTGTCGCCGCATCCGCTCGATCTCGGCGGGCGCTGGGATATCTCCGCGCATCGCTTCGAAAAGCGCGGACTGCTGGTGGCGCGCGCGACCTTCGGCGGCCACTCGGTCACGCTGCTGTGCGCGCATCTCGCGCTCACGCGCTCGGCGCGCTTGCGGCAGATGAACTGGATCGCGCACTGGATCGCGAAGGAAGCGCCGGAAGGTCCGCTGGTGCTGGCCGGCGACTTCAACGACTGGCGCAACGACTCGGTGCCGCTCTTTGCCGAACACGGCCTGCAGGAAGTGGCGACGCTGCTCGGCGAAGCGGGCCGCACGTTTCCGGCCTTCTCGCCGGCGCTCGCGCTCGACAAGATGTTCGTGCGCGGCATGGAGCCGGTTGAATGGATCCAGCCGACGCAGGAAACCGCGTGGCTGTCGGATCATTTGCCGTATATGGCGCGGTTGCGAGTCGAGTGAAGTACGGGCACTAACCTCTTCGGGGCGTCCAGTTCAGCGCCGCCGCGATCTCCTCGCCCGGCTGCAACACGCAGCCGCCTACCTGTTCCCGCATGCCCACCGCGTTGAAGCAATCGGTCGTGTTGGTCACCGGTTCAACGCACAGTTGCGCATCGTTGGCGGGCGCGAATACCACCATGTGATCGAAGGGCGCATCGGCGGTCATCGTCAGTTGACGGTGTTCGTCGGGCCATGCAATCGTCGCCTCGCGCGACCAGTTGGCGAAGTTGTTGTCGAGTGCGAACGCGTCCGGCGACATGCCGTGGCGCAACGCCTCGACTGCAGGGTGCGGGCCGAGATGCGTGGGCAGCACGTCGGCGTCGGCATGCCACATGGCTTGCACTTCGGCGTAGACGCGGGTCTGCGCGGTGCGCGGATAGTACGGGTGATGGCCCATGCCGAAGGGCATCGGCCGGTCACCGAGATTCTGCGCGGACAGCGTGATGCACAACGCGCCGCCGATCAACTCGATGCGCTGCTGCGCGCGATAACGGAACGGCCAGTCGCCGGACAGCCGCGAGTCCGGTTCGTGTGCGAAGTGCAATTCCACGGAGCTCTCCGTGCGCGCCCCCACCTGCCATGGATGCCGCCACGCGTTGCCATGCAGCGCATGCGTAAAGCGCAGGTCGTTGCCGTTCAGATCAACTGTGCCGCCGTCGAACTCGAAACGCGCGTCGCGAATCCGGTTGCAATAGGGAAAGAGCGGAAAGCTCGCCATGCGCAGCGGATCGCGTTGATCGAACGCTGCTTGCGTGGCTGGCCGCAGCCAGTGCAGCGGGCCTTCTGGCGTCGATTCGTAGTAAGCCGCGAGTGCGCCGCCGACTTCAGGCGCGACCACCACATGCATGGCGCCGGCCGTCAGCGTGACAAGCGACTTCTCGATCGCGGGGTCGTCGAGCCACGTAAGTCCGTTGATTTCAGAGACGAGCGGCCGGATCGGATTCAAGGAAACGTCGCGCATGGTCAGAAAAGGCGGGGCCTCAGGCGGATGGCGGCATGAACGCCCATCGATCTCTCCTATGACGTGCCGCGCACAGCGCGCGGCCGGCGGAACCCTCAGGGTCCGCGCGACCGAGAATCGCACGCCAAAGCGCATCGGTCAATATTATTAGTAATAAATTAGCCAAAACCAACCGATTCTTGCCTTACCAAATCTCTCACATGGCGGGTTAGCGCGCGTTGCCGCACGCATATTATTAGTGGTACCGTCAGCATCACGAATGCCACCGGCATGCTCCTGCTTTAGCGCCGCTGCAGCGCGGCCCGCACAATGAAAAAATCGACTCAACGCCGCCCGACCATGACCGACATCGCCAAGCTCACCGGCGTGTCGCAATCCACTGTCTCGCTCGTGCTGAACAACGCGACCGGCGCGAAATTCTCCGAGACCACCCGCAACAAGGTGTTAAAGGCCGCGCACGACCTCGGCTACCGGCTGTCGCTGCGCGAACCGGTATCGGTTTCGGCTGATGAACGCAACCTGATCGTCTATCTGGCCGACGAGATTTCCACCAGTCCGCATCCGGTCGTCAACGTCGACGGCGCGCGCGATGCGGCCTATGCGAGCGGCAAGATGCTCGCCGTCTACTCGACGCACGGCAACGCCGACATCGAAAAGCAGGTGCTCGACGCGACGCTGTCGAACCCGCACGTATTCGGCGTGATCTACGCGACCGTCTACACCCGCAAGGTCACCTTGCCGGCAGCGCTATCGCAGGTGCCCACCGTGCTGCTGAACTGCTACACGAGCGAAGGCGGGTTGTCGTCCGTGGTGCCGGCCGAGGTCGCAGGCGGCCATCTGGCGACTGACTATCTGCTGCAGTCGGGGCATCGGCGGATCGGCTATATCAACGGCGAACCGTGGCAGGACGCCTCGAAAGACCGCCTCAAGGGTTATCGCACGGCACTCGCCACCGCCGACCTCCCATACGCGCCCGAACTGGTGCGCGACGGCGACTGGAGCTCGGGAGTCGGCTTTGAAATGACGCTCTCCCTGATGCGCGAGGCGCATCCGCCGACCGCCATTTTCTGCGCCAACGATCTGACCGCGCTGGGCGCGATCGAGGCCCTTAAGCAACTCGGCCTGCGCGTGCCCGAAGACGTTTCCGTGCTCGGTTACGACGACCAGGAAATTGCCCGCCACACGCATCCGCCGTTGTCGACCGTGGTGCTGCCGAACTACGAACTGGGACGCTGGGCCGTCGAAACCCTGCTGCAGGAAGAACACAACCGCGCAGCGGGCGCACCGGTGCGGCATCGCCTCGTCAAACTCGACGGACCGCTCGTCGAACGCGGCTCGGTCAGGGTAATTACCGAGGCAGAAAAGCCAATAATTAATATTATTAGTGATTGACCGATAATAATTCCCGGTGGAATAATCGGCACGTCCGGTCAGGGTGAATCAGCTCGGCCGACAGGAGAAACACTAAAAAGCAAATACACCTCACCAGGTACTGGAGGAAGACAATGGCGTCGCTCAACACGCAGTCGCGCAAGCACGCGCGCAGGCAGCAGATTCGTCCGCTGGCAGGTTCGCTGCTGGCTCTGGCCATCGGTTTCGGCGTCGCCACGGCGACGGCGTACGCCGACGACGCGCTGCCGAAGTTGCCTACCAAGACTCCGCTGAAGGTCGGCTTCGCGCAGACCGAAAGCAACAATCCGTGGCGTCTCGCGGAAACCAAGAGCTTCAAGGACATCGCCGCGAAGTGCGGCTGGCAGTTGGTCATGACCGACGCCAATAGTTCGAACTCCAAGCAGGTCTCGGACATCCAGAACATGATCGCGCAGCACGTCGATCTGCTGGTGTTCCCGCCGCGCGAAGAAAAGCCGCTTGCACCGGTCGTGCTGCAAGCCAAAAAGGCCGGCATTCCGGTGATCCTGGTGGACCGTGACGTCGATCAGTCGGTGGCCAAGGCGGGCCGCGACTACATCACCTTCATCGGCTCGGACTTCATCGATCAGGGCCATCGCGCGGCTGACTGGCTCGTCAAGGCGACCGGCGGCAAAGCGAAGATCATCGAACTCGAAGGCACGACGGGCGCGTCCGCTGCGAACGATCGCAAGAAGGGCTTCGACGAAATCATCGCAAAGAACCCGGGCATGACGATCATCGCCTCGCAAAGCGGCGACTTCGCGCGCGACAAGGGCCGTCAGGTGATGGAAACGCTGTTGCAGGCGCACCCGGAAGTGACCGCCGTCTACGCGCATAACGACGAAATGGCGCTCGGCGCGATCGCCGCGATCAAGGCCGCCGGCAAGCAGCCGGGCAAGGACATCCAGATCGTCACGATCGACGGCACCAAGGGTGGCATGGACGCCATTGCCGCCGGCGAACTCGGCGCGAGCGTGCAGTCGAGCCCGTTCTTCGGCCCGCTCGCCTGCGACGTCGCCCAACGTTACGCGAAGGGCGAAAAGATCCCGACGTGGGTCAAGGTCTCGGACCGCTTCTACGATAAGAGCAACGTGCAGCAGAGCATGCAGTACGGCTATTGATCGACAGCCGCCGTCGTACGCGCGGTTGTATAGCTTGAGGGCAGCGCTTTAGCCGAGTGTCCAAGCGCTCCGTACCTCGAAGAAAGCCTCTTCGAGGGCTGTGCCCGCAGGACGTCTCCGCCCCGAATCAATCTCCTCGGGGGGCGGGTGACGGGAAGGGTTCGGAGCGACGCGTTCGTGGCAGCACGGACCGTCGCTTCGCTTTTATGCGGCGTAACATGGTTCGACGACACCGCCTGCATGGAGCCCGAACGAACGGCCACAGCGGCTCGCACTGCCGAGCGTATGCAATGCATGCAGCACGTGAAGCAGCACACGCATCAGGAGGACACCCGTGACGGAATCCGGCACGCAGACACCGCACTCTCCCCTTACCCGTTCGCCGCTGCTGGAGATGCAGGACATCGGCATCAGCTTCGGCGGCGTCCCCGCGTTGCGCAGCGCCAATCTGAGCGTGGCAGCCGGCGAAGTGCACGCGCTGATCGGTCAGAACGGCGCAGGCAAATCGACCATGATCAAGATCCTGACCGGCGCCTATCGGCGCGGCTCGGGCAGCGTGCGCTTCGAAGGGCGCGAGGTCGATTTCCGCACGCCGAAGCAGGCGCGTGAAGCCGGCATCAGCACGATCTATCAGGAGATCAACCTCGTGCCGTTCCGCTCCGTGGCGGAGAACATTTTCCTCGGCCGCGAGCCACGCCGCTTCGGCCTGATCGACTGGCGCGCGGTGCAGCAACGCGCCGCCGCCCTGCTCGATTCGTTCGGCTTGCAGATCGATGTGAAGAAACCCGTCGGCCGCTATTCGACCGCGATCCAGCAGATGGTGGCGCTGGCGCGCGCCGTCTCGTCAGACGCGAAGATGGTCATCATGGACGAGTCGACTTCGTCGCTCGATGAACGCGAAGTGGAATTGCTCTTCACCGTGGTGCGCAAACTGCGCGACGACGGCCGCGCGGTGATCTTCGTCTCGCACCGGCTCGACGAACTCTATGCACTATGCGACCGCGTCACCGTGATGCGCGACGGCCAGACAGTCGCGCAAAGCACGATGGCGGAGATGGACAAGCTGCAACTCGTCACGACGATGCTCGGCCGCACGCTCGCCGCCGTCGTGCACGAAGACGCCGCTGCGCGTGAAGCGAACCTCGCGCGGCGCGGCAAGCAGGCGATCGCTGCGACGCAGCTGAGCGCGCATCCGAAAGTGAGCGACGTATCGCTTGAAGTGCACGCGGGCGAAGCAGTAGGTCTCGCGGGCCTGCTCGGCTCGGGCCGCACCGAAACCATGCGCCTGATGTTCGGCGCCGATCCGCTCGAACACGGTTCATTGTCGATCGGCGGAGAAACGGTGGCGCTGAAGTCGCCGCAGGACGCGATTGCGCGTGGCTTGGCCTACCTTACCGAAGACCGCAAAGCCGAAGGCATCGTCCCCGAACTCTCGGTGCGCGACAACCTCACGCTCGTCTGCTTGCGCACGCTGGCGAAGAATGGCGTGGTGGATGTGAAGAAACAGCAGGTGATCGTCGACCGTTTCATTGCGTCGCTCGGCATCAAGCTGCGCTCGGCCGATCAGCCGATTCGCGAACTCTCGGGCGGCAATCAACAGAAGGTCCTGCTCGCGCGTTGGCTCGCTGCCGAACCTTCGCTGCTGCTGCTCGACGAACCGACGCGCGGCATCGATGTCGGCGCGAAAGCCGACGTGGCGAAGATCGTGCGTGAACTGCGCGACGCCGGCCTCGCCGTGCTGCTGTCCGCATCCGAACTCGAAGAACTGACGGCGGTGGCCGACCGCGCGGTGGTGATCCGCGACGGCCGCACCGTCGCCGAACTGAACGGCGCCGACATGAGCGAGACCGCCATCATGGACGCCATCGCCTACGGCGGCGAAGGCCAATCGCAACTGGTCGAAGCCGCCCAGACCGCACATATCGAAGACGCGTTGGAGGGCGACCGTCATGGCGCTTAAGTTGCACACCGAGTCGTTACACACCCAAGCCACGCCGCCTATGCCGGACGCCGCCACATCGCGCGCCACGGCCGCATCGACGGTGAAGAAATGGCGGCACCTGGCCATGCAACGCGAAGTGATCGTGTTGCTCGCCATGGTGCTCTTCAACCTGATCTTCACCCCTCACTTCTGGTCGCTGCAAACCTTCAACGTCAACATGACACAGGTGGTGACGATCGTGATCGTCGGCATCGGCATGACGCTGGTGGTGGCGACGGGCGGCATCGATCTGTCGGTGGGCGCGTCGATGGCGATTTCGGGGGCGCTCGCGCCGATGCTGTTCCTGAATATTCCAGGACCAGGCGGTATCGCGCTCGCGTTTGTGCTGCCGGTGCTGGCCGCCGCCGCGTGCGGCGTCTTCAACGGCTTGCTGGTGACGAGGCTATCCGTGCAGCCGATTGTCGCGACACTGGTGCTGTTCATCGCCGGGCGCGGCATCGCCCAAGTCGTCACCGACGGCAGCCTGCAGGCATTCAACACGCCCGCGTTCCAGTGGATCGCCTTGGGCAAGGTCGCCGGCGTGCCGTTCCAGGTGCTGCTGATGCTCGCGCTGGTCGTGCTGTTCGCGTGGATCGTGCGCAAAACGCTGTTCGGCCAGTATCTGCTGATCACCGGCGGCAACGAAAAAGCCGCCTATCTGTGCGGCGTGCCGACGGCCACCGTCAAGCTGATCGCTTACACGTTGTGCGCCGCGCTCGCGGGGCTGGCGGGGCTGATCTCGATCTCGGTGAATTCGTCCTCGGATGCGAACGTGGTGGGGCTCGGCGTCGAACTCGATGCGATCGCCGCGGTGGCGGTTGGCGGCACGGCGTTGACGGGCGGCAAGGCGTATATCGGCGGCACGCTGATCGGCGCGCTGATCATCCAGTTGCTGCGCTATACGCTGCTCGCGCACGGCATTCCCGACGCGGCGGCGCTGGTCGTGAAGGCCGGCATCATCGTCGCGGCGGTTTATGTGCAACGGCGCTCGCGCTAACGCCTCCAGGACACTTCGGACTCGATGTGATGAAAAAGAACCTTCCCATCCTGCTTGCTCTGGTCGCGCTCATCGTGCTCGGCCTCGTGCGCTACGACCATTTCGGCTCGGCCTACAACATCACCTCGTTCTGGCGCTACAACTCGATGTTCGCGCTGATCTCGATCGGCATGGCCTTCGTGATCATCACGGGCGGCATTGATCTGTCGGTCGGCACGGTGGCAGCTCTTGCGAGCGTCGTCGCTGCGTTGACCAGCGTGTACGGCGGCTGGGTCGCGGTCGTTGCCGGTTGCGCGGCCGGCATGGCCGTCGGCGTGCTCAACGGCCTGATCATCACGCGGCTGAAAATCCTACCCTTCATCGTGACGCTCGCGACCAGCCTCGGCGCGCACGGCGTCGCACTGCTGCTCGGCAAGAACGATGCGGTGTCGATCGCCGCCGACTCGAACTTCGGCAACTTCGGTCAAGGCGATCTGTTCGGCCTGCCGATCCCGGGGATCGTCGCGGCGGTCGCCGCAATCGCCGGCTGGCTCGCGCTGCGCAGCACGCGCTTCGGGCGGCATTCGCTGGCCATCGGCGGCAGCGAGGAAGCGGCGCGGCTGATGGGCCTGAACGTCGACCGCACGCTGGTGATGGCTTATGCCGTAAGCGGGCTGCTCGCCGGCATGGCGGGCGTGATCCTCGCCGCGCAGTTCGGCGCCGGTCAGCCGAACGAAGGCGTCGGCTGGGAGCTGTTCGCGATCTCGGCGGTGGTGCTCGGCGGCACCTTGCTCACCGGCGGCGAAGGCTCGATTGCGATGACGATCGCCGGCGTGCTGTTGCTCGGCTTGGTGTTCAATCTGCTGAACTTCGAAAACGGTTTGGGGTTCATCAGCCTGTCGGCGTACTGGCAATCGGTGATTCGCGGGGTGTTCCTGTTGCTGGTGATCGTGCTGCAAGCGAGAGTGCTGAAGCAGCGCGGCAAGAAGCGCGTGGCGGCTCCGGCGTAATCAAAACGGGAAACGCTGGAATCTTTATTTCATAAGGGATTCCAGCTCCTCGCCCGAGCGACAATCAACCTTTGTGTACCAACCCAGCAAGACCAGGCAGCGCGACCAGAAGTGCGCGCGCTCGCCCCGCGCGTCTCGCCTTTACGGCCCAATTTCCTCACCTTTCGTCCCGACCTCCCGCCCATTTGCCAGTTTTATTAGCAGGGTCAATGCTGCGGTGCACGGCGGGTTTCGGTATCATCCTGAAAATGTTGCCCGCGCGGGACGCCTATCCGGCGCATGCCGGACAGCCGATGGCAGCCGCCCTGCGCGGTTTTCGCCCATCGCCGTACCCTTGCTGAAGCGCGGCTGCAACCACGCCAACGTACTTCGCGGTGCCGATCGTCACAACCATCGGCGCCGACGCTTCCGGGTCCGGTAACCCGCTTTACCACGCTCAACCGCCGCGCCAGAGCCCTCGGGCAGCGGGCGCGGTAAAATAGCGGATTGCGCGTGATTCCCGATCTCGGGTTAGCGCAGCATCGCCCTTGCCGTGCCGGCCGGCTAAAACGACTGGCCGCCTTTGTTTTCGCACTATCCAAGAAGCCATGAGCAACCTGAATTCACAAACAGTCCTGAGCGTCCATCACTGGACCGATACGCTTTTCAGCTTCACCTGCACGCGCGATCCGTCGTTCCGTTTCGAAAACGGCCAGTTCACGATGGTGGGCCTCGAAGTCGACGGCAAGCCGCTGATCCGCGCCTATAGCCTTGCGAGCGCGAACTATGAAGAGCACCTCGAATTCCTGAGCATCAAGGTGCAGGACGGCCCGCTCACGTCGCGTTTGCAGCATTTGAAGGTCGGCGACGAAGTCCTGATCGGCAAGAAGCCGGTCGGCACGCTGATGGCCGACAACCTGCTGCCGGGCAAGACGCTGTGGCTGCTGTCCACCGGCACGGGTCTCGCGCCGTTCATGTCGATCATTAAAGATCCGGACATTTACGAGCGCTACGAGCGCGTGGTCCTGACGCACACCTGCCGTTTCGTCGACGAGCTCGCGTACAAGGAATACATCACCGATCACCTGCCGGCGCACGAGCACCTTGGCGAACTGGTGCAGGAAAAGCTGCTGTACTACCCGACGGTGACGCGCGAAGCGTTCCAGAACCGCGGCCGTATCACCGAACTGATCGAAACCGAAAAGCTGTTCGCCGACCTCGGCGTGCCGGGCTTCTCGCTCGAAGACGACCGCGTGATGCTGTGCGGCAGCCCGCACATGCTGCGCGACACGCGCAAGCTGCTCGACGACCTCGGCTTCGAGGAAGGCAGCAACAATGCGCCGGGTCACTACGTGGTCGAAAAGGCGTTCGTCGGCTAAGCAGACACGCAAATTGAGCGGCGCGCGCCGCGCAATCAACAGAAAGGAGCCTTCGGGCTCCTTTTTTTGTTGCGCAGTTACAATTGCCGCCGTTGCCCTGACATTTGATGTCAGCATTCTTCCTACAATACCCAGCGGCCGAGGACATCAACCATTGCGTCAAATGTAGGCGCTAACCCTTGGTGCACCTGCATTTTTTTCTTTTTTTGAGATATCATCGCGGCGCACGATTAGTCGGATTAATATGACGCCATCGTACGGTCGACTTGTTACTGAATGTAAATTTCGTTACGTCGCACCGTAGCAATTTGTCCATCTCGCACAACGCGTAACGGACGTCACTGGAGGCCAGAGACTCGCATGCGTTCTTTCGTCTTCGCGCCGCCGATGCGCACCCGCTTCGCCGTTTGCACTGCTTCCTGAGAGGGAAAGTCATGGATACGTCGACCGTCGTCCCGTTTAGCGCCCACATTTCGCCTTCACTTGCACACGCCGCGCCGCCCTCCGCGGCTGAGCACGAACTCGCGCAACTGCGCGCCCGCGTGCGCCAGCTGTCGGCCGAGCTCGTTCAGGCGCAGGAAGCTGCCTGCCGCCATGTGGCGCGCGAGCTGCACGACGGCGTCGGCGCCGAGTTGACCGCGACGCGTTTCGCCCTTGCCGGCGTCGAAACCTGGCTGCCGGCCGATGCGCCGCCGCAGTGCGCGGCCGCGCTCGCCGTTGCGAATCGCTCGCTCGACGCCGTGTGCGCCGCCAGCCGCCAGGCCGTCGCGGAATTGCATGCGCCGTCGCTCGAAGCGGGCATTGTCGGCGCGCTGGCGCAATGGACCGGCGACTTCGCCGCGCGCACGAACCTGCGTACGAGCTTCGTCTGTGCCGCCGATGTGCGGCTCACGCGCCTGCCCACCGACGCCGCGCTGGCCGTGTTCCGGGTCGCCCAGGAAGCACTCAACAATATTGCCAAGCACGCGCGCGCCGAATCCGCCGACGTGCGGATCGAAGCCGGCCGCCGCCACCTGAGCTTGATCATCACCGACGACGGCATCGGCTTGACGCGCACCGCCCGCAGCCGTCGCGGCCATTTCGGGCTGAGCGGCATGCAGGCGCGCTGCGCCGCCTTCGACGGCACGCTGCGGATCAGCGCCCGGCGCATCGGCTCAGGCCGCGGCGACAGCGGCACCGCGGCGCGCGGCACGCTCGTGCAGGCCCGCTTTGCGTGGGATGCGATGCTGGCGAGCGCTCCAGGCGCCGAGCGTCGCGCGCTGCAATCGTGAGCACGCCATCATGAGCCTGCGCATCCTCCTCGCCGACGACCACGCGGTGGTTCGCCAGGGCGTCCGCCAGTTGCTGCTCGACCGCGGCGTGGCGCGCGAAGTCACCGAGGCGGAAACCGGCGCCGAAGCGCTCGAAGCCGTTGCGCAACGCAACTATGACGTGGTGCTGCTCGACATTTCGCTGCCGGACATGAATGGCGTCGAAGTGCTCAAGCGTTTGAAGCGCAAAGCACCGCGCGTGGCCGTACTGATGTTCTCGATGTACCGCGAGGACCAGTACGCCGTGCGCGCGCTGAAGGCCGGCGCCGCCGGCTACCTGTCGAAGACGGTCGACGCCGCGCAGATGATCGGCGCGATCCAGCAGGTCGCCGCGGGCCGCAAATACGTCAGCCCGGCCATGGCCGAAGCGCTGGCGGACTATGTCTCCTTCGACGGCGAACAATTGCCGCACGAAAAGCTCTCGGATCGCGAATACCAGACGCTATGCATGCTCGCGTCCGGCAAGCGGCTGACGGATATCGCCATAACGTTATCGCTGTCGGTGAAGACGGTCAGCGTGTACCGCACCCGGCTGCTCGAAAAGATGAAGCTGCGCAATAACGCCGAGCTGACCTTCTATGTGATGAGCAACCGCCTCGTCGACTTGAATCCAGCGATGGCCGGTTGAAGCTTTCTTCCCCAGATAGCTAAATAGCGTCCGCCCAGCGCCAGTGTTCGATCGCACGAGCGCGATTTCACCCGATGGGGCATGCAGCGCGCGAAAGCCTTCCCACCACGCGATGTGCTCAGACAAACGGCACGCCCAAATCGCTTTCATCAGGCATTTTTTGCCTCCCCTTCAAACGCTAAAAACACCGTCCCAAAATGGTGCAAAGGCGCGCATCCGCTAAAATCGCGGGTTTCCCCTGACATTCGGCGCGCAAGATGCGTGCACTACTGGAGACCCACCGCCAATGTCCCTGTTTCGTAAAAAGAGCGTCGAGCACATGATCGCCGCGAGCGCTCAGAACGCCGGCTTGAAGAAAGCGCTTGGCGCGCTCGATCTGACTTTCCTCGGCGTCGGCGCCATTATCGGCACCGGCATTTTCGTGCTGACCGGCACGGGCGCGGTTCAAGCCGGCCCGGCGCTGATGGTGTCGTTCCTGATCGCGGCGATTGCCTGCGGGTTCGCCGCGCTCGCCTATGCCGAGTTCGCCTCGACGATTCCGGTTGCGGGTTCCATCTACACGTATTCGTACGCGACGCTCGGCGAACTGGCTGCGTGGATCATCGGCTGGGACTTGATGCTTGAGTATGGGCTGGCAACGTCGGCGGTATCGGTCGGCTGGTCGGGCTATCTGCAATCGTTGTTGTCGGGCTTCGGCGTGAGCTTGCCGGTTGCGCTGACGGCGGCGCCGGGCGCTTTGCCTGGGCACGAGACATGGTTCAACCTGCCGGCTTTCCTCGTGATGATGGCGATTACGGCGCTGTTGTCGCTTGGCGTGCGTGAATCCGCGCGGATCAACAACATCATGGTGGCGATCAAGGTGATCGTGGTGCTGCTGGTGATCGGCGTGGGCGTTTTCCACGTGACGCCGGCGAACTGGCATCCGTTCATGCCGAACGGCTGGAACGGCGTGTTCGGCGCGGCGGCGGTGATGTTCTTCGCGTTCATCGGGTTCGATTCGGTGTCTTCCGCGGCGGAGGAAGTGAAGGATCCGAAGCGAGATTTGCCGATCGGGATCATTGCATCGCTGGGCGTGTGCGCGGTGCTGTACGTCGCGGTGGCGGCGGTGGTCACGGGCATCGTGCCGTCGGCGCAGTTCGCGAACATTTCGCATCCGGTGTCGTACGCGTTGCAGGTGGCGGGTCAGAAGTGGGTAGCGGGCTTTATCGACCTTGGCGCCGTGCTGGGCATGCTGACGGTGATTCTGGTGATGGCGTATGGCCAGACGCGCGTGATTTTCGCGATGTCGCGGGATGGGTTGTTGCCGGCGCGGCTTTCCCGGGTGCATCCGAAGTATGCGACGCCGTTCTTTACGACATGGCTGGTGGGGATTTTCTTCGGGTTGATTGGCGCGTTGGTGCCGTTGAATGTGCTGGCTGAGCTGATCAATATCGGCACGTTGGCTGCGTTTTCGATGGTGTCGATTGCGGTGCTGGTTTTGCGGAAGACGCATCCTGAGTTGCCGCGGGCATTCCGGTGTCCTGGTGTACCGGTGGTGCCGGTGTTGGCTGTCGCTTCTTGTTTGTTTTTGATGGTGAATCTCCAGGCTGTTACCTGGGTGGCGTTTGTGGTTTGGTTGTTGATTGGGATGGTTATTTATTTTGGTTATTCGCGGCGGCATTCCAAGTTGGCGAAATAAAGGTTTTGAGGTTTTTTGCCTGCGCGGCGCTTTTTGGCCGTGTTCTTAGGGCTTTGGCTTCTCCTTGATCTGGCTTTGGTGCCTTTCCTTGATTTGTTAGTGGTCTATTAGTGTTGCCCCTGT
>NZ_JALPRI010000029.1:0-90310 GCF_030464785.1 Paraburkholderia sp. SEWSISQ10-3 4
CGTACAGCGTCACGCTGCTCTGAGCGTGTGCGCCGAGGGCGACCAACCCAAGGGCCGAGGTTGCTATTACCTTTTTCATTTCTGCTCCTCTTTAAAAAACTTATTTGTCGTATCTGGCAGTGCCACGCCGGCGCTGACTCTTAATCAAGCATTCAAAACACCGGGTGACCATTGATCAGGCTAGGCAACCACGTCGAAAACATCGGTACGTACGTCACAATGTTGATCGCGCTGAAGATAGCCAGGTAATAAGGCCACGCCACCTTGGTGGTTTCACCTATCGACACATTGCCGATCGCGCAGCCGATGAACTGCACCGAACCAATCGGCGGATGCACGAGACCCAATGCGCAGTTCAGCAAAATCATGATGCCGAACTGAACAGGGCCGACGCCGGCATGCATCGCCATCGGCAGGAACAAGGGCGTGGTGATCAGGATGTGCGCGGCCATGTCGACGAACGTGCCGAGGAAGATCTGGATGATGTTGATGTAAAGCAGCATCAACCAGGGGAGGCTCGTTGCCCCGTCGAGCATGTGTTCGATGGCGTCGGGAATCTCCAGATAGGCCATCTGGTAGCGCAGCATGTTCGACACGCCGATCAGCAGCAACACCACGCCCGTGGTTTTAGCGGCCTTGGAGAGCGCATGAAAGAGCTTCTTCATCGTCATCGTGCGATAGATGACGATCGTCAGCACGAGCGAATAAGCCACTGCGATAGCGGCGGCCTCCGTCGCTGTAGCAATACCTTTGGCCACGCAGAACAGAATGATCGCGATCACCATCAAGCCGGGCAATGCGCCGAGGAACGTGCGGGCCACCGCAAACCAGCCGGGAAAGCGCTGCAGTTCGGTCGAGCCGTCAGGACGGCGCGGATAGCCGAACTTGACCGCTTGCCAGTACGCGGCGATGAGCACGAAACCCATCACCCAAAGCACCGGCAACAGACCAGAAAACAACAGATCGCCGATCGACACGCCGCTCATCTGGTGACCGTTCAACGTCCCGGTGATGCCTTGGGCGGCGAACGCATAGATGATCATGTTCGTCGACGTGGGCATCAGCGCGCCCGCCAGCGACGAATGGGTCGTCACGTTGACCGCATAGGCCGCGCTGTAGCCTTCGCGCTTCATCAGCGGAATGACGACGCCGCCCATGGCCGACGTGTCTGCCGTCGGCGAACCGGACACACCGCCGAACAGCGTGCACGCGACCACGTTAGCCATGCCGAGCCCACCGCGGAAATGGCCTACCGTGGCCTGAGCAAAGCGCAGGATGCGGTCGGCGATACCACCGTGCAACATCAACTCGCCGGAGAAAATGAAGAACGGGACCGCGAGAAACGAAAACGCGTTCATTCCCGAAATCATCGACTGCATGGCGGTGGCCGCCGGCAAGCCTTCATACAGATACGTCAGGACGCACGAGAGTCCCAACGCGAACGAAACAGGAACCCCGAATACGAGGAAGACGAGGAAACTAACTGAGAGGATGGCAAGTTCCATGATTCTTCTATTTTTGTTTCTGTGCGAAAAGCCCCAGCAGGTTCTCGAACGAGAACAGAGCGATGCAGGCGCTGGCAATGACCGGAATCAGATATCGAAGCGCTTCCGGAAGGCCCAGGATCGGGATCTT
This sequence comes from Paraburkholderia sp. SEWSISQ10-3 4, assembly GCF_030464785.1. Lineage (NCBI taxonomy): Bacteria > Pseudomonadati > Pseudomonadota > Betaproteobacteria > Burkholderiales > Burkholderiaceae > Paraburkholderia > Paraburkholderia sp. SEWSISQ10-3 4. The sequence continues at coordinate 1,636 of NZ_JALPRI010000029.1, forward strand.
GTCGTCCATCGTCGTCTCCGCCATCTGCCAGCAGCCGAAGAAAATCGCCACGGCCAGCACGATCAGGCAAATATGCTGGAACGCATGGGCGATCGTCTGGCCTTTCGGCGGCAGCTTCTTGACTAGCGAGTCGAGCCCGATGTGGCCGCCTTCGCGAACCTTGAGCGCAGCGCCGAACATGGCGATCACAATCACCAGCAGGAGGGCAATGGGTTCGACAAAATCCGGTGCATCGCTGAAGACATAGCGCATCACGACGCTATAAATCACCAACAGGCACAGCGTGGCGAGACTCGCCGACGCCACGATCACCAGCACGCGGAAGAGAAAATCGTTTGGGCGTTTCATGAATCTCATTGACCCCATCCTTGCATACAGCGGACTTATATTTGATCTTCAGGATTCCTGCTAACCATCACCGGCGCAGGAAACCGCGCGGCGGGAAGAACCAGCAGCGCGTGCTGCACGGCCCTTCGCCACCGCGTTACGTCCAAAACTTATTTGACTGCCTGGATTTCGTCGACGAGTTGCTTCATTTGCGGCGTCTTTTCATACTTCGCCCAGACCGGTTGCATCGCCTTCACGAAAGCAGGACGGTCGATCTGCGACGCGGTAACGATCGTCGCGCCGCCCTTGGTGACCGTCTTTGCCGCGTCGGCTTCACGCGCGGTCCACAGCTTGGTGTAGTAAGGCACTGAGTCGGCCGCCGCCTTCTTGATGATGTCCTGTTCCTGCGGCGTCAGCGTGTCCCACACCTTCTTGGAGAACACCAGCACTTCCGGCGTCATCGAATGCTGGGTTTCGGAATAGACCTGCGCGACTTCGAAGTGCTTGGTCTCTTCGTACGACGGCAGGTTGTTTTCCGCGCCATCCACCAGACCCGTCTTCAGGCCCGTATAGACTTCGGCGAACGGCATCGGCGTCGGCGTGCCGCCCATCGCCTTGATTTCGTCGACCATCAGATCCGACGGCTGCACGCGTACCTTGAGGCCCTTCATGTCGGCGGGAGAATGGATGGCCTTCTTCGCGTACATCGAGCGCGCGCCGCTCTCATAGAACGTCAGCGCGATCATGCCCTTCGCCTTGAAGGCGTCGAGAATCTTCTGGCCTTCCGGGCCGTACATCACCTTGCGGAAATGGTCGATGTCGCGGAACAGGAACGGCAGCGACGGAATCATCGATTCAGGCACGATCTCGTTGAAGGCTGCACCGTTGGCGCGCGCCATATCCAGTGCGCCGATACGCACCTGATCGATCGTGTCGTTTTCGGAACCCAGCGCGCTGTTGCCGAAGACCTTCACGGAATCCTTGCCACCGGTTGCCTTGCTGATTTCTTCACCCATATATTTCACGGCCATATTGGTCGGATAGGTGTCGCCATGCACGTCCGACACGCGGAACACGCGCGCGTGTGCCGATACGGTGCTGAACGCCAGCACGGAGGCCGCGACAATCATCGAAACACGGGAAGAGGCAAACTTGTTTTTCATCGTGACATTCCTTGAAATTAGATCATCCGGATGCGGAGGGCCGCTTACGAAGGACCGCTTTCGCGGGGTCGCTTACGGAAGGCCGCTTACGGATGCGACATGGTTTTGATGCGTCTCCCGGCTCCACGCACGCAACCCCTGTGGGTAGCGTGCGGTTTGCCGTGCTGGCCTGTTCTGCTTCCCCGGAACAGATGCTCAGCACTCCTGTCAGACAACTCGACTTCTTTGCTTCGACTGCTTCGGCATGAACCCCGCGCGCGTTGGTCATGCGCGCAGAGAACGCTGCCCTCTTTGTCCAGCGCCCCAAAACCATCTTGAAATGAATTTGTTGGGGCTCATATGTTGTACGACGACATATGAAGTCTATAAAACGTGGTATGAGTTGTACAGCCGGTATTTACCCGCACGACAGCGGGTTAGACGTAAAAGTTTCTGAGTCGAAATCCGGCCTTAAAGCTATGCCAGAAAGGGATGCGAGCAAAATCTCCGCTTCGCAGATTTATATTTTTCGTAGGGAGGAAGATGACCCGAGAGTGGCATTTTTGCCACTATGTTGTACGACAAGTGATGAATAAAAGGCTGCAACTGTTGGGCGCCGGCGTGCTAATTCCCCGGCGCCCCGCCTCATTCACGTCGCTTATTCAGAGTTCGCCCGCGTATTCGGGCTCAGGCAGCCCGGTCACAGCGGGGCGAACGGCGAACAGGTGGCCGTCGTGTTCACTCGCGCCCGTCGCGGGACGGATCGACGTCACGAACAGCGTGTCCAGATCCCGGCCGCCGAACGCGCACATCGCGGGCTTCACGGCCGGCACGGCAATCTGCCGATCGAGCTTGCCTTGCGGCGTAAAGCGCAGCAAGAGGCCGGCGTCGTTTGCGCAAATCCAGTAGCAGCCGTCCGCATCCACGGCTGCGCCGTCGGGACGACCAGCGTAATCATGCAGATCAGCGAATACGCGCCGATTGCGCGGCTCGCCCGCTTCGATGTCGTAATCGAACGCCCAGATTTGCCGGCGCAGAGGATGCGAGTCCGACAGATACATCGTGGTTCCATCCGGCGACCACGCCAGACCGTTTTGCGTGATCAACGCGTCGACAACCGGCGCCGACAACACGCCGCGCTCGTCGAAGCGATAGAGTGCGCCCGCAGGATTTGCCGCTGCCATATCCTGCACCATCGTGCCGGACCAGAAGCGCCCTTGCCGATCGCAACGGCCGTCGTTGAAGCGCATATCGTCGAAAGCGAAGTGCGGCGCGGCGAGCTTTCTGCCCGTCACCTTCATCGCTTCGCGACGGGGCGCGCCTTCAGTCAGCGTGACAGCGAAGAGCCCCGTCTCACAGCCAGCCAGGACCGTGCCGTGATGATCGAAGGCGATGCACGCCACCTTCTCCGGCAATTGCCACTCGGTGCGCTCTCCAGAATCGATCCGCTGCCGCACAATCTTTTGCGCCGGAATATCCACCCAGTAGAGCGCCTGTTCAGCGGCACGCCATACCGGGCTCTCGCCGACTGACGCGGGCGCCTGCCCTGCCGCTTCGACACGCTCCACCCGCGGGTTCGTCAAGCCGCTCACCGCTTCGGCTCCATCGGACCGGCCAGCACGAACGGGCCACCCTGGAAATGCTGTGTCGGATCGTCGAGGTCGGCGGTAGGCGCCGTGACCGGAAAGAGGTGCTCGAACTCGATCGAACTGTCCTGCGGACGAAAACCAAGGAACGCCGCCTTGGTGTTGTCAACCCACTTGGTCCGGTTATCCGACACACCATAAACAATTGCGTGGCCAACCCGGTTGGTGAACAGCGAGCAGCGCACCAGTTCGATAAAGTCGCGATAGCTCAGATAGGTGACGAGCATGCGCGGATTCTTCGGCTGCTCGAACGACGAGCCGATCCGCAGACACACCGTCTCGAGACCAAAGCGATCGAAGTAATAGCGCGACAGCGATTCGCCGAAGCACTTCGTCACGCCATACAGGCTGTCGGGACGCAGCGGCGCGTCGATATCGACCACCGACGTCGTGGGATGAAAACCCACCGCATGATTCGAGCTCGCGTACACGATGCGCTTCACGCCCTGCTTCTGCGCCGCCGAATAAAGGTTGTACAGGCCGCGGATATTCGCTTCGAGCAGATCTTCGAACGGCGCCTCGACGGAGATGCCGCCCAGATGCACGACCGCATCCACGCCTTCCAGCAGCGCGTGAACGGCGGCTTCATCTGCGAGGTCCACGATCGATGCTTCTTCGTGCGCCGCCACTTCGCCCAGCGGCGCGATATCGGTGACGCGCACGACATCGGCCCATGCAGCGAGCGCACCGCGCAACTGCTGGCCGAGGTTGCCGGCAGCGCCGGTGAGCAGAAGACGGCGGAAAGGTTTCTGCGCCGCCGGGCGGTCGAGGTTCGAGTCAGTCATGTCTCAGTCTTTGTCGTGATTACGATCGGTACTATCAGGTCACCGGCGCTGGATTGAACAGCGTCAACGCATTGTGGAGTTTGAGTTTCTCCGCGCACGTCTCTTTACGTCCGCTTGCGACGTCGAGCATCAGGCGGAACAGCTCCCAACCCACGTCTTCGATCGTCGCTGCGCCGGTCGCAATAGTACCGGCGTTGATATCCATCAGATCGTGCCAGCGGCGCGCGAGATCGGAGCGCGTCGCGACCTTGATGACGGGCACTTCCGCGAGGCTGTACGGCGTGCCGCGGCCGGTCGTGAACACATGCAGGTTGATGCCCGCCGCGACCTGCAGCGTGCCGCAGATGAAGTCGCTCGCCGGCGTGGCCGCGTAAATCAGGCCCTTCTGCTTGACCTTTTCACCTGGCGACAACACACCGGAGATGGCCGAGTTGCCCGACTTAATGATCGAGCCCATCGCCTTTTCAACGATGTTCGACAGGCCGCCCTTCTTGTTGCCGGGCGTGGTGTTGGCGCTGCGGTCCGCGCCGCCGCGCTTCAGATAATCGTCGTACCACTGCATCTCGCGGATGATCGCAGCCGCCACGTCCGCGTTGGCCGCGCGTGCCGTCAGTTGATCGACACCGTCGCGCACTTCGGTGACTTCGGAGAACATCACCGTCGCCCCCGCGCGCACCAACAAATCGGTAGCGAAGCCCACGGCGGGGTTGGCGGTCAGCCCGGAAAACGCATCGCTGCCGCCGCACTGCACGCCGATCACCAGATCGGAGGCCGGGCAGGTCTCGCGGCGGCGATTGTTCAGCCGCTTCAGATGGCCCTCGGCCATTCGCATGATCGACTCGATCATCGACTGGAAGCCGACGTGCGCATCGTCCTGAAGCACCACAACGTCACCGTTCAGATCGGCCTCGACGTCGCCGATGTCGGCCACTTCAGCGACATTCGCAGCAGCGGCAATCGGAATCGTGCCCGGCGGCATCAGGCGTTCAGGCTGCAGCTTCTCGCAGCCGAGGCTGACCATCATCACTTCGCCGCCGAAGTTCGGATTCAGGCTGATGTTTCGCACGGTGCGGATCGGCACCATTGCGTCCGGCGCGTCGATCGCGACGCCGCAACCATAGGTGTGGCCGAGGCTCACCACGTCGTCGACGTTCGGATAGTGCGGCAGCAGTTCTGCCTTGATACGCGTAACCGCGTGCTGAACTACATCAGCAACGCATTGCACCGTGGTCGTGATGGCTAGAATGTTGCGCGAGCCGACCGAGCCGTCGGCATTGCGATAGCCTTCGAACGTGAAGCCTTCCAGCGGCGGCATCTCCGGCGCCTTGATGGTGGCGATCGGCAGATCTTCCAGCCCCGGCGGGCTCGGCATGCGGATCACGTGTTCGTTGATCCAGCTGCCCTTCGGCAAATCCTTGAGCGCGTAGCCAATCACCACGTTGTAGCGGATGACCTCGTCGCCTTCCGCGAGATCGGCAAGCGCGACTTTGTGCCCCTGCGGAACACGCTCGCGCAGCGCGAGGCCATCGGGAAATACGGCGCCCTCACCCAGACCGCCGTCGTTGACGACAATCGCGACATTGTCATTGGGGTGAACGCGAATGTAGAGCGGGGTTTGTTCCATGACATCGATCCTTGTGGCGATTTCACGCCTGCTGCACCAACTGTTGCGTCAATCATTCATACGTCATCCTACAACATGAAAGATTGCCCAGACGTTCCGTATTTACCCTATGGCGCGCATTATGCCGTGAAAACATCGTTGAGTTAGCCGAATTGTTGTTGTACGATGACGTATAAGAAATCATCATTTCTAAATACCGACCCCATTCGACGCCCTGGATACCCATCATGACGACACCGCAGGAACTGAAGCAGATCGTTTCGGAAGGCCTTCTGTCCTTCCCCGTTACCGACTTCGACGAACAAGGCGATTTCCGCGCCGACACCTATGCCGAGCGCCTCGAATGGCTCGCGCCTTACGGCGCCTCGGCGCTGTTCGTCGCCGGCGGCACGGGCGAATTCTTCTCGCTCACGCATAACGACTACTCGAACGTCGTGCGTACGGCAACCGAAGTCTGCAAAGGCAAAGTACCGATTCTCGCCGGCGCCGGCGGCCCGACCCGCGTCGCAATCGCGTATGCCCAGGAAGCCGAACGTCACGGCGCGAACGGCATTCTGCTGATGCCCCACTACCTGACCGAAGCCTGCCAGGAAGGCATCGCGGCGCACGCCGAAGAAGTCTGCAAGTCCGTGCCGAACATGGGCGTGATCATCTACAACCGCGCGAACTCCAAGCTTAACGCCGACATGCTCGAAGGGCTGGCCGAGCGCTGCCCCAACCTGATCGGCTTCAAGGACGGTGTGGGCGAGATCGAGAACATGGTGTCGATCCGCCGCCGCCTCGGCGACCGCTTCTCCTATCTCGGCGGCCTGCCTACCGCTGAAGTCTACGCCGCGGCCTACAAGGCGCTGGGCGTGCCGGTGTACTCGTCGGCCGTGTTCAACTTCATCCCGAAGACCGCGATGGACTTCTATCGCGCGATTGCCGCGAACGACCACGCGACGGTCGGCAAGCTGATCGACGAATTCTTCCTGCCGTATCTGGCGATCCGCAACCGCCGCCAGGGCTACGCGGTCAGCATCGTGAAGGCCGGCGCGAAGCTGGTCGGCCACAGCGCAGGTCCGGTGCGCGCACCGCTGACCGATCTGACCGAAGAAGAAATGGCGCAACTCGACGTGCTGATCAAGAAGCTCGGCGCGCAGTAACACAGCAAGGCGCCAAGCCGTGCGAGCCTGGCCGAACTGGCTCGAGCACGCGGCACCGTAAAGAGCGTCCGGGACGGCAACGTCGCCGGGCGCTTTTTCACAGATAAAAAGTTCAGGAGATGACAATGGAAATGAGCCGCACCGCGAGCCCCGCCCATGTCGCAAAGCGCACCAAGGTCCGCTACGGGATTCTGTTGCTGATCTTTGTGATCACGACATTCAATTACGCGGACCGCGCCACGCTCTCAGTAACCGGATCCGCGATGCGCGCCGAGTTCGGTTTCGACGCGATCAGGATGGGTTACATCTTCTCCGCGTTCAGCTGGGCCTATGTTCTGTCGCAATTGCCGGCGGGGTGGCTGCTCGACCGTTTCGGCGCGCGGCGCGTCTACGCGGCGAGCATTTTCCTGTGGTCGTTGTTTACGCTGCTGCAAAGCTCGATCGGCCTGCTGGGCAGCGCAGCCGCCGCCGTCATCGCGCTGTTCGTGCTGCGCTTCGCAATGGGCGCCGCTGAATCCCCGGCGTTTCCGGCCAATGCCAAGGTCGTGGCGAGCTGGTTTCCCACCAACGAACGCGGCACTGCCTCCGCCATTTTCAATTCAGCGCAATACTTCGCAGCGGTCATTTTCACGCCGCTGATGGCCTGGCTGACCCATGCGTTCGGCTGGCACGCGGTCTACCTCGTGATGGGCGTGGCCGGACTGTTACTCGCCCTCACCTGGCTGAAGGTGATGAAGAACCCCGCCGATCACCCGCGTGTCTCGCGTGCCGAACTCGACTACATCGAACAGGGCGGCGGCGTGGTGAACGGGCACACGAAAGCAGCCCGGGCTGCGGACGTCGCCGGCACCGGTGGCTGGTCGCTCGTGCGTCAACTGCTGACCAACCGCATGCTCGTCGGCGTCTATCTCGCCCAGTACTGCATCAACGTGCTGACCTACTTCTTCCTGACCTGGTTTCCGATCTACCTCGTGCAGGCGCGCGGCATGACGATTCTGCAGGCGGGTCTGGTGGCGTCGCTGCCGGCGATCTGCGGATTCTCCGGCGGCGTGCTGGGCGGCATCCTGTCCGATGGGCTGATCCGGCGCGGGCATTCGCTCACCATCGCGCGCAAGGTGCCGATTGTCGGCGGCATGCTGCTGTCGGTGTGCATTATCGGCTGCAACTATGTTTCGACCGACTGGATCGTCGTCGCGCTCATGTCGCTCGCGTTCTTCGGCAAGGGTATCGGCGCACTCGGCTGGGCCGTAGTGGCGGATACGTCGCCGAAAGAGGCACTCGGTCTGTCGGGCGCGATCTTCAATATGTTCGGCAATGTCGCCGGCATCGTGACGCCCATCGTGATCGGCTATCTCGTCGCGAAGACCGGGTCGTTCAACGGCGCGCTGGTTTTCGTCGGCCTGAACGCCCTGCTGACGGTGTTCAGCTATCTCGTGATCGTGAAAGACATCAAACGGGTCGAACTGCGCCGCGGCTAGCAGTCAGGCTGTTATCGTACTTCCCGGGGCGCCTACAAATTAACGCGGCTTGTCCGCCAGGCGCCTGAAACCGGGCATCGACGCCTGGTCCGACACCGATGCCGAAATTGATCCGGCGTTTATATAATCAGTCGTCAGACGACGGTATAATGAATCGCAAGAAGTACCTGCAACTATCTGATTCAAGGGGCGTTTTCGATGGCTACACCACTGGCATCCGCAGCACCGCCACGGCGCGCGCGCAATCTTGCCGAGTTTGTCGTCAGCTACGTCACCGAGCAAATCGCGTCTAACGCCTTGAAGCCCGGCGACAAACTGCCGACCGAATCGCAATTGATGGTCACGCTGAGCGTGAGCCGCACCGTCATCCGTGAAGCGATTTCACGCTTGCAGGCGGGCAAGATCATCGAGACGCGCCATGGCATCGGCAGTTTCGTGCTGGAACCGCAGCGCGAAAAGCTGGGCATCGACATGGTGCCCGCCACCACCTTGCGCGACGTGCTGTCGATCCTGGAACTGCGCATCAGCCTTGAAACGGAATGCGCGGGTCTCGCCGCTCAGCGGGCCAAACCAGACGACCTCGCGCGCATGCGCGCCGCGCTCGACGCGATTGAAGCCACCCGCCACAACGGGCTGGATAGCGTCGATGCCGACCTGCAGTTCCATATCTCCGTGGCGCGCGCAACCGGCAACCGGTATTTCGTCGACATCCTCACGCAAATGGGCAGCGCGCTGATTCCGCGCAACCGGCTCGACTCGGCGGGGATCGCGCGTGCTGAACCCGACGCGTATCTGTCGCTCGTCAACCTGGAGCACGAAAGCATTCTCGAGGCGATCACGCGGCACGACGCCGAAGGCGCGCGCGCGGCGATGCGCATGCACCTGTCGAATAGCCGCGAGCGGCTGCGGCGCGCCAACGAAGCGGCGGAAGCAAATAGCTGATTCCTTGCGCTGAGCAAGGTCTGATTCATCACGCTGAATGCAAAAATGGCCGGGATATCCCGGCCATTTTTTTGTCTCATGCGGCGCCCACTTGGGCGCCGCTCACGGCTTCGCTTAGCTGCGCGTGATCTCGCCGTCACGACGACGCCACAGGTCCAGCGGGTTGGCGTCGGCCAGCGCTTCCGGCAGCAGATCGGCCGGGAAATCCTGATAGCACACCGGACGCAGGAAGCGCTCGATCGACGTCGTCCCCACTGACGTCGCCCGGCTATCGGACGTCGCCGGGAACGGGCCGCCATGCACCATCGCGTGCGAAACCTCGACGCCGGTCGGGAAACCGTTGACCAGAATCCGGCCGGCCTTGCGCTCGAGAATCGGCACCAGCTTCTTCGCCGCTGCCAGATCCGCGCTATCCATCTGCACCGTGGCGGTCAGCTGACCGTCGAAGTGCTCGGCGACGGCGAGCAATTCCTGCTCGTCCTTGCAGCGCACGATGGTCGACGCAGGCCCGAAAACCTCGTCCTCCAGTGCCGGTGTGGACAGGAAAGTCTGCGCGTCGGTAACGAACAAAGCTGCGCAAGCCTGCGTCGGTCCTGTCGCGTCGATGCCGCGCGCAACCGCCTCGACGCCGCGCGTCGCCGCCAGCTTGTCCTCGCCCTCTTCATAGGCCGCGTGAATGCCGGGGGTCAGCATGGTCTGCGCCGGCTTGCCGCTCAGCGCTTCGGACGCCGTTGCAACGAAACCTTTGAGTGCGTCGCTGTCAATGGCGATCGCGAGCCCCGGGTTGGTACAGAACTGGCCCGCGCCGAGCACCAGCGAATCGACGAAGCCACGCGCGATGGTCTCACCGCGTTGCGACAGCGCGTTCGACAGGAGGAACACCGGGTTGATGCTGCTCATTTCCGCGTAGACCGGAATCGGCTCGGCCCGGGCAGCCGCGACGCGCATCAGCGACGTGCCGCCGGCGCGCGAACCCGTGAAGCCCACCGCCTTGATCGCCGGATGCGCGACCAGCGCTTCACCGACCGAATTGCCGGCGCCGACGATCATCGAGAACACGCCTTCAGGCAAGTCCATGTCCTGCGCGACTTGCTGAATCACACGACCGACCATCTCCGAGGTGCCCAGGTGAGCACGATGCGCCTTCACCACCACCGGGCAGCCTGCCGCGAGCGCCGCAGCGGTATCGCCGCCCGCCACTGAAAACGCGAGCGGGAAGTTGCTGGCGCCGAACACGGCGACCGGGCCCAGCGGAATCTTTTGCATCCGTAGGTCGGAACGCGGCAGCGGCTTGCGCTCGGGCAACGGTGAATCGAGCGTGGCGGCGAGCCATTGGCCGGCGCGTACGACTTGCGCGAACAGTTTGAGCTGGCCAGTCGTGCGGCCGCGCTCGCCTTCGAGGCGCGCCTTCGGCAAGCCGGACTCTTCGTGCGCACGCTGGATCAGCGCGTCGCCGAGCGCCGTGATGCCGTCCGCGATACGCTCCAGAAACTCGGCGCGCACCGTGAGCGGCAGGTGCCGGTACGGGTCGAACGCTTTCTGTGCGAGTTCACAGGCGAGTTCGACATTCGCGACCGAGCCGCTGCCGAACACCGGTTCGGCGATGTCGGATCCCGTGGCGGGATTGAACGCGCGCAGGGGTTTTTCCTCGCCGCGCACTGCTTTGCGGCCAATCAGCATTTCGCCGGTAATAGACATTTCGCTTTCCTTGGATGGACATCTTAGATATAGGTCATCCTACAACATTGAGTAACCTATGCGCAACCTGAAACCCTTGCTCAGCGAGGAATTCGGGTTTACGTGGCCGTTACAACCAATCGGTCCGATGCTAATCTTCATTAAGATGTACGACGACCTATAACATTTCAATCAGTAAACGTCGGAGCTTGCCCGCTTATATCTGCCAGCTTATTTGCCAGTTTACCTGCCCGCTCAATCGCAGCTCGAGGAGACACCCATGACAGCCGCCACGCCTTACCAGCCTTTGCCCAATAGCTTTCGCCGCGCCGTCTGCAGCGGCGAAACCCTGATCGGCTGCTGGGCTTCGCTTGCCAGCCCGATTGCTACGGAGCTGCTTGGCATTGTCGGCTTCGACTGGATGCTGCTGGATGCCGAGCATGCACCGAACGACGTTCTGACGCTGATCCCCCAGTTGATGGCGCTCAAGGACAGCCCGAGCGCGCCGGTGGTGCGGCCGCCGGCCAACGACAGCGTGTTCATCAAGCGACTCCTCGACAGCGGCTTCTCGAATTTTCTGGTGCCGTTCGTCGATAGCGCCGAAGACGCGGTGCGCGCTGTCGCCGCGACGCGTTACCCGCCGCAGGGTATCCGCGGCGTCTCGGTGAGCCAACGAGGCAATCGCTATGCGACCGTTGCCAATTACTTCGATATCGCCAACGACAACGTCTGCGTCATCGTTCAGATCGAGAGCCGCAAGGCGGTCGATAATATCGACGAGATCCTCGCCGTGGACGGCGTCGATGCCGTATTCGTCGGACCGTCCGATCTTGCGGCTGCCTACGGCCACATCGGCAACCCGAACCATGCCGACGTGCAACAGGCCATAGCGCGCGTCTTCGAGCGCGCACAGGCGGCCGGCAAGCCGAGCGGCATCCTCGCGCCCGTGCAGGCCGACGCGGAGCGCTATATCTCGATGGGCTGCCGCGTCATCGCGGTCTGTGCCGATATGGGGCTGCTGAAAGCCGCAGCGCAGACCGTTCAAAAACACTTCATGCAGAAACAGGCGGACCGGAAGTAAGGACGGCCACCATGACATCTCCGGAGATTTCCATGCAAAAAGCAGGCTTTATCGGACTCGGCATCATGGGCAAGCCCATGGCCGCCAACCTTCTCAAGAACGGCGTGGCTCTCGCGGCGTTTACGCGCAGCGGCGTTCCAGACGAACTCACCCAGGCCGGCGCCGTCGCGTGCGACAGCCCAGCCGCCGTGGCCGCGCATGCCGACGTGATCTTCGTCATGGTGCCGGATACGCCGGACGTCGAACGCGTGCTGTTTGGCGAACACGGCCTCGCCGAGGCCTTGCGCCCCGGACAGACGGTGGTCGACATGAGCTCGATTTCGCCGATGGCCACCCGTGACTTCGCAGCCCGCGTCCGTGAGCGCGGCGCGGACTATATGGACGCACCCGTTTCAGGCGGCGAGGTCGGCGCCAAGGCCGGTTCGCTGACCATCATGGTGGGTGGCGAGCCGGCGACTTTCGATAGCGTGAAGCCGCTCTTCGACATGATGGGCAAGAACGTCACGCTGATCGGCGCTGTCGGCGCGGGCCAGGTGTGCAAGGTGGCCAATCAGGTCATCGTCGCCGCGACGATCGAGGCCGTCGGCGAAGCGCTGCTGCTCGCCTCCAAAGCCGGTGTCGATCCGGCGCGTGTACGCGAAGCACTGATGGGCGGCTTTGCGTCCTCGCGCATTCTCGAAGTACACGGTGAACGGATGACGAAGCGCACCTTCGACCCGGGCTTCCGGATCGAGCTCCACCAGAAGGATCTGAATCTCGCGCTCTCGACGGCCCAGGCGCTCGGCGTCTCATTGCCGAATACAGCCACCTGCCAGCAGCTCTTCAACGCCTGCGTGGCGCATGGCGGCAAAGCATGGGATCACTCCGCCATGGTGCGCGCGCTCGAAATACTCGCCAATCACGAGATCGGCCAGAAGACCGCTTAAGCCCGCAAGTCCAACTTGCAGCGCCGTCTCCGCCTGCTCTATGCAAATAGAGAAGATGGAACGGCGCACGCCGCGTTAGGCGTCCCAGCGAATCTTCACAGCAACCCAACCACACTCATCAACAAAGTTTTATTACAAATATTAAGGATGACTGATGGCCATGCAAACGGGTTCGATATTCGGCGCTGATTCAAGCGACGGATTGAAGAGGCATGGCCCATCGAAAACTGACGATTACTTACAACGCCCGCAAAGGGCAAGGAGACATCCGTGGCATCTAAAGATAAAAACAACGGCAAGCCGGCGACATCGAGAATCCGCAGCCAGGACGAACCCAACTCACCTAAACGCAGAGCGTTTATCGTGCTCGCGGGAACCTCCGCGGGCGCAACCCTGCTAGGCGGACTGTCCGCCTGCGGCGGCAGCAGCGGCTCTTTAAGCGCTACGACACCCGTGTCGACTACGCCAACCGCAGCTGCGGACCCAATCTGGGGACCAACCGGCCAGGCAACGGCGATTATCAACAAGCTTGCGGGCATCACCACGTCGACGTTCCCCGCGGTTGATTTCCAGGTGACGGGCTACGGCGCACGGACGCTGCCGGCGTCCGCCTTGATCCAGGCAAGCGCGTGGCCCGGTGGCGCGATTTCATGGGTGACGGGCGCGCAGGCCGCGACGTCGCCGCAAAGCCCCGGCTCGAACGTGATGGTGCCGTGGGATATGACGGACACCGCCTATGATTCGTGCTCCGCGTTCAATGCCGCGATTCAGGCCGCGCATGCGGTGGGCGGCGGGCGCGTGGTGGTGTCTGCGGGCAACTGGTACTGCGGCGGCCCAATCGTTCTCCTGAGCAACGTGAATTTCCATTTGAGTTCCGGTTGCACGATCTATTTCAGCCCGAACCCGGCTGACTACGCGAAGAACGGTCCGTACCCGACTGCGAACGGCAATCTGTACTGGACACGCTGGCAGGCGAACGACTGCCTGAACTTCGGCTCGCCGATCTATGCGTACCAGCAGAACAACATCGCGCTGACCGCCGCCGACAACACCTGCGTTCTGAACGGTCAGGCAATGACGCCGATGCAGTTGAGCACCAAGCCGCCGACGTCATGCTGGTGGACCTTCAAGGGCACGAGCAGCGCGTACGGTTACGTGAAACCGGCTTCGGGAGGCACACCGGTTTCGCAAGCCGACGCCAACACGGGCACCACCTCCTACCCGGGCAACGCCGGCACCTACCCGGCCAGCACTGCCCTGACGAGTCTGCCCGCGGCCCAGGTCACGAATCCGCAAGCCAACGTGTCGTTCACGAATCAGGATGGCACGACGACGACGCTGATGAACCTGCTCACGGTTTCGGGCTGGAATCAGGACCAGAACTACCTGCCCGCGCTGTCGGAACTCGGCGTGCCGGTCGTTAATCGCGTCTTCGGCCTCGGCCACTTTCTGCGTCCATGCATGGTCGAATTCATCGGCTGCACCAATGTGCTGCTGCAGAATTACCACACGCAGAACACGCCGTTCTGGCAGCACCATCCGACCGATTGCACGAACGTGGTGATCGACGGCGTGTTTGCCGACAGCATCGGCCCGAACAACGACGGCTTCGACCCGGATGCGTGTAACAACGTGCTGGTGCAGAACGTTCAGTTCAATACCGGCGACGACTGCATCGCGATCAAATCCGGCAAGTGCCTCGACACGGAGTACGGCCCGATGCAGAACATCGTGGTCCAGAACTGCACGATGCAGAGTGGCCACGGCGGCCTCACGATCGGCAGCGAAATGAGCGCGGGTGTGGAAAACGTCTACGCACGCAATCTGACGATGCAGAACGAGAATTGGGCGACCAATCCGCTGAATATCGCGCTTCGCTTCAAGACCAACATGAACCGTGGTGGCTTCATCAACAACGTGTGGATCAATGGTGTGACGCTGCCCAATGGCGTGAACCTGGCAGGGAAATACGGCGGCGGCGCGCTGGGTTCGAGCGTTCCCAGTTCGGTCCCCGGTACAGGCACGGTCGGTCTTGCGGCAAACCCGTCTACCGGACAGGGCGGCCTGATCACGTTCGACTGCGATTACAGCCCATCGGGCGATTCGGTACGCTGGAACCCGGCGACGATCAACAACGTCAACATCACGAACGTGAATGCGACCAACGTGTCGGGTACGGTGAGCTACGCGATGCCGACAGGCTTCTCCGCGACATCGGCCTCGTGCTTTCAGGCAATCGTCGCGCAGGGTCCGGTGGCTGCGGACTACAACGGTCCGCTACCCGTGCCGACAGTGCAGCCGATTACCGGCGTGACGATCTCGAACTGCAACCTCGGAACGCCGATCTGCGTGGGCCCCGCAACGACGACTACGCCAGGGCCGGTCTTTGTGAGCAACGTGAAATCCATCACGCTCAGCAATGTGGTGATCGGTGGCGTCACGTATAACAGCTCGCTGGTAGGCTGATGGGCAAGCGGTCTCCGGCATGCGTCATGCTGGAGACCTTACGTCGACCGTCGATCAGCGTTAAGGGTTAAAGCGCGAGGTAAAACAAATGGCGGCGCCCTCGGGCGCCGCCATTTTTCATTACCCGGCGCCATTCGCGGCCCGGGCCCAACCGTGACTCACTTGGCCGCTACAGTCGCTGCCACCCAGCGCGAGTCGATCGTCTTGTCGCCGCTTCTGGCCAGCAGGCACACCACAGCAGCCGCAATGATGTCGAACACAGCCAGCACCACGAACAACGGGCTGTAGCCGATCTGCGTGACCAGCACGCCGAACAGCGCCGTGAACGCCGCCGCGCCCAGGTAACCCGCCATGCCGCCCATGCCTGTGGCAGTGGCAACTTCGTTCTTGCCGAACATGTCGGAGGTAATCGCATACAACGCACCCGACAGCGTTTGGTGAGCAAAGCCGCCAACGCACAGCAGCGCGACGGCCGCATAAGGACTTGCCACCAGCCCGACGCAAGCCGGCCCGATCATGCAGAGCGCGCCAACTACGAACACCATCTTGCGCGACGTGAACAGCGATACCTTCGCGTACTTATGAAACAGCGGGCTGAGGTAACCGCCAAGCACGCAACCGATATCCGCGGCGAGAAAAGGCATCCACGCGTACAGCGCGACTTCCTTCAGGTTCATGTGCCGCTCGGTCATCATGTACAGCGGAATCCACGCGTTGAAGGTCTGCCAGGCCGGCTCGGAAAGAATCCGCGGAATGCCGATTGCCCAGAAGTCGCGGCTGCCGAGCATGGAAGCCCAACTGCGTTTAACCGCGCCGGCGTCGCTGTGCTTTGCCTCCTGCCCGCTGAGGATGTAATCGCGCTCGGTGTCGCTCAACAGCTTCTGTTTCTGCGGATGCTTGTACAGCAGCATCCACAGCGCGCTCCAGACAATCCCCGCCACGCCGACGATCAGGAAAGCCCATTGCCATTGACCGTGCAACAGCGCCCAAACGACCAGCGGCGGCGCAAGCAGTGCGCCTACGGACGAGCCGATATTGAACCAGCCGATCGCAACGGAACGCTCCTTGGCCGGAAACCACTCGCTCGTCGCCTTGACGCCGGCCGGGATGCCCGCCGCTTCGGCGATACCGAGCACGCCACGGAAGAACGCCAGGCTGCGCCAGCCCGTCGACCATGCCGCCGCAGCGCATGCCAGCGACCAGGCCAGCGCGAATGCCGCGAAGCCGATCTTGGTGCCGACGGTGTCGAGCACATAGCCCGCGACCGGCTGCATGAACGCATAGCAAAGTTGCCACGCCACCACGACATGCGAATACTGCGCGGTGGTGATGTTGAGGTCCTTCATCAGCGTCGGCGCTGCCACCGACAACGTATTGCGCGCGAGGTAATTGATGATGAGCCCGGCCGCGACCAGGCTGACCATCCACCAGCGGATGCCCTTGATTTTCATGACTGTGTCTCCTCGTATTCCTTAACCAATCAGGACGGCTGGCCCGTTGTGTCGTTGCCTGCGTTGTCGTCGCGCGAGTAATCGATGCCGACGAAGCTGCCGCCCTGGTAACGCTGACCCAAGGCATCGAGCGGATTCGGCCGTGCCAGGATTTCCTCGGCGTAGGCTTCGGCGTCCTGGGTCGGTTGATAACCGAGGCGCTCGGCGCCGCTGTTGTCCCACCAGCTACGTGTGTTGGCCGACACGCCCCACACGGTGATGAAGCCGATGTCCTCTGCCTCGACACAGCGGTCGAGGAAATGCAGCAGATCGCGATGACCGAACCAGGTGCTCAGGTGTCGCTGCTCGGTGGGCCGCTCGAGGCAACTGCCGATGCGCACGCAAATGCTCTCGATGCCGTGCTTGTCCCAATACATTCTTGCCAGTGCTTCACCCCACACCTTGCTCAGGCCGTAGAAACCGTCCGGACGCAGTGCGCAATCGAGGCTGAGATGCTCGGTGACCGGATACATGCCGATCGCGTGATTCGAGCTGGCAAACACCACCCGCCGAACGCCTTGCCGGCGCGCGCCTTCGTACACCTCGACCAGCGCGCGCAGGTTGTTGTCGATGATTTCAGGCAGCGGACGTTCCACGCTCGTGCCGGCGAAGTGAATCAGCACGTCGACACCCTTCAGCAGGCGATCCACGACGGCGGGGTCGCGCAGGTCGCCGTGCATCACGTCCTCACCTTCCACCAGCGGCACGAGGGGCTTCGAACCCGCCGCCGAACGCAAGGGGATGCCGCGGCCGACCAACGCCGTCCGCACTACCGAGCCGAGCTGGCCGCCGGCTCCACTCAGGGCAATCTTCTTCATAAGGATCCTTTACAGCGCCGCGCGCGATTAGAGCCGGTGAACGGCAAGCAGTCGAGCCGTGGCGGCAATGGGCTGGAACCAGCCCTTAGTTGTACGATAACGTACTATCTTCGATTCCAAGGTGGATTTCAACCAGGCATTTACCCGTACAAATTTGACATGTATGGCGATTTGCCTTTTGCAAACAAACACATACGTCGCCACTAATTTATGTGACGTCGTATAACTTGATGCGCATATTGATGCCTGCCGCATACGTCATCCAGCGCATGCGGCCGGTTGCCGCAATAGACACCGATGCTTGAGCGCGCGCCGTCGAGCACGCGTAGACTTGACGCGCAAGTGCGCGATCGAACTGCGGCACCCCGCGGCGAAATCGCCCTGTCCACCTCGATCTCTTTTCGGCGCAGCACCTTCCTATGCCAGATGCCAACCGTTCCGTGCTTTCCGTTGCCGTGCCGGCCGAATCCGGCGTGGCCCGCATGTACGATGCCCCGGACCTCGCAGACGCGTACGCCGTCCGCTTGCCGGACAACGCAATCGACGACCCGGAATTGCTCGCGCGCTTTATGTTCGCCCATCAGGCGAGATGGATCGCGAAACTGCTGGGGTTGCGTGATGCGTTAGTCGCCCGCCTCGGGCTCAAGACGTCGAAACAGTTGCGCATCGCGAATCCACCCGGCTCAAGGGATCGGGTCGACTTCTTCCGAATCTACGCGCGCAGCGCACGCGAGATCATTCTCGGCGAGAACGACAACCATCTGGACTTCCGGCTTTCGATATTGCAGCAAACGCGCGATACGCACGAGGGCAGCGCGCGCTATCTGATTCTGTCCACGGTCGTGCACTGTCACAACGGGCTTGGGCGTTTTTATATCCTCGCCATCGCTCCGTTCCACCGGTTGGTGGTTCGCTCGACATTGCGCCGAGCGGCGCGCATCGGCTGGCCAACTGCCTGAGCGGCGACCGCCGTACGCGGGTACGGGCGCGGCCAGCACCAGCGCGGAACAATCGCCCCTCGCCAGCCGCACTTGCTACATCAACGCATTACGAGCCGATGAACTCCAGTAGATCGGCATTCACCTTGTCCGCCTCCACCGTGCACATGCCGTGCTGCCCGCCCGGATAGACCTTGAGCGTGGCGTTCTTCACGATCTTCGCAGTCTTGCGGCCTGCAGCATCGATAGGCACGATCTGGTCGTCGTCGCCATGCAGTACCAGAGTCGGCACGTCGATCTTCTTCAGGTCTTCCGTGTAGTCGACTTCGGAGAACTGTTTGATGCAGTCGTACAAGCCCTTGATCGATCCGACCATGCCTTGCGCCCAAAACGAATCGATCACACCTTGCGACACCTTCGCGTTCGGACGGTTGTAACCGTAAAACGGTAGCGCGAGATCCTTGAAAAACTGCGAGCGATCCGCCTCAACACCTTTGCGGATGCCGTCGAACACGCCGATCGGCGTGCCCTCCGGATTGCCCTCAGTCTTCAGCATCAGCGGCGGCACCGCGCCGATCAGCACAGCCTTCGCCACGCGTTTCGTACCGTGACGGCCGATGTAGTGCGCGACCTCCCCGCCGCCGGTCGAATGGCCGACCATGGTGGCGTCCTGCAGATCGAGGTGTTCAATCAGCGCGGCGAGATCGTCGGCATAGGTGTCCATATCGTTGCCGTCCCACGTCTGCGCTGAACGGCCATGGCTGCGCCGGTCGTGCGCGATCACGCGAAAGCCTTTGCCGCCGAGGAACAGCATCTGCGCGTCCCATGCATCTGCGGATAACGGCCAGCCGTGCGAGAAGACAACCGGGCGCCCTTTGCCCCAATCCTTGTAGAAAATTTCCGTACCGTCTTTCGTGGTGATCGTGCTCATCTGTCGACTCCTTTTGGATGAAGTCTGCCGTCACCGGCAGGTGGATGAAGCGTGACGCTCAAACCGGTCGGGCAGCACACGCCGTGCCGCCCAATGAAAACCGTTAACAGCGAATGCAGGACGAACTCGGCGCGCGTGAGTGGAGCATGCGAGGGAAACGACCAGTCGATGCACGATGAGACGCTTGCTCAAGCATGACACGGTCTGCAACGCATTTTGATGACGGGCGCACGAAGAACCAGTCGGTTCACGTGGTGTTCGAAATGACTATCAGGAATGAAACAGGATGGCGATGCAGCGCGCATCCATTTCAGGTATGCGATGACGCCGAAGGAACCGCCGGTTAGCTGCTTGCATGTTAGAAGCAAACTAGCCTGTTGGCTAGCTAACCGGCTAATAGAAAGTCGGCGCGAACGGCGTTATTGTCGGATGGTGACGAATGGCCCTGGTTGCGCCAACGCCGTTGTAACCGCTCATCGCGGTCCTGCTTTCGCCCTCTTCCTGTCGTTCGATTTCCTGCCAGGCAATGCGCCCAGTTTTTGCTGACTGACAGCAACAAACTGCGAGGTGGCTTGCTTGCGCGTTAATAACATATTTGTTATCATTGAATCCAATGACATTTACGATCGACTTCTACAACGAAAAGGTCAAAGTGAACGTTGCTTCCCTGCCGAAAACGCTGCTTGCACGCTTCATCGCGTTGGCCGATCGCATGGAGGAATACGGACCGAATCTCGGCGAGCCGCACACCGCATCAATGGGTGGTGGCTTGTTCGAAATGCGCCTCAAAGGCGCGGAAGGCATCGCCAGAGTGTTCTACTGCTCGATCGTGGAACGGAAAATCGTCATGCTTCACAGCTTCGTGAAGAAGTCGCAACAAACGCCGCGCAACGAACTGGACGTCGCGCGCAAAAGACTGCTGGAGATCAGAAATGGCAACCTATAAGGCAATGCGCGAGCAGGCGCTCGCCGATCCCGAAGTACGCGCCGAATACGAGCGGCTGAACCGCGAAGAATTCGCGCTGCTCGACCAGATGCTCGCCGCGCGCCGCGAAGCCGGCCTGACGCAAGCGCAAGTCGCCGAGCGCATGGGCACGAAAGCGCCGGCCATCACCCGGCTGGAACGCGCGCTTGCGTCGGGGCAGCATTCGCCTTCTGTCGATACGCTGCGCAGATACGCGGCCGCGTGTGGCAAGCAGCTGTTTATCTCGATCGCCTAGGCTTCGCCGCGCGCTGTTGAGCGCCCGCGCCGCCTGGTGCGGCGATCTCTTGCTGACTGACATGTCTGGAATGCGGCATCCGCAGCGCAGGACTTAACCACAAAGACGCCAGAGCCACGTTGTTGCAGCGCGGTCTATTGCCGCAGTTCCGCGCAGACCCCGAGAGACGCACGCAAGGACGTACTCAGGAAAACTTGATACCTATCAAGGCTTTGCCGTCTCAAAAACGAAAATACGTGCAAAACAACGTGGTTTTTTGACGCACGTCGCATTGCAGCAAAAATTTTCCTCATCCCCTACTCTTGCGCCATCTGCCCAGCGCAGTGCGCACCGACAACGGTCGACGCGCGTAGTCCGCCCTCCCGGGCGTCACGACCTTCACGCTCATGAACTCCGCAATCTCGGCCTTCGATCTCGCCCGCATTCAGTTTGCGTTCACTGTTTCGTTTCACATTGTTTTTCCGGCGCTCAGCATCGGCCTCGCCAGTTTTATCGCTGTCCTCGAATGGCGCTGGCTGAAAACCGGCAAGGCGTACTACAAAGATCTTTGCCTGTTCTGGTCGAAGATCTTCGCAGTCGCCTTTGGGATGGGCGTCGTGTCCGGCGTCGTGATGAGCTATCAGTTCGGCACCAATTGGTCTGGCTTCTCCAGTTTCGCGGGGCCCATCACCGGACCTCTTCTGATGTACGAGGTCATGACCGCGTTCTTCCTCGAAGCGGGCTTCCTCGGCATCATGTTGTTCGGCTGGCAGCGCGTGAGTCCGCGCGCCCACTTCGGCGCCACGCTGATGGTGGCGATCGGCACGCTGATCTCAACCTTCTGGATCCTCGCGTCCAATAGCTGGATGCAAACGCCGCAAGGCTTTGAAGTCGTCGACGGCCACGTCGTGCCGCTCGACTGGTTCAAGATCATTTTCAATCCGTCGTTCCCGTACCGGCTTGCGCATATGGCGCTCGCGGCATTCATTGTCGCGGGGCTGGTGGTGTCGGCGGTGGGCGCATGGCATCTGCTGCGCGGCCGGCGCGATCCTGCCGTCAAGAAGATGTTTTCGATGGCGCTCTGGCTGCTCCTGATCCTCACGCCGATCCAGGCATTCGTCGGCGATCAGCATGGTTTGAACACGCGCAAATATCAGCCGGCCAAGATCGCCGCGATCGAAGGTCTGTGGGAAACCGAGAAAGGCGGCACCGCGCTGAATCTCTTCGGCATTCCTGATATGCAGGCGGAGACCACGCGTTATGCCGTATCGATTCCGCACCTTGGCAGTTTGATCCTCACGCATAGCTGGGATGGCGAAA
Organism: Paraburkholderia sp. SEWSISQ10-3 4; assembly: GCF_030464785.1. Classification (NCBI taxonomy): domain Bacteria; kingdom Pseudomonadati; phylum Pseudomonadota; class Betaproteobacteria; order Burkholderiales; family Burkholderiaceae; genus Paraburkholderia; species Paraburkholderia sp. SEWSISQ10-3 4. The sequence goes on from NZ_JALPRI010000029.1 coordinate 23,571, forward strand.
TTCGCGGCCTGAAGGAATTCCCGCCGCAAGACCGACCGAACTCGACGGTGGTGTTCTGGAGCTTCCGCATCATGGCCGGGCTCGGCGTGCTGATGATCCTGATGTCGCTGGCCGCATGGGTGCTGCGCCGCCGCGAACGCCTGTTCGAAGCGAAGTGGTTCCAGCGCGTCGCCGTGGCCATGGGCCCGACCGGCTTCATCACGTTGCTGGCGGGTTGGGTCACCACTGAAGCAGGCCGTCAGCCGTGGGTGGTGTACGGCGTGATGCGCACTTCGCAGGCCGTATCGCCGCTCACCACGCAGCAGGTCGGCATCTCCCTGATGGCCTTCGTGGTCGTCTACTTCCTCGTGTTCGGCACCGGCATCTACTACATGCTCAAGCTGATGCGCGCGGGTCCGGCATTGCCGGGACAGACGCCGCACGGCGTGCCTGAGCACGTGCCGAATCAGACCGCGCGCCGCCCGCTGTCCGCCGCCGATCACATGATCGACGCCGCCTAACCTCACTGCTTCACTTCCTGCTTGCGAGAAAGAAAATGGACGTAACCGTAGCGTGGGCCGCGATCATTGCGCTGGGCCTATTCATGTACGTGGTGCTGGACGGCTTCGATCTGGGCATCGGCATCGTCTTCCCGTTCTTCCCCGATGAGAAAGAACGCGACCTGATGATGAACACCGTCGCGCCCGTGTGGGACGGCAACGAAACCTGGCTGGTACTCGGCGGCGCCGCGCTGTTCGCGGTGTTTCCGGTGGTCTACTCGACCGTGCTGTCTGCACTGTATCTGCCGCTGATCTTCATGCTCGTCTGCCTGATTTTCCGCGGCGTGTCGTTCGAGATTCGCGCCAAGGCCAAGCGCACGAAACATCTGTGGGATCTGGCGTTCATCGGTGGCTCGGCGGGCGCGACGTTCTTTCAGGGCATCGTGCTGGGCGCGTTCCTGCAAGGCATTCCGGTGATCGACGGCGGCTATGCGGGCGATGCCTTCGGCTGGCTCACGCCGTTCAGTCTGCTGACGGGTCTCGGTCTGGTGATCACCTACGCGCTGCTCGGCTGCTGCTGGTTGGTCGCGAAAACCGAAGGCGATCTGCAACGCCGGCTGCATCGCGTGGTGTGGCCGCTAACGCTCGTGCTGCTCGGCTTCATCGCGATGGTCAGCCTCTGGACGCCGCTGCAAGATCCGAATATCGCGCAACGCTGGTTTCACGACAACCTGTTCTACCGTCTGCTGCCTGTGCCGTTCCTCGTGGCGATCTGCGCCTTCTTCATGCACCGTGCGGTGCGTGCGCGGCATCACAACACGCCGTTCGTGCTGGCGCTTCTGCTGGTGCTGCTCGGTTATGCCGGGCTGCTGGTAAGCCTGTGGCCTTATGCGATTCCGTCGAGCATGACGCTCTGGGAAGCCGCTGCGCCGCGCTCGAGCCAGATGTTCACGCTAGTCGGCGCAGCAGTAATTCTACCGGTCATCATCGCTTATACGACGATGGGTTATTGGGTATTTCGTGGCAAGGTGCGTCATGGCGACCAACATCACTATCACTAAGAACACGGGCGACAGCGCCGCCCGTGGCGCGTCTCAAACGCCGGGGCGCCGGCTGCCGGGCTGGCTGTGGTTCGTCGCGCTATGGTGCTTAGGCGTTGCCTCAGCGATGTCGCTCGGCTTCGCGTTCAAGCTTCTGATGAATGCGACGTTATTTGCAATCAAGTGAATCATGCACTTGCCTAATTTCATCTGGCGCGCATAACCTGCGGATTCCCGCGTGGACGGCTTCAAAAATTGCGCCGTGCGGCTCGTCTTCGTAACAAGCCGGAACCTATGCGCGGGAGACCTACCTTACACATAATGCTGGTGCATCGAACCAGCCGGCGATTACATAAATAGATGTTCATTCGTGCGGCAAACCGCAAGGCGCGCCGCACCACCGATCGGCATATGATCGCGGGGTAGCCGGCAATGACGCGAATCGAGAATAGAAGTAAAACGGGAAGTAGAGCCAGAAGCACGACCGTGGCAGTCCACAACGCGCAGTCCCGACTCGCGGAGACATCATGAAGTTTCTTGTGGCCGACGACCATGAACTGATCCGGCAAGGCGTCAAAGGACTATTGCGCGGGCTCGATCCCGACGCGCAATTCGACGAAGCCGATAGCTGGGAATCCCTCGCCGCCGCCGCGCGGCCCGACGCCGACCACGACCTCGCCATCGTCGACCTGCATATGCCAGGTATGACCGGCGCGTCGTCGCTCGAAGTGCTGTTGAAGGCGAATCCGGCGTTGCCGGTCGTCGTGCTCTCCGCCGAAGAGTCGCCCGACGAGATGCGCGCGGTGCTGGCCGCCGGCGCGCTCGGCTTCGTGCCCAAGCGGCAACCCGCCAGCGTCATGCTCAAGGCGATCGAGTTGGTGTTGTCGGGCGGGGCCTATGTGCCGATGGAGGCACTCAGCCTGCTGGGCTCGCGCGAGACGCAAGCCGCACCCGTGCGCGCCGAAGCGCCCGCCGAGCTTGCCGCCCATGACGCCGGGCACGCCCCGACTCAGGGCGGTACCGCACTCACGGAACCGATCACGCAAATCTCGGCGCTGCAGCCGCATCAGCAACATCTGCTGGAGAACCTGTCGCCGCGACAGCAGGACATCATGCGGCTGGTGCATCGCGGCTGGACCAACAAGATGATCGCGCGTGAATTGGGCGTCGCGGAAGGGACGGTAAAGGTGCATCTGTCCGTGATCTTCCGGGCGCTCGGCGTACACAACCGGTCCACGGCGATCGCCGTGATCAACGGCTGGCTCGAGGCCGGGAAAACCCTGTAATAACAGATCGACGGGCGGCGCTTATGCCGCCGCCCTTCATGTCACCCTTCACGCCGCCCGCCCTTTATCCAGTTCCGCCTGCTGCCACAGCATTTCCAGAGTGCGCCGCAACCGCGCCGGCGTGACCGGTTTGTGCAGCACCGGAATACCCTGCAGGGCCAGCGCCGCCAGTTCGGCCGAGGCCATATCGCCCGTGATCAGCAAAGTCACCACACCGTCGTGACCCGCGCGCCCGAGCATATTGCGCACGGCCGAGAGCGCTTGCGCGCCGGTTCGGTGATTAGCCAGCTGGTAGTCGCACAACACGGCATCCGGTACGAAACCGTCTTCCAGCGCGACGAGCGCGTCGACCTCGTCGCGTGCGCCGCGCACGATGCAACCCCAGCGTCCCAGCAGACTGGTGAGGCCTTCGAGAATCGACGGTTCGTCGTCGATGCACAGCACGCGCCGCCCCTGCGCCGACGGCCCACCCGCCACCGCCTCGTTCAGGCTCGCGACAATGCCGCCAGCGTCGCCCGCCTGCACCGGAAAGCGGAAAACCGAGCCACGGCCCGGCGCCGAGCGCAGTTGCAACTCGCCACCGAGCATTTCGACGAGGCGCTTCACCGTCGGCAAGCCCAGACCGTGCCCTTGACGGGCGTCGCGCTGCGGATTGGCAACCTGGTAAAACTCTTCGAAGATGCGCTCGTGTTCCTCGGCCGGAATGCCGATGCCGGAATCGCGCACCTCGATATAGCCGCCCGAATGACGCCCTGCTCGACGATAGCCGACCCAGATCGCGCCTTCCTCGGTGTAGCGCACTGCGTTCGAGAGCAAGTTGCTCAGCACACGTTCGAGCAGCACCGGATCGTCATGCAGGACCACCGAAGACGGCGCGATCCGCAGCGCCAGCCCCTTGGCCGCCGCCTGCGGACGGTACTGGCTGCCGACCCGCTCGAACAGTTCCGACAGCCGGAAGTGCAAGCGGATCACCTGGGTCACGCCGCTTTCGAGCCGGGCGAGATCGAGCACCTGGTTGAACAGCTGATTCAACGCCTCGACGTTGTAAACGATGTGCTGAGCCGTCCTGGCATGCTGCACGAGCGTCGCCGCCGAGTCGTTGAGCGAAGCCGCCAGCAAGCCGATCGCATGCAGCGGCTGGCGCAAATCGTGGCTCGCGGCTGCAAAAAATCGCGTTTTGGCAAGACTGGCCTCTTCGGCGACACGCTTTTGCGCCGCCAGCGACTCCGCCAGATACTGCTGATCGACGCGCGCCTGCACGACCTGCTGGAACAGCTTGCGATAACTCACCGCATAGACGTTGATCGCGCAGAAGAAGAACGCGAGGACGATGGCGAGAATGGTGCGATCGAATGTATGCGTGCCGAAATGCAGCACGATCGCCGGAAACAGCAGAAACGGAATCGCGGTCGAAAAGTTCAGCAGATCGAAGCCGTTCGACATGAACACGCCGGCCGCCAGCGTGACGATCATCACTGTGTGCAGCAGCGGCAAATCGGCTTGAGGACTCTGGAACGCGAACCACACCGCAAGCCCCGGCGCGCTGTACAGCAGCACGCCGCGCAGCGCATGCAGGTTGATCCAGCCGCGTGGCGTCGCGAGATGCGGGTAGCGGCGATTGCAGATCCACAGCGCCAGGCCACCGCAATTGGCGGCCGCATAAAACCCGAAACACGCGATGAACAGCGGCGGCGACGGCACGTGCGGCCAGTAGATCGCCACCAGCACCGCAATCGAGAACCAGTGCGAAAAGAAGGCGATGGGATCTTGCGCGTACAGCACGCGCACAAGGTCTTCGTCGATTGCACGCTGGATTGGATCAGCCCGCATCATGCGGTCTCCTTTGTCGACCGGATTCGATGGCGTAGGACGCAAGCTCAGCGACGCAGGCACGGCGGGCCTGACGTGCTGCGCGGGAGTTGCTGCATCAGGTGTTGCGGTGCTCCATCGCGCGCTGCAGCCTTTTGGTGCAGCGCACGGTCATCAGACGGCGAACAGGCAGACGCGCGGATGGTTTACCCGGCAGTTTACCCATCAGCTACCACTTAATCCATATAGGCGAAGCGCCCGCCGGAAACCATACTGGCTTCACATTCCAGCGCGGCTCAAAAGTTCCAACACCCCTTTCATTGCCTGCAGTCGAGGCTCCCCGCGCTCATTGCCTAACCCTTTATGGAGGTTTTCATGGGCGCAGTTCCGAGCCACGCGTTCGTCCGCAATCTCGACGATGCGATCCTGCCCGACCTGTGGCGTCGGCGTACCCAGTTGTCCGCCGACGAGATGGTGTCGATGGTCGATCTGGTCAAGCGGGCGCTACGCACCTATCACCCGCTTGAACTGCAGGCGCTCGGTGAAGACAAGGAAGAACTGGTCGCGCAGTTCATCTACGCGAAAGTTCTGCGCCTCGCGCCCGGCCACACGGAAACGAATGCCTGCGCCGACAGCGCACCGTCCAACGGCTACGCACTGTGCGCGTATTTTCGCCGTTACCTGATCGACTGTCTGCGCAGCGCCGGCCATCAACGCAACGTGTCGATGGAAAACGAAGGCATGGCGCAGGAAATCGATCTGCACGCGCAAGCGCTGGAAGACCCGGTCGAAAGCGTGTTGCTGCAATACGGCCTCGACGAACAACGCGTGCGGCTCGCGGCCCGGACTTTTATCGACAGCCTCGACGAGCCGGAGCGCATCGTGCTGGCCGGCAGCCTTGGCTGGTGCTCGGAAGGAAAAGGCGGCCTCTCGGCAGTCGCTGCTCAGCATCGTGTCCCCTCGTATCACTATCGCGCCGTCAAACTTGGCGTCACCATGAAAAAGACGGCCGGGGCCGACGAATTTTCCAATACGAAGATCGGCCGCTGGCTGATCGACGTGCTCGGCATCGAGATCGATCTCGACAACCGCGCGGCGATTCTGATCGCCTTGAACCTGCTCGCCGCCGAATCGAGCGACAGCGAAATGAATGAAGTAGCCGCCTAAAAGCGCATTGACAGACCGGCGTCGGCCGACGGCGGCTTTTTCCCCTCCCCGGAAATCGGGCACGCCCCACGCAAGTGTCGCGCGCCACGTACGATGCGCCTTTTTTTGTCATCGCGCACCGCCTACGATAAAAAAGCCGCAGCCGCACGCCGTCTTCCTTCCGAAGTCCGGGTTCCCCTACCCGGCATCCCCTTCCTGACGAGGTGGTCTGAATGAACCGCTTATCAAGCGCCCTGACAGCAATGCAGTCGCATTACGACGTGGTGGTGGTGGGATCGGGATATGGCGGTGCGATTGCCGCGAGCCGCATGGCGCGTGCCGGCAAAAACGTGTGCGTGCTGGAACGCGGGCGCGAATTTATGGCCGGCGACTATCCACGCACGCCGATCGAAGGCGCCGCCGAGGTGCAATACAACACCGCCCTCGCGCAAATTGGCTCACCGCTCGCGCTGCTCGAAGTGCACGTGAATGAAGACGTGAATGCGGTGGTGGGCTGCGGACTGGGCGGCACCTCGCTGATCAACGCGAATGTTGCGCTCGAAGCCGAACCGCGCTTATGGGACGACGACCGCTGGCCCGCTGCGCTCCGCGCCGACAAGGCGGGACGCGACAAGGGCTACGAACTGGCTCGCGCCATGCTGCAGCCGTCGGCGGTGTCCGGCGATTTTTTGCAGTTGCCGAAACTGCTGGCGCTGAAAAAATCCGCGCAGGCGCTCGGCATGGAAGATCGCTTTTATCCGCCGCCGGTCACCGTCACTTTCGAGGACCGCATCAACGCTGCGGGCGTCGAGCAGAAGGCCTGTGTCGGATGCGGCGATTGCAACTCGGGTTGCAACTACGACGCGAAAAATTCGACGCACATGAACTACCTGCCCGATGCGGTCGCACACGGCGCCCATATTTTCACGGGCGCCGCAGTGCATTCGGTGTTGCGCGACGCCGCCACGCAAAAGTGGATCGTGCGCTTTCAGGAAGTGAAGCTGGGCCGCGAGAGTTATGACGCACCCGATCTGTTCGTGAGCGCCGATGTCGTCATCATGTCGGCCGGCACGATCGGTTCGACCGCCCTGCTGCTGCGCTCGCGCAAGGAGGGCTTGAGCGTGTCGGACATGCTCGGCCAGCACCTCACCGGCAACGGCGACGTGCTCGCCTTCGCGTACAACACCGAGGAGGTGATCAACGGCGTCGGCTGGGGCGCCCACAAGAAGGGCGACATCCCACCGGTCGGGCCGACGATTACCGGCATCATCGACCACCGCGACACCGCTAACGTGACTGACGGCTTCGTCATCGAAGAAGGCTCGCTCGCCGGGCCGGTCGGCGCCGCGCTGGTCGCCCTGCTCGGCGGCGCCGCGCCGTTCGAAGGCGTCGACATTCCCGCGCCGCGCGCCGACGACGAACCGTTCGGCTACGACGCGCGCGTGATCGAGAGCTTCCTGCGCGGCCCCTATCACGGCGCGCTCAATCACACGCAAACCTACCTGGTGATGGCGCATGACGACGAAAGCGGCCAGATCAGCGTGAACGACAAAGGCAGGGCGCGCATCGCCTGGCCGAACGCCGGCAAGCAGCCGATCTTCCAGACCGTCGAAGAAACGCTCGAGAAAGCGCAGGTGCCGCTCGGCGGCAAATACATGCGCAACCCGATTTCGACCAGATTGCTCGGCAACCAGATTGTCACCGTGCATCCGCTCGGCGGCTGCGGGATGGGCGAGGACGCGGCGCGTGGCGTCGTCGATCATCAGGGGCGAGTCTTTAGCGGCACGAGCGGAAATGCGGTGCACGAAGGGCTATACGTGATGGACGGCGCGGTCATGCCGATGTCGCTCGGCGTCAATCCGCTGCTGACGATTTCCGCGCTGGCGGAACGCAATTGCGCGCTGCTCGCCAACGCGCGCGGCTGGAACATCGATTACGAGGCCAAGGGCACGGCCGCTACGCCCACGCCCCAGAAGATCGGCCTGCGTTTCACCGAAACGATGATCGGTACGTATACGCCGGCCGTGGCGGGCGAAGCCGCCACCAGTCCGATTCAATTCACGCTGACGGTGGAATCGGACGATCTGGCCGATATGCTGAGCAATCCGCAACATCTGGCCCACACTACGGGCACGCTGACCTGCCCCGCGCTCTCGGCACAACCGATGACGATCACGGACGGCACCTTCAATCTGTTCGTGGTCAACGAATCGGATGTGGACGAGCGCAACATGAATTACCGCATGACGCTCAACTCCACGGATGGCAAGAAGTACTACCTGACGGGACAGAAAATCATCACGCGTACGTCGCCGATCAACCTATGGGAGCAGACCAACACGCTCTACGCCGAACTCCGCGACTCGGCGCAAGCGGATGCGCCAGCGATCGGCAAGGCAACGCTGATCATTACGCCCGAGAATTTCCTCAAGCAGCAACGCACGCTCGAGGTCACCAACACCCCTGACCTGACATCGCGCCTTGAATGGACGCTGAAGTTCGGCAAGTTTTTTGCCGGCGTGCTGTTCACCGAACACGGCGGCGTGGCCGCGCCCTTGCAGTTTTACGATCCGAAGGCCGAGCCGCGCCTCAAGCGAGCACTGCGCGCGCCCGCGCCGCAAGTCGTCTTCTTCGACACAGCCGACGGGACCAGGCTTCGACTCACGCGCTACGCCGGGCCGTCCGACAAACCGCTGCGCCCCGTGCTGCTGATCCACGGCTCGGGTGTGTCGAGCCGGATCTACTCCACCGATCTGATCGGCACCAACCTGGTAGAGTATCTCTGTGCGGCCGGCTACGACGTGTGGCTCGTCGATCTGCGCGTCAGCATCGAAATGCCGAGCGTGATGGTGCCGACCAATGTCGACAAAGTCGCTCGTGAGGACATTCCGGCGGCGGTCGCCAAAGTGCGGGAGTTGACCAAGGTGCCGGACATTCAGGTACTGGGCCACTGCATGGGTGGGTTGGCCTTGACCATGTCGCTGCTGCACGGCCTCAAGGGCGTGCGCTCGGCGGTCATCTCACAGGTCTCCGCGCATCCGGTGCCCGGCACGCTGGAAAAGATCAAGTGCGGGTTGCACGTCCCTGACATCATGCAGCATCTCGGCGTGCTCGATCTGACCGCTTTTACGGAGCACAGGTCGTGGCCCCAGAACCTGCTCGACGAAGCGTTGCGGCTCTACCCGCTCAGTCATAAACAGGGCTGCGGCAGCCCAATCTGCCACCGGGCAACCTTCCTTTACGGCCTGCTCTACGAACACGAGCAGCTGAATGAGACGCTTCATGCGAATCTGCAGGAACTGCTCGGCGTGCACGACATCGCCGTCTTCAAGCATCTCGCTGCGATGGTGCGGGCGGGCAAGGTCGTCGATGCCGACGGCAAAGACGTCTACCTGAGCGGCGCGGACGGCATGAAGGGCCTGGACGGCTTGCGCCTGCCGATCGGCTTCATTCACGGCGAGAAAAACGAAACCTATCTGCCGAAGAGCACCTTGCTGACCTATGACATGCTGGTCCAACAATGGCCCGAGCAGCCGTACGAGCGGCATCTGATTCCCAACTATGGGCACATCGACTGCATCCTCGGCAAGAATGCGGCGGTGGATGTCTATCCGGTGATTGCGCGGTATCTGAATGCGCATTGACGGAGGTTGCGCGCAGCGTTGCGATTGGGTCGAACCAGCGTATCCCGTAAGCGCGTGCAAGTGTTGCGCGCCGCTCGCTGTGCTGGCGCTGGTTCAGGTGTGGTATGTATAAGGGCGGCGAGTCGCCACGTTTTGTGGTCGGCTTGCCTGGGCTCGTGAGCCGATCACGCCTTTATCCCTATCAGACTGCCACGCTTATCCGGATGAAACCCTTCTTTCAGACCTTGTTGACCGCCGGGCTGCTGGCCGGCACCGTTGCAACGGCACACGTGGAGGCCGCCGAACTCCGCGTGATGAGTTCGGGCGGATTCACCGCCGCATATAAACTGCTCGGCCCCAAGTTCACGGCGTCGACGGGCAATACGCTCGACACCATACTCGGGCCTTCGATGGGCAAATCACCCGAAGCCATTCCGAACCGGCTCGACCGCGGCGAGCACGCGGACGTGGTCATCATGGTCGGCTACGCGCTCGACGAGCTGATCAAGCAAGGCAAGGTGATTCCCGGATCGCGCGTCGAACTCGCCGATTCCCGCATCGGTATGGTCGTGCGTAGCGGTGCGCCGAAACCGGATATCGGCTCCGTCGATGCGCTGAAAGAGACCTTGCTTCACGCCAGATCGATTGCCTACTCGGACAGCGCGAGCGGTGTCTATATCGAGCGCGAGCTCTTCAGGAAGCTCGGCATCGAGGATCAGGTGAAAGCCAAGGCGAAGAGAATTCAGAAGATCCCGGTCGCCTCGGTGGTCGCCAATGGCGATTACGAAGTAGGATTCCAGCAGGTCAGCGAAGTGCTGCCGGTGCCGGGCGTCACCTTCGTCGGAAAGATTCCTGAGTCGGTGCAATCCGTGACGCGGTATGCCGCGGGCATCCCGGTGGGCGCCGAGCATCCGAAAGAGGCGAAGGCGCTGCTCGACTATCTCGCCTCGCCCGCTGCGCAACCCGCAGTCACGTCGACCGGAATGGATTCCGTCGCGGCGCATTGACGAAACTGCAAGGGCATAGCCGCGCGTTACGCGCGCGAGCTGCTGGCGCGCGGCACACCCTGTTCAGAACAACTTGCCCGGATTCAGAATGCCGTGCGGGTCCAGCGCATGTTTGATGGCGGCCATCGCAGCCAATTCAGCAGGCGAACGCGAGATCGGCAAGAACTCGCGCTTGAGCAAGCCGATCCCGTGTTCCGCCGATACCGAACCGCGCAACGGCCCCAGCATCTCATAGACGAACGCATACACCGCGTGATGCTCGACGCCGGGAATCGAATGGCCGTCGACGGTGAGATGCAGATTCGAATCGCCGATATGGCCGAAGAAATACGACACGTTGCCTGGCCAGCGCTGATCAAGCGCTGCGCGGCAACGGTCGACGAAGGCGCCGATCTCGCCGATGGGCAAGCTCACGTCGAAGTTAATCGGATCGAGCCGCACCGGAAACTCCGCAGTGCATTCGCGAATCGCCCATAGCGCCCGCGCGTCGGCCACCGATTGCGCGATCACGGCGTCGCGGATCGCTTCTGAATCGAGCGCTTCGGTCAGCACGGCGGAGAAGCGTTCGCCGCCGTCACTTGCGTCGAAACTCGCGTGTTCGATCAGTGCATAGAGCGGGTGCGAATCGGCGAATGGCGAGCGCGTGCCCGTCAGCTTCACGCCGAAATCATAGAAATCCGGCCACATGATCTCGAACGCGCCGATGTCGTTGCCAAAGCGCGTCGACAGACGGCGCAGCAGGTTCACGGCGGCGTCGTAATCGTCGAGTGCGACGAGCGCAGTGTGGCGCGCCGCGCGTGGCGGATGGAGCCGCAACACCGCGCGTGTGATCACACCGAGCGTGCCTTCCGAACCGATGAACCAGTGCTTGAGGTCATAGCCGGTGTTGTTCTTGACCATCTTGCCGAGCGAAGTCAGCACGTCGCCGTCGGCGAGCACGACTTCGAGACCGAGCACCTGATCGCGCGCGGTGCCCGACTGGATCACGCGATTGCCGCCCGCGTTAGTCGCCAGATTGCCGCCGATCTGGCACGAGCCGCGCGCGCCCAGATCGAGTGCGAGTTCGAAGCCCGCTTCGGCGGCGGCTTCCTGCGCGGTTTGCAAGGTCGTGCCGGCACGCACGGTTAGCGTGGCCGACGCGGCGTCAATTTCTTCGACGCCGGTGAGCCGTTCCAGCGACAACGCGATATCCGTCGCGCGCGCAATCGCGCCGCCCGCGAGACCGGTCATGCCGCCCTGCGGCACCACCGGTTGATGCGCTGCGTGACAAATGGCCAGCGCACGCGAGACTTCTTCCGTGCTGCGCGGCAAAAGCAGCGCGGCGGGACGCGTCGGGTCGTGGCGGGTCCAATCGGTCATCGCGTGTTCGCCGATCTGCTCGCCAATGCGCACCGCGTCGGCGCCGAGCGCGGCGCGCAGCGCGTCGAGCGTCGCGGAAAGCGGCGCTGCGCTATGGGTTGCGCCGTTTGCCAAACTGTTATCTGTCATGCAGGGGTTCCTTGCGTGCCTTCAGCTGCCGCTTTCTTGCGATAACCCATCGAATCGTTGATTCGCCCGAGGATGTAGTCACCCGCTGCGACCGGTTGGTACTTGAGTTCGGCATCGCTCGTACCGAGTTCGCGCGGATCGACCGTTGCACCGTACGTGGGATCGTAGAATGTCGCGATCGAATAGCGCTCGCGCCCCGACGCATTGATCACGCGATGCAAGGTGGAGCGGAAGCGGTCATTGGTCCAACGCGCCAGCAGATCGCCGACGTTCACCACAAAGCTGCCCTCGATCGGCGGCGCATCGACCCACGTATCGTTGGCGATCTCGCGCACCTGCAAGCCCCCCACCCGATCCTGCCACAGCAGCGTAATGCAGCCGTAGTCGGTATGTGGCGCGACGCCGAACTGATCCGCGTCCGATTGGGGCGGCTGCGGCGGGTAGTAGACCATCTGCGTGCGCTGCATCCGCTTCGTATAGCGCGGCGCGAAGAAATGTTCGTCGACGCCGAGACTCACAGCGACGGCACGCAACAGGTCGGCGCCGCATGCGGCGACCGCTTCGTAATAACCGTAGAGCGCAGGCCGCAGCTCCGGCATGAAATCCGGCCAGTTGTTCGGCCCTCGCAGCGCCTGTCCCGCCTTCACATCGGGATCATCCTCAGGCAACTCCAGGCCGATGCTGAAGAATTCCTTGTAGTCGGGGCGCTTGGCCTGATACATGGTGGCGTCGCCGAGAGCGTTGAAACCGCGATGCCGTTGATTGACCGCCGCGCGCCGCTTCGTCTCCACCGGAAACGCAAAGAACGTACGGGCCGCCTGTTCGGCCGCATCGATTGCCGCTTGCGGCACGCCGTGATTGATGATGTAGAAGAAGCCGATCGTCGTGCACGCTTCGCGGATTTCGTGCGCTACTCGCGTCAAAGCCTGCGGGTCGCCGGCACGCACGCCGGCAAGGTCGATGATCGGAATGCGGGTCACGGGCATTGCATTGCTCCCTGGTGGGCTAGTCAATTCAACTGACGAAAGAGGCTGATGAATCGTTCGCGACAGGTTCGCGCGCCTCGTGCATTCCAGTTGTATATACCGCCAAAAGCGGACCCGCAAGTTGCTTTGCACGCCTTCACGTAAGGGCTTTTCTCTACTCGCGAGTTTATTTATTTCGCGCGAAAACTGCGGTATATACTGCATCGCATGACTCGCGCCGGTCCCTACTGACAAACCGCTTTCGCGCGACACCGCTTTGCCAACCGGAGAATCCCATGAGCATCCTTGCAGGCTGGAAGTGTCGTTTGGTTATGCTGGCGTTGTGCGCGGCAAGCGTCACCGCTCACGCGGAAGACCAACTCGCCAAAGTGAAGAAAGCAGGCGAACTGGTGGTGGGCACCGAGATGCAGTTCGCGCCGTTCGACTTCCTGGAGAACGGCCAGCAAGCGGGCTTCAATAAGGACCTGTTCGCCGAGGTCGGCAAGGAGATGGGCGTGAAGGTTCGCTTCATCGACCTGCCGTGGCCGAGCGTGCTGCCGGGTCTCGAAGCCGGCAAGTTCGATATGGTGGGCGGCCCGCTGACGGTTACGAAGGCGCGTATGGAACGCTACACGTACACGCTGCCGATCGCGGACGCCACCGACGCGCTGCTCAAGCGCGCCAACGACTCCGCCGTCAAGCAATCGTCGGATATCGCCGGCAAGACGGTCGGCGCGGGCAAGGGCTCGGCCCAGCTCGACCAGTTGAAGGCTTACGTCGCCACTTTGCCGAAGCCGCCTGAAATCCGCGAATACGTCGACAACAATCAAGCCTACGCCGATCTCGCCGCCGGCCGCATCGCAGCGGTCGCGAACTCGATGACCAACATCGCGTACGTCGCCAAACAACGTCCTGAAACCTTCGCCGTAGTGCAGCCGCCGTTCGGCGCAAAGGTGTACTTTGCTTACTGCCTGCGTAAAGACGCGGACAGCAAGCCGCTCGCCGATGCCTTCAACGCCGCGCTCGTGAAAATGCACAACGACGGGCGCCTCGCGACCTTGCAGAAAAAGTGGTTCGGGGTCGCAATGGATGCGCCGACAACGATGCCGGCGCCGAACTATTAATGCACTGATCTAGCGAGTGCGGCCCTTATGTTCAGCACGACCGTCTTCCTCCAGGGCCTGCCGCTGCTGCTGCATGCGGCGCTCGCTACCATCGGCATTTCGCTGACGGGACTCCTTATCGGTTTCTTCGTCGCGATCGGCGTGTGTGCGGCACGTCTCTCCCCGAAGCGCTGGGCGCGCATGTTCGGCGGCGCCTACGTGTTCTTTTTTCGCGGGGTGCCGATGCTGGTGCAACTGCTGCTGGTGTATTACCTGCTGCCGTTTGCCGGGATCAATGTATCGCCCATCGTCGCGGCGATCAGCGCTGTGTCGCTGTGTTCCGCTTCCTATATCGCCGAGATTCTGCGCGGTGGGTTTCTCAGCATTCCGCCGGGTCATCTCGAAGCCGCACGCATGCTCGGACTGTCACCGTTCGATATGCTGCGGCGCATTCTGGTACCGCAGGCGTTTCGCTTGACGCTGCCTTCGCTCGTCAACGAAATGGTGCTGCTGATCAAGGCTTCGTCGCTGATTTCGGTGGTGGGTGTGGCCGAGTTGACCCGCACTGCGCAGAATATCGCGGCCAGCACCTATCGGCCGCTCGAAGCCTACGTCGCGGCCGGGCTGATTTATTTCGTGATCTGCGGCACGCTGGCGCTCGTCGCGCATGCCGCCGAATACCGTTTGCAGCACGCCTGACCCACCTTGAGCTCGAGACTGAAATAGGCCATGCAAAAGCTCGACCCCACCGTCATCACGCACAACCTGCAGCCGATTGCCGCCGGTCTTGCGACCACGCTCGGCACCTGGGCCGCGGGCGTCGCGATCGGCATTCTGATCGGCTTTCTCATCGCCGTGCTGCAGCTCTTTTGCGGACGCTGGGTGCGCGGCGTATTGCGCTTCTATATCGAACTGTTTCGCGGCACGCCATTTCTGGTGCAGCTGTTTTTGCTGTACTACGGCGGCCCGTCCTTCGGCCTCACGCTCGAACCGATGACAGCCGGCGTGCTCGGCTTGGGCCTATACGGCAGCGCGTATTTCGCCGAAGCCTTCCGCTCCGGTTTCCAATCGGTGCCGCCGGGTCATCTCGAAGCGGCGTCCTGTCTCGGACTCACCCGGTGGCAAGCCGTCCTGCGCATTCAGGTACCGCAAATGCTGGTGCTGATCGTGCCTGCGTTGACCAATCTGATTATCGTGCTGAGCAAGGAAACCGCGGTGCTGTCGATCGTCACCGTCCCTGAGCTCACCTTCGTGCTGACCGGCATCGGTTCGGCCACCTTCGCCTTTGTCGAAACGCTGCTGGTGCTGTGCGTGTGCTATCTCGCGCTGGTCGAACTGACCTCGCGCGCGGGCATGTGGGCCGAAACCCGCATCGCGCGCTTCATGGCATGAACGGAATCCGGACCATCTTATGAACGCTATCGCCGACATGCCGTCCTCCACTTCCACCGCTGCTTTCGATACGCCGCCCGGCGCGCCGCTGATCGAAGTGCGCGACCTGAAGAAACGCTTTGGCGAAGTCGAAGTACTGCGTGGCGTCGATCTCGAGATCGCCCGCTCCGAAGTGGTCTGCATCATCGGCCCGTCGGGCTCGGGCAAGAGCACGCTGCTGCGCTGCCTCGCCGCGCTCGAAACCTACGATCAGGGCGACGTGCGCATCGAAGGCGAACTGCTCGGCTATAGCGAGCGCAATGGGAAGCGCGTGCGAGCGTCGCAAAGCGAGATCAATCGCGTGCGGCGCAATGTCGGCATGGTGTTTCAGCAATTCAATCTGTGGCCACACATGACCGCGCTCGGCAATGTGATGGAAGCCTTGCTGCGCGTGCGCAGTCTGTCACGCGACGAAGCGCGCCGCCGTGCCAATGCGATGCTGGAAACCGTTGGCCTCGCGCATAAGGGGGACGCCTACCCGTCGAAACTCTCGGGCGGCCAGCAGCAGCGCGTTGCCATTGCCCGCGCGCTGGCAATGGAGCCGCACATCATGCTGTTCGACGAGCCGACCTCGGCGCTCGATCCGGAGCTGGTCGGCGAAGTATTGCAAGTGATGAAGCAGCTCGCGCGCGACGGCATGACGATGGCTGTCGTCACGCACGAAATGGGTTTTGCCGCGCAGGTCGCCGATAAGGTCATGTTCATCGATCAGGGGCGCATCGCCGTGCAAGGCAAACCGCGCGAAGTCTTTCACGATGCCGGGCAGCCGCGCTTGCGGCAGTTCCTGCAAAACTACTTTGACCGCAACGCCTTCTGGGCGCGCGGTCCGGATGATGCGGAGCCGGTATGAACTCGCGCCGATGCCCTCCTGATTTGGCTGACTCGTGCAGTTCACGCGGACTGTAGCGCAAGGGCCGCCGATGTCCTCCACCGTCCGCAGCAAAGCTCACGACACCCCGCCCGCCGCGGCGATGAAAACCGCGCGCGTGGCAACTGATGCACCGGCTGCCCGCTACGAACAGGTCAAGAATCACATCCGCCAGATCATCGAATCGGGCGAGCGACAAGCGGGCGACCGTCTGCCGTCAGAGCTGGACCTGGTCGCGACGTTAGGCGTGTCGCGCATGACAGTGAACCGCGCGCTGCGCGAACTCGCCGATGAAGGCCTCGTCACCCGCGTGTCCGGCGTCGGTACGTTCGTCGCGCAAACGAAGCCGCAATCGACGTTGCTGATGATCGCCCATATCGGCGATGAGATCCGCTCGCGGGGTCACGAATACAGTTACGACACCGTCCTCTCGCAACGCGAAACGGCACCGGTGACGGTGTCGAACGCTTTAGGGCTTGCGCCCGGCGCATCCGTGTTTCATGTGATTTGCGTGCATCGCGAGAACGGCCTGCCGGTGCAGCTCGAAGACCGTTACGTCAATCCGGTCACGGCGCCGGACTTCCTGAAGCAGGATTTCTCCACGGCAAGGCCGTCCGAGTATCTGTTCGAGACCGTGCCGGCGCACGACGTCGAGCATGTCGTCGACGCGGGTCTGCCGACGCGCGCCGAAGCCGAGTGGCTGGAAATTCGTGCCGATGAGCCGTGTCTGACGTTGATGCGCCGCACATGGACGAGCGGCGTTGCGGTCACGTTCGCGCGTTTCGTACATCCGGGGTCGCGGTATCGGCTGGGTTGTCGATTTACGCCGGATCTGTCGCAGCGCCAGGGCTAGCGGCGCGCACGCCGCCGTGCCCTCGCTCGCCTCCTGCCACTCACACGTTGCCCGCCAGATGGAAGCGCGATGCCGGATGCCACAGTTGCACCGACGTCGCCACATCGTCACCGACCCATGTGCGGCGCCATAGCTGCAGGCAAGGCTCGCCGATATCCATCATCAGATGCCGCCGCACATACGCGTCGGGCTTCTGCGCATAGATTCGAAACTCCGCGCGCTGGATCGGCGCGAGCCGCACCATGTAGTGATTCGGCGTCTCGACCGTGAAGTCCTGCTCCAGGTACTCGGCGAACACCTTCGGATTGACGTAGCGATCTTCGTACTGGATCGGCTCGCCCTCTTCGTTGTGCACGATGCACGAGTGAAACGCCGGGCCGCTGGCGAGGCCGAGTGCTTCGAGCGCGTGCGGATCGTCGCTGGGTTCGAGCGTCAGCACGCGCGCGGAATGGCGATGGCCACGCGCGGCGATTTCGTCGGCGATATTGCGGATTTCCAGTACCGTGGATTCGTAGCGCTGCGGCGCGACGAACGTGCCGGAACCTTGCACGCGCGTCAGCACGCGTTCGGTGGTGAGCTCACGCAGCGCGCGCGATACCGTCATGCGCGCGACCCCGAACTCTTTAACCAATTCCGTTTCTGATGGAATCAGGCCGCCTGGCTTCCAGTCGCCCTCGCTGATGCGCCTGATCACATAGCGCTTGATCTGCTCATAGGCGGGCATCGCCTTGGCCGGTGTCTCAGCGGTGCGACCCGGGCGGTCCTGCGTGTCTGCGGTTTGCGCGTTTGTAATAGTGTTCACGTCGACCTCGTGGGTGGTACGCGGGTGGTACACGTTAGGCCGGTTCACCGGCGGGTAAGCCCGCTCACCGGCTCTGTCTCCATCAATCCGAATCCATCTATCTGATTCATCCATTCGAGCCGGCCACGCCATTGCAGCAACGAGCGTCGTCAACCTGCGTGGGCAGTGGGCCGGCCGTCGTTGGCCGCCGCGTCGGCGCCGAGTTTGCCTGTAGCGCCCACCCTCGTCACGTTCGCCAATGCGGCAAGCGCTGCGCCGTTGACTGAAGCTTCCGGCCCGGGCCGAATAGTACCCGGGTTTGGCAGCGGCGGCGGCGTTTCATCGGCGATGATGCGAAACGCGATGCTCATGTCGTCCGCGAGCGGCCGATCGTCGCGATAGGTCGGCACAGCGCGGCGTATGCGTTGCCAGAGCGCATCGGTGTGCGGCGCGCGCGGTGCGTCGATGCTTTGCAGATCGTAGGCTTGCGCCGCCGCCAGCAATTCGATGGCGACGATGCGCCCGGCGTTGTCGACGATCTCCAAGGCTTTCAGCGCAGCGGGCGTGGCATGGCACAGGTGGTCCTCCTGCAGACCGGATGTGATGCCACCATCGAGACTCGCGGGCATCGCGAGGCGTCGGTTCTGCGCGACCAGCGAGGCCGCCGTGTACTGCGCGATCATGAAGCCCGAACAGGTGCCGCCCGGCTCCGCGAGAAACGCCGGCAAGCCGCTCACGAGCGGATTGACGAGACGGTCGAGGCGCCGCTCGGCCATCGCCGCGACTTGTGCGATTGCGGTGGCGAGGCTGTCCATCGCCAGTGCGATCGACGCCCCCACCGCGTGCGCCTGCGAATAGACGCGCGGGTTTTCCGGCGTGCCGGCGACGATCGGATTGTCGGTAATCGATGCGAGTTCGCGGTTGACCACGTCGGCGGTCCCCGTGAGCACGTCGCGCGCGGCGCCATGAACGTGCGGAATGGTCCGCATGCTCAGTGGATCTTGCGTGCGGTGGCCAACCACCGCAGCAAGAATGCCGCTATCGGCGAGCGCGGTACGCATGCGTTCGCCGACCAGGTTCAATCCCGGCGAAATGCGCAGCGCCAGCGAGTCTTCGTCGAAGGCCGCGAGTTGACCACGCAGATTCTCGAAGCTCATCGCGCCAACCACGTCAGTCCAGTCAAGCAGACGCGCGGCGCGCGCCAGCGCCAACGCGGCGAGCCCCGTCACACACGGCGTGCCGTTGATAAGGCTTAAACCTTCCTTCGCTTCGAGCACCAGCGGTTCGAGGCCGAGCAGTTGCAACGCGTCGCGCCCCTTGAGACGCTCACCGCGATAGCGCACATGCCCCTCGCCGATACAGACGAGGGCGATATGCGCCATATGGCTCAGATAACCCACCGAACCGAACGCCGGCACTTCCGGCAGGCAATCGGCATTGAGCAACGCGACCAGTTGATCCGCGACTTCGAGGCGAATCCCCGAATGCCCGTGTGCAAAATTATTGACGGCCGCGGCCATGATCGCGCGCGTCTCGGCAACACCGAGCGGCGCGCCAACGCCTACTGCATGACTCATCAGAATGTTGCGCGACAGCGTGCGCTGTTCGGACGGCGACACGATCACGTCGCACAACGCGCCGACGCCGGTATTCACGCCATACGCGCGAATCCCGCGCTCGACGATCTGTTCAACAAGCACGCGTGCCGCACGGATACGCGAGCGGGCATCGGCGGAAAGCTCGAGCGGTTCGCCGGCGGCGATCGCCGCCACCTGAACCCAGTCGAGAGGACGATCGGAACGGATCACGGCCATGATAGTGCTCTGTGCGGTGAAGTAACGAAGTGGTAACCAGTCAAAGCTGATCGATTAGTTCGTGGTGCGATCCTGGTGGCTCGACACGAATTGACGGAAGCGGTCCGACTTGCATTCGACGAACACTTCATCCGGCGTTCCGTCGGCTTCCACCTGACCTTGATGCAGGAACATCACGCGATTCGACACATGGCGCGCGAAACCCATCTCGTGCGTGACGACCAGCATCGTGCGGCCTTCTTCGGCGAGCGAGCGCATCACGCGCAGCACTTCGCCGACCAGTTCGGGGTCGAGCGCCGAGGTCGGTTCGTCGAACAACATCACCTTGGGATGCATCGCCAAAGCGCGCGCGATCGCTACGCGCTGCTGCTGACCGCCGGACAGATGTGCCGGATAGTGACCGCGTTTTTCCGCGAGACCGACCTTCGCCAGCAGCGCTTCCGCTTCTTCAACCGATTCGGCGCGGCTGCGCTTTTGCACGCGCATCGGACCTTCGATCAGATTTTCCAGCACGGTCATATGCGACCACAGGTTGAAGTTCTGAAACACCATGCCGAGTTGCGAGCGCACCCGGTCCACCTGGCGGCGGTCGCTCGGTTGCAGCTTGCCGTCGCCGCGGCGCTTCATTTTCAGCTCTTCGCCGCCGAGCGCCACCGAGCCGTCATCCGGCGTTTCGAGCAGATTCAGGCAGCGCAGGAACGTGCTCTTGCCGGAGCCGCTCGCGCCGAGAATCGAAATCACGTCGCCTTGATGGGCGTCGAGCGAAATGCCTTTGAGCACGTGATGGTCGCCGAACGACTTATGGATGTTCTTGACCGACAGTGCAACTGGTGCCGTAGCGTTCATGGGATTCTCCAGATTCTGCAAGATATGCGTTCGTTCAGGGCGCGGCGCGGCGTGCTTCGGTCGTGGACGAAACCGGCCGGTTCGGCGTGCTTTGCGCGGGCGCCGCACGCAGATGGCGCGACAGGCGCGTTTCGAGGAAGCCGAGCAAACGCACGATGACGAAATTCAGGAACAGATAGATCAGCGCGGCACAGATGAATACTTCCGTGGTGCGATACGTTTGCTGAATGATCTGCTGCGCGACGCCAGTCACTTCCCACACGGTGACGAGACTAGCGAGCGCGGTGGATTTGACAAGCAGCACGGCCTCGGTCGAGTACGCAGGCAAACACTGGCGCAGCGCAATCGGCCCGATCACGCGGCGCAGCAGCGCGAAACCCGACAAGCCGATCGAATAGCCCGCTTCGATCTGACCGACCGGCACGGCCATCAAACCACCACGGATAATCTCCGCGGTATATCCGGCGGTGCACAGCGCCAACGATAAAACCGCGCACATGTACGGCTCGCGCAACACCGGCCACAGGAAGCTCTCGCGAATCACGCCGAACTGGCCCATGCCGTAGTAGACGAGGAACATCTGGATCAACAGCGGCGAGCCGCGGAACACGAGGATATAAGCACGCGCGAAGCGGTTCGGCAGCCAGTGCGGCGACACGCGCATCGTGACGATTACGAGCGAGAGCAAGCCGCCGAGAATCAACGAGCAGAAGAACAGCCCGAGCGTGGTCGGCACAGCCGCGATCAGTTGCCGCAGCGTGTCGAGAAGAAAATCGAAGTCGAAATGCATGATGTCCGGTCCCCGTCAGTTGCGCGCGAAGTTGCGCTTGAAGGATCGGCCAACGCGCGCTTCGGCGTGGTTGAAGACCCGGTTCGAGATGCTGGTCATCAGCAGATACAGCGCGCCGCCCACCACGAAGAACGTGAAGTACTGATGTGTCGAACCCGCCGCCACCTGGCTGGCGCGCAGCAGTTCGGCCAGGCCCGTGACGGAAATCAGCGCCGAATCTTTCAGGCTCAATTGCCAGACGTTGCCGATGCCCGGCAAGGCGAAACGCAGCACTTGCGGAATCAGAATGCGGCGCGCCATCGTCATGGTGGGCATGCCGATCGAACGCGCGGCTTCGAGTTCGCCGCGCGATACCGCGAGCACCGCCGAGCGATAAACCTCGGCCTGATACGCGCCGGAAATCATGCCGACTGCGAGCGCGCCGATCACGAACGGCGGCACGCCGACGAAGCCGTCCGCGCCGAACCATTGACCAATCGTGGTCACGAGCGTCGAACCGCCGAAATAGAACAGATAGATAACGAGCAGCTCAGGTACGCCACGGAACACGGTGGTGTACGCATCGCCGAGCACGCGCAGCGTGCGAAACCGCGACAGCTTGGCCGCCGCAATCAGTGCGCCGAACACGGCGCCGACCGCGAGCGCCGCCAGCGTGAGCGCGACCGTCATCAATGCCGCAAGCAGCAACACGCCGCCCCAGCCTTCCGGCCCGAAGCCGAGCATCTCTATCAGAGCCATTCCCTACCCCTCATCCATTACGGCGGATCGAACCAGCCGACGGGCGCGGCTTTCACGCCGCGCCTGCCGTTACTTCTGAACGCTCAGGCGAATCAAGGCGTGACGTCGGTCTTGAACCACTTGGCGGAGAGTTTCTTGACCGTGCCATCGGCAAGCGCGGCGCTGATCGCGGTATCGAACTTCGCTTTCAGGTCGGCGTCCTGCTTGCGGAACGCGAGGCCTTCACCCGGACCCCAGATCGGGCCGCCGATCTTCGGGCCGGCCATCACGATCGACGCGGTCTCTTTCTTGTCGATGTTGGCGGCGTAGTAAGTCACGTCGTCGAACGAGGCGTCGATGCGACCGTTGGCCAGATCGAGGTCGCGCTCAGGCGAGGTCTTGTAGACGCGGATTGTGGCGACGTCCTTGAAGCCATCGTTGATGAATTTAGTGTAGACCGTGCCCGACTGAATGCCGATGGTCTTGCCCTTCAGCTGCTTGCGCAAGGCGTCGACGGTGGGTTGATCGGTTTTCGGATCGCCCGACAGCTTGACGACGGCAGCGGTCGGCGCGGCCTTGGGCAGCACCTTCGCGTCAGTCACGGCGAACGTGGCCGGCGTGGCGGCGTACGGCTTCGAGAACGCGATGATTTTTTCGCGTTCCGGCGTGATCGAGATCGCGTCCATCAGGACGTCGAACTTGCCGGCTTGCAAACCTGGGATCATGCCGTCCCAGTCTTGCGCCACGAGATTGCACTGGAGCTTGATGCGCTCGCACAGATTGGCGACCAGCTCAGGTTCGAAGCCGCCCAGCTTGCCGCCCGGCAAGGTCAGGTTCCAGGGTGCGTAGCCGCCTTCCAGCGCGATCGTCACCGTCTTCCAGTCTTTGGCCTGCACCGGGGCCGCGAAAATTGTCGCGGCGCCGAGCACGGCGCCCATCAATGCTTTTGCTAACGTCGTGCGCTTCACTTTCACGTCGAAACTCCTTTGATTGAGGAAACCGTCGAGCTGGATTTTTACTGCCGTCTAATTTGTATAGACAAGCTTGCATGAGTCAAAAAGCGATCGCAAGAGGATTTCTTCGAAATCGTCGAAATCATCGGGTAAGCCCCTATAAGAGGCCGTGCGATAAGGCTTTTAAGGGAGTTTTGAAAGGGCAAAGACGATGCGGCGACCAGCGCCGGGTGCGCCAGCGTGGTGCGCTTTGTCTAGACAGGTTGGTGTGAAAGGAGCGAACGCGCTCCGAATTGGCGCATGGCGCGCCCTACCAGATGAACGGCACGAAGCGGTAACGCACGCGCGTGGTGTAGTGGGTGTAGCCCTCGAGTTGCGCCGCCAGCACGCGCTCCTCGCGCACGGCCCGCCAGCCAATGCCGATCACCAGTAACGGCACGCAGGCAAGCCCCCACCACGAGCCGAGCAGCAAGGGCGTGCCGATGAACAACAGCAGCGCGGCCGAGTACATCGGATGACGGACAAAGGCGTAGGGGCCGGTGTCGATAACTTTATGACCGCGGCTGGCCTGAATCTTCACCACGGGCGCGGCATAGCTATTGGCCCGGAAGACGATCAGGCACATGAAGATGCAGACAAGAATGCACAGCGAGCCGAGGCTCACGAGCCAGATTGGCAGCGGCGCCGACCAGCGATAGCGCATTGCGTCGAGCGCCATCAGGACGAGCCAGGCGCTCCACATCACCGCCACAGCCACCATAAAGTAGCGGTCCCAGCGGCTTTGTTGCGCCTGAACGATCGGCGCGAGACGCTCGGCAAGCAAACCGGGATCGTGGCGCAGCAGCCAGAAACCGACCCACAAACTCAGCCCGCCGGTCTCGATCAGATACCACCAGCCGGCGGGCCACGCGAGCGTACCCGCGGCGCCGAACAGCAGCGCGCCCATGCATACCAGCCAGGCTGTGGTTTGCAGGACAAGGCGCGTGATCATGGCTGGTTCGTGCCCGCTGGTGGTTTTTGAAGTTCGTTATACGCGCCTGCCTCAGGCGGAGGCCGTCGCGGGTGAGCGCACCCGTCCGAATACATCTGCCATGTCGATGTCGCCCGTGTTCAGACCGAACTGATCACGCAGGCAGGTTGCGAGTTCGTCCGCGCTTTTAAGCTGCCGTTCGCTGATGACCTGACCGTCCGCGGCGCGTTCGTTCAGTTGGTCATCGAGCAAGGTCAGCCGCGACTCCGCCAGGACCCGGCAAACGATCAGATGATTCAGGAAGACGGAATCCGGTGCGGTCGAGGTGTACCAGTTCGAAGTTTCGTAATCGATCCACTCGACCGGGTGCAGGTCGAAACGGTAGACGCGGGCCCACGTGTCGTCGCGGGATTGGACTTCGAGGTAGAGCGCGTCGTGCGATGCATCGGCAAGGCGGAACGTGCCCAGTTGCGTCGGCTGTGCGGTGCCGGCGATCAGGCGCAGCGGCGCCGTCAACGTCACGCTGCCGAAACCGACGTCGGCGATCCATGCTTCGTCTTTGATGTCGACGCGCAACACCATGTGCGTGCGAGGCGGGATTGCACCGGATTCACGGCCCCACAGAACTCGGCCTAACAGGGGCGTGATATTGAAGCCTAACTGCGTCAGGACGTTCGCGAAGAGCGCGTTCTGCTCGAAGCAATAGCCGCCACGTTTTTGCGTGATCAGCTTTTGTTCGACTGATTCGAGATCCAGTTTCACCGCGCGGCGTGTGAGCGGATTCAGGTTCTCGAAGGGGATCGCCCTGGGGTGCAGCGTGTGGAGTTCCTGGAGCACTTCCAACGTCGCCGCGCGTGGTCCTTTGTAGCCTATGCGGGTGAAATAGTTTTCCAGATTCACTGTGTGTGACATCGGTGTCGTCCCGGTATGGTTTTGCGCGCCCGGCACTTAGGCACTCAAGGCTTTCGCGCTAAGGCGCGGCTTCGAAAGATGATCATAGCGTCTTTTGATGTCGGCCCAGGACACGGGCTCCGGCACTGGTTCCATACGACCGAAACCATACTGAATCATTACGTTTTCATTCTGTTTTATTTACACCCAAAGAACCTTTAGCAGCAGTACGTAAAGCTCAAAATTACATCCTCGTAATATTGATGCGAATCGTTCTCATTTGTGTTGACGCACCTATTCCGCATGCGTACGATCTCGCCATCTGCCGCATCAGGCGTCGCGAACCGATGCGGCACATCGCAGGCCCATGGTGACGTAGCGCCGCGATAGTCAGATCAGTCGATACAACACAAATAAGGATTTCGATGAAGTTCGCTCACTCCGTCGAACCCGCCGTTCAGGCGCGTTCGCTTCACGACTCCGCCATGCGCGGCAGCGCCACCCGCCGTTCGCGTTTGCCTTCCTTGCGCCGCGTCGCGCTCTGCACGGCCTTCGCGTGGGCCTCGTTGACCGCCGGCGCAGCCATGGCAGAAGCCAATCCCGATGCCGCGCCGGAAGCGCCCGAAGCCGACCTGAACATCAAGGCGACACAGACGAATCAATGGACCGGCTTCTGGAATCGCCCGACGATGCTCGGCGACATCGGCGGTCTGCGTCCCTGGCTGGGCAAATATGGTGTGACGTTCGCGCTCACGGAAACCAGCGAAGTGCTCGCCAATGTACGCGGCGGTCTCGCGCGCGGTGCGGACTACGATGGCCTGACCACGGCGACCGTTCAGATGGATACGCAAAAGGCGTTCGGTTTGCCAGGCGGCCTGTTCAACGTCAGCGCCTTGCAGATCCACGGGGCCAACCTTAGCGCCAACAAGCTCGGCACGCTGAATACGGCGAGCGGTATCGAGGCCCAGGACACCACGCGCCTGTGGGAGCTGTGGTACCAGCAGTCGTTCCTGAACAAGCGCATCGACGTCAAGGTCGGTCAGCAAAGTATCGACCAGGAATTCATCACCAGCACGAATTCGGCGCTGTTCGTGAACACGATGTTCGGCTGGCCTGCCCTGCCGTCCTACGACATGCCGTCCGGCGGTCCCGCTTATCCGCTGGCCGACCTCGGTGTGCGCGTGCGCGGACAGATCACGCCTTCGTTGACGGCGCTCGCCGGCGTATTCGACGGCGATCCGCTCGGCAACAACCCGAACAACAAGAGCGGCACCAACTTCAATCTGCACAACGGCACGCTGTTCATCGGCGAGTTGCAGTACGCGATCAACCAGCCGGCCGATGGCGAAATGGTCAGCGCGGGCGGCGGCGGGTTGCCCGGCACCTACAAGCTCGGGCTCTGGTACAACAACGGCAGCTTCGCCGATCAGCGTTTCGATAACACCGGCCTCTCGCTCGCGAACCCGGCGTCGACCGGCGTCGCGCAGAATCATCACGGCGACTATAGCTTCTACGCGGTCGCTGACCAGATGATCTGGCGCCCGGATCCGGACGAAGCGCGCAGCCTCAACGTGTTCGCGCGCGTGATGGGCGCGCCCGGCGACCGCAACCTGGTGAGTGTCGCGGCCAACCTCGGCATCGTGCTGAAGGCGCCGTTCGCCGGCCGCGACAACGACAGCGCGGGCATCGCGCTCACCTACATCAAGATCGGCAACCACGCGAATGGTCTTGATCAGGATAACCTGGCATTCAGCGGCGGCCCCTACGGCGTGCGCACCAGTGAAACCACGCTCGAAGCGACCTACCAGTATCAGGTCAACCCGTGGTGGCAACTGCAGGCCGACGCGCAATACACGTTCAATGCCGGCGCCGGCCAGAACCCGAGCGATCCGACGCAGCCGCTGCGCAACACGTTTGTCATCGGCGTGCGGACCAACATTACGTTCTGATGCCGTTCGCCATCACCACACACGCTCAAGACCCATCGAATCCCATGCTTTCGATCATGACCGCAACTACCGCTTTGTGCGCAGGCACCGAGGCTCACTCATGAACAATCCCACGCGCAAGTTTTCGCCGCGCGCCGCGCGCGCCCTGATCGCCGCCGCAGTCAGCACTGCCGCATTCGCGACAGCTGGTGTCGCGCACGCCGAGCCCCAAGGTTTCCTCGAAACCGTCAAGCATCACACCACGCTGATCAACACCGTGCCGGGGAACGGCGACCAGAATCCGTACGCGGTGGTGGTCGCTCCGGTCACGGCAGGCACCGTCAAGCAAGGCGACGTCCTGGTCGGCAACTTCAATAACTCGACCAATCTGCAGGGCACTGGCAGCACGATCATCAACTACCACCCGGACACCAAGGAAATGACGGTGTTCGCCACGGTGCCGCGCGATCTGAAGGAATGCCCGGGTGGCATCGGCCTCTCGACCGCGATGACGATGCTCAAATCGGGCTATGTAATCGTCGGCAGCACGCCGAGCAATGACGGCACCACCGGCACCAAGGGCGCCGGCTGCCTGATCGTGATCGATCCGAACGGCAAGGTTGCTTCGACCATCAGCAGCCCGAATATCAACGATCCATGGGGCAATATGGCAGTCGTCGATAACGGCACGAGTGCGACGCTGTTCGTCAGCAACGCCGGCTTCGGCGTGGGCGGTGCGAACGGCAATCCGCCGGTGTTCAAGCAGGCCACCGTGCTGCGTCTGGACCTCGACGTGCCGGCCGGCAAGCCACCCGTCGTGAAAAAGGAAACCGTGGTAGGCAGCGGTTTCGGCGCGCAGGCCGATAAGGGCGTGTTCCTCGTCGGTCCGACCGGACTCGCGCTCTCGAACGATCAGAAACTGCTGTACGTCTCCGATGCAATCGGCAACCGCATCACCGAAATCGAAGAACCGATGACGCGCGACACCAGCGCGGGCGTGGGCCGCCAACTGACCGCCGATGGTCTGCTGCACCGCCCGCTCGCAATGGTCACCGCACCGAACGGCCACCTGCTCGTCACAAACGCGCTGAACGGCCAGATCGTCGAAATCGACCCGGCCAGCGGCAAGCAGATCTACGCGCGCTGGATCGACACCGACAAGGCGCAATCGCCCCCGGGCAACGGCGATCTGTTCGGTCTCGCAATGACGCCTGAAGGCGACGGTTTCTACTACGTGCAGGACGACGTGAACACCCTGGTGCTCGCGAAGTAAAAGCAGCAAAGACGGACGCAGATCCGGCCAACGAGCCGGAACGCAACCCTGGCATCCCCACGGCCAAATGAAGGTGAAGGAACCATGGCAAACGATCACCCCCCGCGGCCCTCACGGCGCGGTTTTCTGAAGGCCGGCAGTGCCGCGGTCGCAGCGGGCGCGAGCCTCGGTGCGACCGGCGTCGCCCAGGCCGCGCTCGGTAAGACGCCGGCGCACGGTGCCGATCCGCAGACGGCGGTCGAGCCGTTCTACGGCTTGCATCAAGGCGGCATCGTCACGCCGCAGCAGAGTCACACGTACGTTGCCGCGCTCGATCTGACGACCGAGAAACGCGAAGACGTGATCGCGCTGCTGCGTGCCTGGACCGACGCCGCCGCGCGCCTGACGCAAGGCGCCACGGCCGGTCCACTGCCGACTGGCGCGGCTGCGAAAACGGCACTGGCCGACACCAAGATTGATACGCAGGTCGAAACCAAGGCTGACGCCAAGGCGAACGACACGGCCTACAGCCCGACCAACGCCAAAGCCGCGCCCGATTCCGGCGACGTGCTCGGCCTCGGCCCATGCGGCCTGACGATCACGTTCGGTTTCGGCCCAGGTCTGTTCACGAAGGACGGCAAAGACCGCTACGGTCTGGCCTCGCGCCGCCCCGCCGCGCTCGTCGATCTGCCGCGCTTCAACGGCGACCAGCTCATCGCCGAAAAAACCGGCGGCGACCTGTTTATCCAGGCCTGCGCGAACGATCAGCAGGTCGCGTTTCATGCGGTCCGGCAATTGGCGCGTCTCGCGTACGGCACCGCAGCGATGCGTTGGGGCCAATCCGGTTTCCTGTCGGGTCCGCGCGGTCAGACGCCGCGCAATCTGATGGGCTTCAAGGACGGCACCAACAATCCGTCGACCGCGAAACCGCAGTTGATGAACGAATTCGTCTGGGCCGGCGCCACCGCCGACGCACCCTGGATGGAAGGCGGCACCTACACCGTAGTACGGCGCATCCGCATCACGCTCGAACACTGGGACAACACGGAAGTCGACTTCCAGGAACAGGTGTTCGGCCGCCACAAATACAGCGGCGCGCCGATCGGCAAGAAGAATGAGTTCGACGCCGTGGACCTGAAGGAAGAGGACAAGGACGGCAATCCGGTGATTCCGGAGAACTCGCATGTGCGTCTGTCGAATCAGGCGAGCAACAACGGCGCGCAGATTCTGCGCCGCTCCTATTCGTACAACGACGGCACGAACTTCTACATCGAGCGCTGGCCGCCATGGCGTCAGGAAACCGAATACGACGCGGGGCTGATTTTCGTGGCTCACCAGAGCGACCCGCGTACCGGCTTCATTCCGATCAACGACAAGCTCGCGAAGTTCGACATGATGAACCAGTTCACGACGCACGTAGGCAGCGCGGTGTTCGCAGTGCCGCCGGGCGCGAAGCCGGGTTCTTATATCGGCGCGGGGCTGTTCGAGACGTAATGCAGGCCGCAGTAAACCGCCGGCCATGAGGCTGGCGGCGCTTCGAAGACTAACAACAACATCTCTAACGGATTTTAGGATCATGGCTCATTCCTGGTTTGGCACCCGCCTGCGCCTCGTCAGCAGCGCCGCCGCCCTCACGCTGGCAGCGCTCACAACGGTGCCGTCGACGGCCCACGCTGCATCGATCACGCTGTACAACGCGCAGCACGAACAGGTCGTCAATCTGCTCGCGAAGGACTTCGAAAAGCAGTCCGGCATTTCGGTGAAGATCCGCAACGGCGAAGGTCCGGCAATGGCCGCGCAAATCGTCGCGGAAGGCGCAGCGACGCCTGCCGACGTGTATTTCACGGAAAATTCGCCTGAGCTGATGCTGCTCGAAGAGAAAGGCCTGCTGAACAAGGTGGACGGCTCGACGCTCGCCACCGTGCCGGCGCGCTTCAACTCGCCGACCGGCGCATGGGTGGGCGTGACCGCGCGCGAAAGCGTGCTGGCCTACAACACGACGAAGGTGCAGGCATCGCAACTGCCGCAATCGCTGTTTGACCTGGCCAAGCCTGAATGGAAAGGCAAGGTCGGCATTGCACCGAGCGACAGTGACTTCCTGCCGCTGGTGAGCGCCGTGCTCGCGTTGAAGGGCGAAGCGCAAACCGTCGCATGGCTGAAGGGTCTGAAAGCCAACTCGCAGATTTTCGACGACGACGAAGGCGTGGTGGCAGCCGTCAATCGCGGCGGCGTCGCGACCGGCATCATCAATAACTACTACTGGGCGCGTCTGCACGCCGAACTCGGCGATGCGAAAACCCGCAGCGCGATCTATCACTTCGGCAACGGCGACGCCGGCGCGATGGTGAACGTGTCGGGCGCAGCGGTGCTGAAGTCGGCCCACAACACGGACGGCGCGCAGAAGTTTCTGGCCTATCTGGTCAGCGAACGCGCGCAGGACTTGATGGCGAAGAGCCACGTCATGTTCGAGTATCCGCTGCACGCAGGCGTTGCACCAGACCCGATCCTCAAGCCCTTCACTGAACTGAGCCCGCCGGCGCTGACGATCCAGCAACTCGGCGACGACAGCCAGGCAGGCAAACTGCTGCGCCAGGCAGGCTTGCTGTAAATGAGCGATGCCGTGTCAGCCGGACCTCCGGCTGTAACCCCCGCCCCGGCGCGCGCCCGTTCGCGCGCGCCGCGCGGTTTGTTCGCGGCAGCAGCACTCAGCGCTTTGCTGGTGTTGCTGCCGATTGCGTTTACCTTCTGGCGTGCGGCGAGCTTCGGCATCGGTGAGGCGGTCGATCTGATCTTCCGGCCGCTGGTCGGCGAACTGCTGGTCAACACGCTGCTGATCACCGTATCCGCTACGCTCGTCTGCGCTGTCGTCGGCACGGCGGCCGCCTGGTTTGTCGAACGCACGCATTTGCCGGGGCGTCGCGTCTGGGCCGTGCTCGCCGCTGCACCGCTCGCGATGCCGGCCTTTATCTCGAGCTATGCCTGGGTGTCGCTGAGCCTGGATTTGCAGGACTTCAATGGCGCGTTGCTGGTGCTGAGCTCCGCGTATTTCCCGCTCGTCTATCTTCCCGTCGCTGCGGCGTTGCGCAGCATGGACCCGGCGCTCGAAGAAAGCGCGCGCGCGCTCGGCTGCAATCGCTGGACCACGTTTATTCGCGTCGTGCTGCCGCAACTGCGCCCTGCGCTGCTCGGCGGCATGCTGCTGGTGGCGCTCGGTGTGCTATCCGAATTCGGCGCGTTTACGCTGCTGCGCTTTCGCACCTTTACCACGCAGATCTACGCGGAATACCGCACCAGTTTCGATGGCGGCGGCGCTTCGCTGCTCGCGTGTCTGCTGATCGTGATCTGCCTCGTCGTGCTGGCGTTCGAGTTTCGGGTACGCGGCGCGGCGCGTTATGAACGCGTCGATCGCGGCACACGTCGCGCGGTGTTGCGCTACGACCTTGGCGCATGGCGCTGGGTTGTCGTCGCCGGTTTTGCCGCGCTGGCGATCGCAACGCTCGGTGTGCCGCTCGGCATGATCGGCTTCTGGCTTACGCAACCGGGCGCGGCCGCCGTCACACCGGCCGACGTCTCGCCCGAACTTCTGTTCAACGCGACGATCTCGTCGCTCGGTTTCGGGCTCGCCGCCGCATTGCTGACCACGCTGCTAGTCGTGCCGCTCGCGTTTCTGCTGGTGCGCTATCCGACGCGTTTCGCGACGCTGTTCGAACGCACCGTGTTTCTGGCGCAAGGCATACCGGGGCTGGTGATCGCGCTGGCCATCGTGTCGCTCGCGGTGCACGCGCTGCAGCCGCTTTATCAAAGCGCGACGCTGCTGGTGATTGCCTACGCGATGCTCTTCATGCCCGTGGCGCTGGTGAGCGTGCGCGCCGCCTTCATGCAGGCGCAGCCGCGCCTTGAAGAGACTGCGCGCGCTCTCGGCCTGACCTGGTCGCAGACCCTGTTCCGCGTGGTGTTGCCGCTCGCGGGCCCTGGGCTCGGCGCGGCCGCGGCGATGGTGTTCATCTCGGTCGTCACCGAGTTGAATGCGACGCTGCTGCTCTCTCCCATCGACACGCAAACTCTCGCGACCCAGGTGTGGGCCGACACGTCGACAATGGCTTTCGCCGCCGCCGCGCCCTATGCGGCGTTGCTCACCGGCATTTCGCTGTTCGCCTCCGGCCTCCTGTTCGCATTGCTCGGCAAATCGGCATTACTCGGCGAGCGCAGCTGAACGCCGCGCGCCCTCGCCCGCTTTTTCCATCGGATTTTCATGAGCGAACTTCGTATCCGCGGCCTGCAAAAATCGTTCGACGGCCATCCGGTGCTGCACGGCATCGATCTCTCCGTCGAGCGCGGCACGCTGCTCGCGCTGCTCGGACCGTCCGGCAGCGGCAAAACCACCTTGCTGCGTCTGTTGTGCGGCTTCGAACGCGCGGATAGCGGCAGCGTCGAAATCGACGGCCGCCGCGTGGCCGGCGACAACCTGCATGTGCCTTCAGAGCAGCGCCGCATCGGCTACGTGCCGCAGGAAGGCGCGCTGTTTCCGCATCTGTCCGTGGCGGACAACATCGTGTTCGGCTTGCCACGGACGCAGCGGCGCGCACGTCATCGTGTGGCTGAATTGCTGGAGCTGGTCGGCTTGCCGGCGAACTTCGGCACGCGTGCGCCGCAGCAATTGTCGGGCGGTCAGCAGCAGCGTGTGGCGTTGGCTCGCGCGCTCGCGCCGTCGCCGACCCTGGTGATGCTCGACGAACCTTTCTCCTCGCTCGACGCCGCCTTGCGACTCGAAACGCGGCAAGCGGTGGCCAGCGCCCTGGCCGCGGCGGGCGCAACTGCTGTTCTTGTCACGCACGATCAATCGGAAGCGTTGTCGCTCGGGCATGAGGTCGCGGTGCTGTGGAACGGCCGGCTGATCCAGACAGCGACGCCGGAAACGCTGTACCGCCGGCCAGTGACGCGTGAACTCGCTTCGTTCGTCGGCGAAGCAGTGTTGTTGCCTGGCGTGGTCAAGCAGGATCGCGTCGACTGCGAGCTCGGTGACTTGCCGCTGTGCGCGCCGATGGGCAATGGCCCGGTCGATGTGATGGTGCGGCCTGAACAGATCCGTCTGCTGCGCGCTGAAGAAACGATGCCGAATGGCGTGGCGTCTTATGACGCCATCGTGCAGGAAGTGATTTTTCAGGGGCAGGACGCGGGCGTCGCGCTGCAATTACAGTCCGGCGCACGGACCGTGGTGCGCGCTCGCGTGCCGGGTTATCTGTCGCCGCGGCCGGGCGAACACGTGCGGCTCGCTGTGGATGGCGAGGTGACCGCTTATCCGCGGGGCTGAGCGGCGCGCTTTCAAACTACCGCGCGCCAGGCGAGCCGGTAGAGACTACGCGGACGCCGCCGCTCCGCGCCCCTGCGGGCGCAGCGACAAATCCTGCACCATCTGCGCGGCCAGATAATCGCACGTCGGCCGATCCGATTTGGCGCTGCGCGCTACCACGATTTCCACCGGTGCGATCTTCGGCAAGCCTTGCGCTTCGCCGAGAATCGCCAGCCGCGACGGCACGCTGCAACGCGTGAGTGCGACCACCGAAAGCCCTGCGTCCACCGTAGCCACCAAGCCCATCAGACTCGCGCTGCTAAACGCAGCCCGATAGCGAATACGTGCGCCGTCCAGCGCAGCCAGCGTATGCTGCCGCGCGATACAACCCGGCTCGTAAAGCCCAACGGGCAAAGGTGATGCCGCCAGCACCGGCGTATCCACCGACGCCCCCACCCACACCATCGGCTCGCTGCGCACGAATTCGCCCCGCAATTTGCGGTCACGCGTGACGAAGGCGAGATCGATCTTGTTATCCGCCAGCATCGGCGCGAGCGACGTGCTTTGCGCGCAGACGATCTCGATCTCAACGTGCGGATACAGATTCGAAAAGCGCCGCAGCACCGGCGACAGCAGCGACGACGCGTAGTCGTCCGGTGCGCCCAGCACCACGCGCCCGGTCACCTCGGGCCGCACGATCGCCGACCACGCCTCCTCATGCAGCGCCAGCACGCGCCGCGCGTATTCGAGCAGCGTATTGCCGGGCCGCGTCAGTGAGAGATTGCGCGTATTGCGGGCGAACAGCGTGGTGCCGAGCATGGTTTCGAGCCGCTTGATCTGCATGCTGACCGCGGCCTGCGAGCGATGCACGGTCGTCGAAGCCTTCGTGAAACTGCCCGTTTCCACCACCGCGACGAAGGTGCGCAGCAAATCGACGTCGAATTCGGGGTGCATGATTTATCAATCCAGCTTATGGAATTTCTCAATTTAATTCGTTTGTCCGTGCCGCGCAAGGCGCGCAATACTTGTGACTCCACCTTATGTGACCCACTTCCGGAGCCGCTTCGCATGTCCCTCACCCAACGTCAACAAGGCGCCATTACGCTGGCCAGCGGCGGGCTTTTGATGGGCACGCTCGGTATCTTTGTCGAAGAAGCGCGGCTCGGCGCGCTGACGCTGGTGTTCTTTCGCTGTCTGTTCGGTTTCCTTTCGCTCGCGGCGTATTGCGCGTGGAAAGGCTTCTTCACACGCGCGCATTTCACGCGGCGCACCGTCGCGCTTGCGCTGTTCTCCGGCGTGTTGATGGTCACGCAGTGGGTCGGTTTCTTCGATGCGATTCATCGCACCAGCATTGCGGTGGCGACCGTGGTGTTTCATGTGCAGCCGTTCTGGGTCGTGCTAATGGGCGCGGCGCTGTTCAACGAGCGCCTTGGCGTCGACCGGCTCGGCTGGATCGCAACCGCGTTCGTCGGGCTTGTTCTGGCCTCGGGCGTCGCGGCCACCGCGAATCTGCAGGGGCATACGAGCTATCTGATCGGTATCGGCGAAGCATTGGCAGGCTCGGTGCTGTATGCAGGCGTCACGCTGATCGCCAAAGGACTCGGCAATTTGCGGCCGCATCTGCTGACGCTCGCGCAATGCGCGGTCGGCGTGGTGTGCCTGCCGTTTATTGCGCCGCTTACCGCCGTGCATATCGGGCCGATGCAGTGGTTCTGGCTGATCGGCATGGGCGTGCTGCATACGGGCTTGTCATACGTGCTGATCTACGGCGCGCTGCCGAAACTGACCACGCCGATCATCGCCGTGCTGCTGTTCGTCTATCCGCTGACGGCGATCGTGGTCGATGCGGTTGTATATGGGCGGGCGCTGTCGCTGGCGCAACTCGCGGGCATGGCATTGATCGTCATCGCGAGTCTCGGTGTGAATCTCGGCTGGCCGCTGCTTTCGATGTTGCGCCCCGGCGCACGTGCGCGGCGTCACGCCGATTGAGCTTTAGGCAGTGGGCCGGCGGCGCCAGACGGGTTGCATGCCGGCTGCCCGCTGCTGCCCGTCTCCTGGCGACAGCGCGCGTTCCCGGCGGTTGCTTTCGTTTCGTCGAGAAAATCCCTGCAAAAAACCCCACATTTTCCATTCATCCCGCACAGTCGAGAATCGTTCTCGTTTATACTTTCCAAATATTACAAGCCGGGCACTGACCCGGCTTCCGCTGCACCCCCCATCCCCACATCGACATGCCATTCCGAGGCAGCCGATGTCACGCCAGCGCATCTCGCGTTGACACCCGGCGCCCCGGCCGTTTCGATTTTCGAATTCATTCAACAGCAACAGGGGAAATCACCACTTCGTCTCGCCTGACTGACCACACGGGCTTTGCCTCGCCGTGCGCGCCTGCTTGCGCCTCGTTTTGCGCCCGCCTCGCGTTTTTGTAGCACCGCTTCCGCTGTACTCCAAAACCAAAAACACCACCGATCCATACTCGAAGAACGTCGCCATGAACGTCAAAAAGAATACTTACCGAGCGCTGCTGCTCGCCACCTCTCTTGCCAGCGCCAAACCTTTGCTGGCGCAGGAAGCTACAGCCGCTGCCGGCTCGGCCGACAGCACGCTGCCCGCCATCGCCGTCAAGGCCGCGGCCGACCGCTCGTACGATTCGAGCACCTCGAACACCGCGACGAAGATGAACATGTCGCTGATGGACGTGCCGCAGACGGTCAACGTCGTGCCGCGCGCGCTGCTCGACGAACAGAACGCGACCTCGCTGCAGGACGCGTTGCGCAATGTGCCGGGCATCGGCTTTTCGGTCGGCGATGGTCAGCGCGACCAGATCACCCTGCGCGGTTTCAACAACATCACCGATCAATACGTCGACGGCATTCGTGACGACGCGCTCTACTATCGCGATCTATCGAACGTCGAACGCGTCGACGTGCTGAAGGGGCCCGCGGCCGTGCTCTATGGACGCGGCTCGGCCGGCGGCCTGATCAACCGCGTACTGAAGAAGCCGACGGCGAATCCACAGCAAGCTGTGGGCGTGACGCTCGGCACCGAAGGCGAACGGCGCGGCGAATTCGATCTCGGCTGGAATGCGAACGACGCCGCGCGTTTTCGCATCACCGGCGCTGCCGAAAACTCGAACAGCTTTCGCGACCAGTTCCAGTTGAATCGCCAGGCCGTGGCGCCGTCCGCGCAATTCCGCATCGATAAGGACACCATCCTCAATATCGAAGCCGATTATCTGCACGACCGCCGTACCTCGGACCAAGGCCTGCCCGCCTATCTCGGGCGGCCGGTCAACGTGCCGATCAACACGTACTACGGGTCGGCCGACGCCGCGAACACGTCTTATAACGATGTCGATGCGAAGAGCGCGACTGTGTCGCTCGATCACCGCTTCAACGATTCGCTATCGCTGCACACTGCGGTGCGCGCGTATGACTTCTCGCTCGAACGCAAAAACTACGTGACGTATGAGCCGATCAAGACGGCGACGAATCCGGTCGTCACGCTCGATCAAAGCACCCGCTTCCGCCAGGATCACGGCGTGGACGGCCTGTTCGAACTCACGCAGAAAACGACGCTGTTCGGCATGAAGCACGAACTGCTGTACGGCGTCGAGCTGTCGCAACAGCAGAAATTCGACACCATCTACTCGACCAACAAGGTCGCAACGTACAACCTGTACGATCCGCAACTCATCGATTTGCCGGGTGTGAAGCCGGGCACGGCGGCGAAGACGAATGCATCGACCGTGCTGGGACTTGCCGGCGTCTACGCGCAGGACCTGATCTCGCTGACCGAGCACTGGAAGATTCTTGCTGGCCTGCGCTTCGACTATCTGACGCAGACCCGCAACGACTACACCTCGGCGCACGTGAATCTGGACCGCACCGATCGCGCGTGGAGTCCGCGTATCGGCCTGATTTACGAACCGCTCGACTGGGTGTCGCTGTACGCGTCGTATAGCCAGTCGTTCTCGCCGCTCGCCGATACGCTGATCAGCAGCGGCGCGTTTGCCAACGGTTCGGCGCTGGCGCCGCAAAAGACCACCAGCTTCGAAATCGGCTCGAAGTTCGATCTGGGCCGCGCGAGCGCGAGTGTCGCGCTGTTCGACATGAAGCAGACCAATCAGCAGATCGCCGATCCGTCCAACCCGACTTACGCACTGCCGATCGGCACGCAGCACGTGCGTGGGCTGGAACTGTCGACGACGGGTGAAATCGCGCCCAAGTGGTCCGTGTATGCGGGGTATGCGTACCTGAACGGAAACGTCGACGGTTCGCCGCAAGCGAGTTCAGCCGGACTGGTACTGCACAACAACACGCCGGGTCTGATGCCGCGTCATAGCGCAAGCGTGTGGATCAAGCGCGATCTGAAGTACGGGTTCTACGCGGCCGGCGGTGCGCAGTTCCAATCGGCACGCTATACCTCTGCGAGCGACGCGGTCACGTTGCCTTCTTTCGTGACGTTCGATCTCGGCGCGGGGTATCACGGCAAGAACGTGGACGTGGCATTGACGCTGGATAATCTGTTCGACCGCAAGTACTTCATCGCGGCGCACGGCAACGCGGATATGTACAACATGCCGGGAGCGCCGCGTACGCTGACGGTATCGGCAAGATGGCATATGTGAGGGGCGTAATGCGTGGCGTGTGCTGCACGCGTTGATGCGTTAAACGAAAAACCGGGCATTGCGCCCGGTTTTTCGTTTCAGTCGTCGTAGTGAAAACAGCTCACTGCGGCAACACTTCCCCCTTCGTCTCCGGCGCAAACGGAATCACGAACAGTCCCACGATAAACGCCAGCGCCGTGAGCGCCACCGGCACGCCCAGCGTATGCATATGCAGCACCGCCGCACCCAGCAGAAAGTTCACACCGGCCCCAACAAACCGTCCGAACGACGTGCAGAACGCAAACGCCGTGGCCCGTACGCGGGTCTCGAACTGCTCCGGCAGCCACAAGCTGAACAGCGCGAAATTGCCACCGAAGAAACCCAGCACGCAGAGCCACGCAATAAATGGCGCAAGCCCATTCGGCAGATAAAACGCCCAGCCGAAACTGCCGGCAATCGCCACGGCCATGCCGAGAAAGTAAATCGCCAGCGTCTTCTTGCGGCCGATCCGCTCAGCCAGCGGCGGCAACGCGAGACAGCCGAGAATCGTCGAAATCGACAGCAAGCCGGTTGCCAGCGACGCCGTCCGGATCGCATCGTTCTTCGCCATACCGGCTTTCGTCGCCAACTGGATCACAGCCGACGGTTCGTAAACC
Organism: Paraburkholderia sp. SEWSISQ10-3 4; assembly: GCF_030464785.1. NCBI lineage: Bacteria > Pseudomonadati > Pseudomonadota > Betaproteobacteria > Burkholderiales > Burkholderiaceae > Paraburkholderia > Paraburkholderia sp. SEWSISQ10-3 4. The sequence goes on from NZ_JALPRI010000029.1 coordinate 62,166, forward strand.
GCGCCGGCCCACAAACCGATAATCGCGATCGTCAGCAGAATGCACGCAACCCACGTGCGGCGCCGATAGGTCGGCCCGAGAATTTCGCGCAGCGGTTTGGCGCGCGCGGCACTCGCGTCCGCCTTTTCCCACTTCTCCGATTCCTTCACGCGCAGCAGCACCAGAATCGCGACCACCACCGGCACCGCGCCGGTCAGGAACATTGCGCGCCAGCCGTAGTGCACGCCGATCGTGTAGTTGAGCGCGGCCGCCAGAAAGAACCCAGCGTAATAGCCCGTTTGCAGATACCCGGCGCCCATCTTGCGGCGATCTTCCGGCCATGACTCGGCCACATAAGTCCCCGCCAGCGCCCACTCGCCGCCAATGCCGACCCCGGCAATGAAGCGATAGATGGCGAGCTCCCACACGTTGTGCGAGGTGGCGGCAAGTCCCGTGAAAATGGCGAACGTGAAAATGGTGCCCGCCAGTACCTTGGTGCGGCCGAAGCGATCCGCCAGCGGTCCCCAGATGAACGACAGCCCCCAGCCCACCAGAAACAGCGCGAACAGAATCGAACCGGCGAGGCCCACATTCGCCGGCGTCGCGGCATACCCGGAGCGCGGCAACAATTCAGTCAACGCCGGCGTCAAAACGAGCGCGTAGATGAACGAGTCCATCCCGTCGAGCGTCCAGCCGGCCCATGCTCCCCAAAATCCTGCGATCTGCGAACGATTGAGCGGCGTGCGGCGCCGAACGACCGGCGTGCGGTCGGTTAGTGAATTCATCATGCTCCTCCGGCCCTGCGGTTGTCATACGTGGCTTACATAAAGGGAACAACGATATGGCGCGCTTGCTAGCGGATCGATGTGCCTCGTATAACGGTGAGAGGACATCGCAGGCCGCCGGGCAGTGAAAAATTTTCCGGGTTTGCCCGCCTGTTAAGTGCGCAATTTCATATATAATATTCAATATCATGAGCGACGCAATAGATGGTTTTCCCCTGGATGCCCCGGCGCGCAGCCCGCTTTTACCCGCGGCGGCGCCCCGTGAGAGCACGTCCCGTGTGATCGCGGAGGCCCTGCGCGCGGCGATTGTCGACGGCACGCTGGCGCCTGGCGCACCGCTGCGGCAGGACGCGATCGCGCGGCATTTCTCAGTCAGCGCAATTCCCGTGCGCGAGGCCTTGCGCCAGCTCGAAAGCGAAGGCTGGGCGAGAGCCGCCGTGCATAAAGGCGCGACCGTCGCGCCGTTGTCGGCGGACGAAGCGCGCGAAATCTATGAGATTCGCTCCGCGCTGGAGAGCCTCGCCATCGGCCTCGCGATTCCGAAGCACACCGCCGCCACGCTGCGCGAATCCGCCGCCCTCTGCCGTGCCGCCGAACGCGAGTCGGACCCGTCGTTGTACGTCGGGCGCAATGAGGCGTTTCATATGAGCCTGTATGCGCCCGCTGCCCGTCCGCAACTTGAGGACATGATCGGCACGCTGCATCGGCGCGGCGAACGGTATCTGCGCCTGAAGTTCGGTTTGCCGTCGTACAAGGGCGAGTCGGACAACGAACACACCGCCTTGCTCGAGGCCGTAGAACGTCGTGATATTCCCGCTGCACAGTCGCTGGTTGTCGCGCATCTGCTCGGCACCGGCGACCTGCTCCATCGTTTCCTGACCGACCGCGCGCAGGCGGAAGCCGCGCTTGCGAATCAACCCAAGCCGCGCACCAGACGCACGCGCACCACCACCGGGAGCTGAATCCGCCGATGAACCGATCCGCCGAAGCCACCGAAGCTTCCACCACCGCACGCTCCTGGACCACGCGCCGCGACGAAAAGAACCGTCGCCTCGCGGCCATCGCACCGTGGCTGGAAGACGGCGTCCTGCCGACCAACCGTATCGTCGACGCCCTCGAAACACTGATTCAGCCGGGCGACCGCGTCGCCCTCGAAGGCGACAACCAGAAACAGGCCGACTTCCTGTCGCGCGCGCTCGCCAAGGTGGATCCGCAAAAAATCCACGACGTGCATCTGCTGATATCGAGCATCGGCCGTCCTGAACATCTGACGCTGTTCGAGCGCGGCATCGCGCACAAGGTCGATTTCTCGTTTGCGGGGCCGCAAAGTTTGCGCGTCGCGCAACTGCTCGAAGACGGACAACTCGAAATCGGCTCGATCTACACGTACGTCGAGTTGTACGCGCGGATGTTCGTCGATCTCACGCCGCACGTCGCGCTGCTGTGCGCGGAAAAGGCCGACCGTCACGGCAATCTGTACACCGGTCCGAACACCGAGGACACGCCGACCATCGCCGAAGCCGCCGCGTTCCGGCACGGCATCGTGATCGTGCAGGTCAACGAGATCGTCGATGAACTGCCGCGTGTCGATATTCCGGGTTCGTGGGTCGACGTGGTCGTAGAGGCAGACAGGCCCTTCGCCGTCGAGCCGCTCTTCACACGCGATCCGCGCCATATCGGTGACCTGCAGGTGCTCACCGCGATGATGGTGATTCGCGGCATCTACGAGCCGTACGGCGTGACATCGCTGAATCACGGCATCGGCTTCGATACGGCAGCGATCGAATTGCTCCTGCCCACCTACGGCGAATCGCTCGGTCTGAAAGGCAAGATCTGCCGCAACTGGACGCTCAATCCGCACCCCACCATGATCCCCGCGATCGAATCCGGTTGGGTCGACAGCATCCATTGTTTCGGCAGTGAGGTCGGCATGGAGGCGTACATTGAAGCGCGCCCTGACATCTTTTTCACCGGCAACGACGGCAGCCTGCGCTCGAACCGTGTGCTGTGCCAACTGGCCGGTCAATACGGCGTCGATCTGTTTATCGGCTCGACTTTGCAGATCGACGCGGACGCCAATTCGTCGACGGTCACGCGTGGGCGTCTCGCCGGTTTCGGCGGCGCACCGAATATGGGCCACGATCCGCGCGGCCGGCGTCATTCGAGCGAAGCATGGCTCAAGCTGCTGAAGGATCAGGGTCCGGTGTCGCGTGGACAGAAGCTGGTCGTGCAGATGGCCGAAACCTACAAGAAAGGCGGCGAGCCGACTTTCGTCGATGAACTCGATGCGGTCGCGGTCGGCGCGAAGAGCGGCATGCCGATCGCGCCCGTAATGATCTATGGCGACGACGTGAGCCACGTCGTTACCGAGGAAGGCATCGCGCATCTGCACAAAGCCGAAGGGATCGACGAGCGGCGAGCGGCGTTGGCCGCAGTAGCCGGTGTCACGCCGATCGGGCTGCGCGCGAAGCCGGAGAAAACGGCCGAATTGCGCCGACGTGGCATCGTCGCGTATCCGGAAGATCTCGGCATTCGACGCGGTGAAGCGAAGCGCTCGTTGCTGGCCGCACGCAGCATCGACGATCTGGTGACGTGGTCGGGTGGCCTGTACGAGCCACCGGCCCGCTTCAGGAGCTGGTAACGATGGCGCCCGCTGTTTTGCTCGAGTGCGAGGCCGACGCCATGCCGGAGGCGAAGGCGGAACTCGCGTCCCGTGCTGCCGTGCTGACTGAGAGAAGTACAGGGACGGTAGAAAGGCCGGCGCTTAGGGTACGGGCAGCACCATCCGATGTGCAGCTCGCGCGCTTCGCGGTGTCCGCACTCATCGAAGAAGCACAGCTCACGCCGAAACCCGCGCTGGTCGACCGGCGCGGCAGCGGTGCGCATCGCGACCTCGATCTCGCCACCATGCTGCGCTCGGCACGCGCGCTTGAACCGACCTTCGCAGCACTCGCACGCACAGCGCGCCGCCGCGCTGAACCTTCCGCGCTATTGCGTGCGGAACTCGCGCAAATCGGCCGCGCCGGCGAGCAGGACATGCTGCACGCCACCGGCGGCAGTAACGCACATCGCGGTGCAATCTGGATCGTCGGCCTGCTGGTGGCCGGTGCTTCGATGTCAGGCAGCGCCACGCGTCTGAACGCTTCGTACGTCTGCATGCTCGCCGCACAAACTGCCTGTTTCCCCGATCGTTTCGCCGCCCCCGCCGATAGTCACGGCGAGCGTGCGCGGCAGCGCTACCAGGTCGGCGGAGCACGCCGTGAAGCACAAGACGGTTTCCCGCATGTCATCGAGATCGGCTTACCCGCTTTACTCGCAGCGCGAACCCAAGGCGTCGACGAAAACGCCGCGCGTATCGACGCCCTGCTCTCGATCATGGTGTCGCTCGACGACACCTGTCTGCTGCATCGCGCGGGTTTGCCCGGTTTGCACGCCGCGCAACACGGCGCGCGCCGCGTGCTGCAAGCCGGCGGCAGCTCGACGCCGGATGGGCACACCGCCCTCGTGGCACTCGAACACGCTTTGCTGTCACTCAATGCATCCCCAGGCGGCGCAGCCGATCTGCTCGCCGCCACCCTCTTTCTCGATATGCTGGCGCATCACGACGCCGGCGGGAGCTCAGCCTCATGGAACATCTGACCTTCGACTATCCGGCGCAACGCGCCGTCACGACCCGCGCGCACGTCGGCGTGGTCGGTTCGGGCGATCTGGAAGTGTTGCTGTCGCCGTCAGAAAAAAGCGCTGCCCTGAGCGCGCATGTGGTCGTGCGGACCAGCGTCGACGGCTACGGCCACATCTGGAAGAGCGTGCTCGACCGCTTCTTCACGCGCTACGACGGCGCAGCGCAAATCGAAATCAACGACTTCGGTGCGACACCGGGCGTCGTCGCGCTGCGGCTCGCGGAGGCCATTGAAGCGGCGGAACAGGGAGACGCCGCATGACTACTGTCGCCACCGCCCACCCCGCGCCGATGCTGCGCGAAAGCTTTATCGAACTGCCCGCCCGCGAACGCGCCCGCTCGCTGCTCGACGCCGGCACGTTCCGCGAACTGCTCGGACCGTTCGACAAGATCGAATCGCCGTGGCTGCCGCTGCAAGGTGTCGTCTGCCAGGCGGATGACGGCTGTGTGATCGCACGCGGCACCATCGATGGCGAGCCGGCCGTGGTCGCCGCGATCGAGTCTGCGTTCCAGGGCGGCAGCATCGGCGAAGTGTCGGGCAGCAAGATCGCCGCCGCGCTCGACATGGCCTTGCGCGACTGCGAACGCGGCAAGATCGTCCGCCCTGTCGTGCTGTTCGAAACCGGCGGCGTGCGGTTGCAGGAAGCTAACCTCGGCCTCGCTGTGATTGCCGAGATTCAGGCCGCGATCGTCGCGTTGCGCCGGCATGTGCCGGTGGTCGGCGTAATCGCGGGGATGGTCGGCTGCTTTGGTGGTATGTCGCTCGCGGCGGCCTTGTGCTCGTATCTCGTCGTGACGAAGCAGGGACGGCTCGGCATGAACGGCCCCGAAGTGATCGAACAGGAAGCCGGTATCGAAGAACTCGACGCGAGCGATCGGCGCCGCGTGTGGCAGTTGATTGGCGGCGAACAACGGGATGCGACCGCGCTCGCCGATCAACTGGTCGACGACGATGCCGACGCGGTGCGCGCCGCCGTGCGCTCAGCATTCATTCAAGGGCTGCCGGCTGCACATCGCAGCGAACAGGTCGACGTCTTTCTCAACCGTCTCGCGCGAATCGACCCGGCCAGCGTGACGCCGGAAACGATGCGTGACGTGTACAACCCACATGCGCAGAACAACGCGCGCAAGGAGCAGGCATGAGCGATGCCACCCTCAGCCGCGGCGCGCGCTGGTTCCATGCACTTGCCGGTGAAACGTCCGGTAAAGCGCCTGTATGGAGCGGCGACGCGTCGCTCGGCGGCGAGACCGCGCACTTCATTGCGGTCGTCCCCGACCCCGACAATCGCTTTCCGCGTGCGACCGATAACGTCGTCGGTCTCGAACAAGGCTGGCTGCTCGCACGCGCTGTACGCGAGGTCATCGCGCAGGACAAAGTGAGCGGTACGCGCCGCCCGATCGTCGCGATCGTCGATGTGAAAAGCCAGGCGTACGGTTACCGCGAAGAGATGCTCGGCGTTCACCTCGCCTGCGCCGCCGCGGTCGATGCATATGCATCGGCGCGCGATGCCGGGCATCCCGTGATCGCGCTGATCGTTGGGCCGGCTATGTCGGGCGCGTTCCTCGCGCACGGCTATCAGGCCAACCGGATCGTCGCACTCGACGCGCCGGGCACGATGGTTCATGCAATGGGCAAGGAAGCGGCCGCACGCGTTACGCGGCGCACCGTCGAAGCACTCGACGCGCTCGGCGAAACCATTGTGCCGATGTCCTACTCGATGGCGTCGTTCGCCAAGCTTGGCCTGCTCGATCAGTTGATCGAAGGCATCGACGCCGACGCGCCCGATGCCGCGCAAATCGAGCGCGTGCGTCAGGTGTTGACCGAACAGATCCGCAGCGCGCGCGCTGGCGGCCGCGATCTGTCGCATCGCCTGGAATCGGCTGCGGCTCAAAAGAATCGCGCGGCGTCGATCGAAGTGCGGCGGCGTCTCGCCGAACAATGGGATGCCGTGTAATGCAGGTCTGCGCAGCGCCGCCGTTTGCAGCCGATCACGCGCTGTCGTTCGACGCGCGCTGGCAGCCGCATGATCTGCTGCGCTTGCACCGCTTGCCACAGTTTGACGGCGAGCCGGCATGGGTTCGTCGGGCTTTCGAGCGCGCGCCGTATGCGGTTGTGCGACGCGCACTGGCCGCTGACGGCTTCGTGGCGATCGGCTTGCGCGGTACGGAGCGATCGCAGCGTTACGGCACGTGGGTGCACCGGGACGATATTGAAATCGCCGTGCCGCCGGAAGCGTTGGCGCGACGCAGCCCGCTTGCGTCGCGCAATGCGTTGCCGACTTTCGCGACCCTTGCTGCACTACGACGCGACACGGCCGGTGCATTGGTCGGATTCGATTGGGGCCCAACCGGCAGCGCAGGTTTTGAGCTGGCAACGCAGACTCCCACGGTCACGTTCTCGAGCGATCTCGATCTGCTGATTCGCGCGCCGGATAAACTTCCGCGTCACGCCGCCATTCAGTTGCTGGACTATCTTCAAGCGACCGCGCAACGCGCCGGCATTCGTGTGGATGTGCAACTGGAAACGCCCGCAGGCGGCGTTGCGCTGGCCGAGTGGGCAGCGGACAAGGCACGTGTAATGGCGCGCCATGCTCGCGGGCCGCAGCTGGTTAGCGATCCGTGGGCGCCCGCTCACGGCAATCCCTGATGCTGGCCCTTCTGTTTCCCGGCCAGGGCGCGCAGTCGGACGGATTTCTGCACCGCTTGCCGCAGCATCACGCCGTGACCGGCACACTCGAAGAAGCGTCTCAGGTGCTCGACATAGACGTACTCGCCCTCGACACGCCAGACGCCCTGCGCTCAACCGTAGCCGTTCAGATCGGTTTGACCGTCGCGGGCGTGGCGATCACGCGGGCACTGGCAGAGGAACAGCTCTTGCCGGAGATCAGCGCGGGTTTGTCGGTGGGCGCGTACGCGGCGGCGGTCAGTTGCGGCGCGATTCACTTTGGCGACGCGTTAAAGATGGTTCGCAAACGCGCCGAGTTGATGGAGACGGCGTACCCATCCGGCTACGGTCTCGCGGCCGTGTCGGGTTTGACCGAGCACCAACTGGAGACACTCGCCACGCAACACGCGGATGCGGGCAATCAACGTGTCTACGTTGGCAATGTCAATGCGCCACGTCAGATCGTCATGGCGGGTGCGAATAGCGCGCTGGACACCTTCATTGAACGCGCTTTGGCGGCAGGCGCACGCAAAGCCGTCCGTCTTGCGGTAAGCGTGCCGTCACATTGCGAACTGCTCGCACATGCCACGGACGAACTCGTTGCGTACGCAAAAGACGTCCCTTTCCAGACGCCACAGGCTACCTATATCGGCAATCGCGGCGGCCGCCCGCTGTACACAGCAGAGGCCATTCGCGACGATCTCGCGACCAATATGCGTCACACCGTACGCTGGTTCGATGCGCTCACCGTGATGCAGGAAATGGGCGCCCGCGTGCTGATCGAAGCGCCGCCGGGCCAGGTGTTGACGGACATTGCGCGCGATAACTTTCCGGATAGCACCGCGCTTGCCGCAAGTGCCTTTTCGTTCGACAAGCTGGTCGCCACCGCGCGTAGGCGACTCAGCATGGATGGACTTTAAGACGCGGCCATTCGGCCGACTCGAGCCCCGCCTCACCGCCTCTCAATCAACTGCCGCCCCATCGCCTTCGCATACTGATCACACGCGTTGCGTGCAACGCGTGATGCCGCCAGCACGCCGACGTCGGCGTCGTCCCGGTAGATCATCGCAACGTCGATCGGCGGCGGCAGCGGACGCACCTGCAATTGCCCCAGTTCGCCGCTGCTCAGAAAAGGCTCGACGAACAGCGCCGGCACTGCCGCAATGCCATAGCCATCGCGCAACAGCTTCACGATCACCGCCACCGACGGCATGCAGGTCACCTGTGTATCCGCAAACGGCACACCGGCTCGCTTCGCGAGCATCTCCACGATCGCCTCCACGGCGATTTGCGGCGCGGTGCCACGGCCGAACGTCAGCACGGGTTTCTGCAAGACCGTCTGCACGTGTTTCGCGCGGCTCGCCGGAATCAGATCGTTGCGCGCGATCCAGCGCACTGGATAGCTCGCCAGCAAGGTCGAAACGATCGACGCTTCCTGCTCGCCGGGTTCCTCCACCTGAATGACTAGATCCAGTTCGCCTGCGCGCAAACGGGGCCCAAGCACGGCGCTCGAGTCAACGGTCAGGTCGACGACGATGCGCTTGTACTCGACGTTCAGCATCCGGATGTAGTCCGGCAACCAGCTATGCACCACCGTTTCGATGACGCCGAGCCGCAGCCGCTTCGTCACCTGGGTTTCGTCCTGTGCGGCCAGTTGCAGCGAGCGCGTGGCCTGCACCACCGAGCGCGCATGTGCGAGCAGCCGTTCGCCATGCGCCGTGAGCTGGAACTCGGCGGCGTCGCGTTCGATCAACTCGACACCCAACTCGGCCTCAAGCGTTTTGATGCGCAGCGAAATCGCGGCGGGCGTGGCGTGCATGGCAGCGGCGGTCGCGCGAAAACTGCCTAGACGAGCGAGCGTCAGAAACGTTTCGACAAAGCGGGTATTCATTGCACTAGCTCTCCCAACAGCGACCCGAAAGACTCGATCATCGCCGCAAAGTCGCTGACGATGCTGTTAAGTTTAATTTAACGAAACACAAGAATAACTCGCTGGATGGATATTTTTGGCGTTACTAATCTGGCTCCCATCGGTCACCCGGACCTAGCTGGAGTCAAGCCGTTCATGTCCTACACGCCATCCGAGTTTCGTCAGCAGATTCGCAGCCGCCGTCTTTCCGGGCCGACTGCGGGCTACTGCGGTGACTATGCGCAAGCCAATCTCGCGATCCTGCCCAGGCAATACGCCGACGACTTCCTGCGCTTCTGCACACTCAATCCAAAAGCTTGCCCGTTGCTCGGCATCGGCGAACCCGGTGAATGGCGTGTCCCGTCGCTCGGCGCCGATCTCGACATACGCAACGACGTCCCCGCGTTTTATGTGTATCGCCACGGCGAACGTGCCGAGGAGGTGCGCAGCCTCGACGAACTGTGGCGCGACGATCTGGTGGTGTTCGCGATCGGCTGCTCGTTTTCGTTCGAAGAAATGTTGCGGCGTGAAGGTATTCCGCTGCGCCATATCGAACAGCAGGTCAACGTGCCGATGTATCGGACGCGGGAACGCAACGTGGCCGCAGGCGTATTCGGCGGCCATCGCGTGGTCTCGATGCGACCGATGAAAGCCGCCGACGCAATCCGCGCCATCCAGATCACCAGCCGCTTTCCCGCGGTACATGGCGCGCCGGTTCATATCGGCGACCCCTCGCTGATCGGCATTCGCGACATCGCGCGGCCCGATTTCGGCGACGCAGTCGAGGTGCGCAGCGACGAGTTACCGGTGTTCTGGGCCTGTGGCGTCACACCGCAAGCCGCGATAGAAAGCGCGCGTTTGCCGTTTGCAATCGCGCACAAACCGGGACACATGCTCGTCACCGACATTCCCAACACCACGCTGGCGATGCTCTAGCCGCAGCGTTATTTGAGTTGTCCCACCCCAAGCCGCGCACCAAGACGCGGCCACTGACTACGACCGGAGCCCAGCAATGAAAACCGAAGCGCAGTTGACCGCAGACACCGAGCGCTACAGTGCGCCCGGCACGGGCAAAAACCCGTTTGCGTGGTATCAACAGATTTCCGTTAGCGAGAAGCGTGCGTTCTGGAGCTGCAAGATCGGCTACGTGCTCGACGCAATGGACACGCAATTCCTGAGCTTCGTGATTCCGACGCTGATCGCGACATGGGGTATTACGCGCGGCGATGCGGGTCTCATCGGGACGGTCACGCTGCTGAGTTCCGCGCTCGGCGGCTGGGCGGCCGGTGTGCTGTCGGATCGCATCGGCCGGGTGAAGACCTTACAGATCACGATTCTCTGGTTCGCGGTTTTTACACTGGCTTGCGCGCTGGCACAGAACTTCTCGCAGTTGCTGTGGGCGCGTGGACTGATGGGGCTCGGCTTCGGCGGCGAATGGACGGCGGGCGCGGTGCTGATCGGCGAAGTGATCCGTCCGCGTGACCGCGGCAAGGCGGTGGGTCTCGTACAGGCAGGCTGGGCGATCGGCTGGGGCGTGTCGACGCTGCTGTTCATGGCCGTGTTTTCATGGGTGCCGGCCGATTACGCGTGGCGCGTGCTGTTCGCGATCGGTATTGCGCCGGCACCATTCGTGATCTGGATTCGCCGCTTCGTTGAAGAGCCGGAGGTGCATCGGCAGCAGAAAGAGGCGCAAGCCGCGGCACAAACACGTCCCTCGCTGCTCGACATCTTCCGCCGCGATATCGTCTGGACGACGCTGCGTACGTCCATTCTCGCGACCGGTGTGCAAGGCGGCTACTACGCGGTGACCACCTGGCTGCCGACGTATCTGAAGACCGAGCGGCATCTGAGCGTGATCGGCACCGGCAGCTATCTGGGCGTGGTGATCGTCGGCTCGTACTGCGGCTATCTGACGGGCGCTTACGTCAGCGACAAGATCGGCCGCAAGCGCGCGTTCATCACGTTCGCGCTGGCCTCGTGTGCGATCGCATTGATCTACACGCAACTGCCGCTCGATAACCTTACGATGCTCGTTCTCGGCTTCCCGCTTGGCTTTTGCGCGTCCGGCATTTTCTCGGGGATGGGCGCGTTCCTCACCGAGCTGTTCCCGACGCGCATTCGAGGCTCCGGCCAGGGCTTCTGCTACAACATCGGGCGGGCGGTCGGCGCGACGTTTCCGTTCCTGATCGGCTACGTCTCGCAGACCATGACGCTTGGTCACGCGATCGGCGTATTCGCCGCTGCGGCATACGGTATCGTGATCCTCGCCGCGCTGACGTTGCCGGAAACCCGCGGGCGTGAACTCAGCACCTAAGCCGCGCTATAACGCCTGCTCTGGGGCGCGTCCGATCACGTGGGAATCGGACGTCGCTGGTGCATCGCCGCGACCGTGCTCACGGCCTGGCGTCACAACAGCACCGGTGCCACCCGGACGCCCCACCGATTTCGCATGCCGCTCGATCAGCCGTTGCAGCAGACAGAATGCGCACAGCAACGCACCGATTACGATGCGGGTCCACCATGAACTAAGCGTGCCGTCGAAGGTAATCAGCGCCTGGATCGTGCCCAGAATACCGACGCCGAATAGCGAGCCGATCACATAGCCGACACCGCCCGTCAGCAAGGTTCCGCCGATCACCGTTGCCGCGATCGCATCGAGCTCCATACCCTGCCCTTGGAGGCCATAACCCGACAGCACGTAGAACGTGAACACCGCGCCGCCGAGCGCCGAACAGAACCCACTCAGCGCATACACACCGATCCGCGTGTGCGCGACCGGCAAGCCCATCAGCAACGCTGAGCGCGGATTGCCACCGATCGCATACACGTTGCGGCCAAAGCGCGTGAAATGCGCGACATAGATCGCCGCGGCAAGCGTGACGAGGGCGATCAACACATTGGCGGTCACCGAACCGACGCCGATATTGAGCCGAAACGCGGAAATCTTCTGGAACGTCGGATCGTTGATGGTGATCGACTGCGTCGTGATCAGAAAGCACAAGCCACGCGCGAAAAACATGCCGGCCAGCGTGACGATGAACGCCTGCAAACGGAAAAAGTGAATCAGCGCGCCCTGTACCGCGCCGAACACCGTGCCCATCAGCAACACGATCGGCACGATCACCCAGACCGAGAGATGCATGTGTTCGGACAACACCGCTTCGACGATGGTGGTCAGCGCCACCACCGAGCCGACTGACAGATCGATCCCGCCGGACACGATCACAAACGTCATACCGATTGCGACAATCAGCAGGAAGGCGTTATCGACCAGCAGATCGAGCAGCACTTGCCACGAGAAAAAGCCGGTGTACATCACCGAGCCAAAACCGAACAGCGCGCAAAACAACAGGACAGTGACGGCGATCGGTAAGGTGCGCGGATCGACGATATGAGCCCAGGCCTCGAGGAGTCGTCTCATCGTGCCACCCCGCGCTGCCTGAAGAGCGACATGGCGAGCGAGCGCGCCGAAGGCGACTGGATCACGCTCACCGCCAGCACCACGGCCGCCTTGACGACGAGCGTCGCTTCCGGCGGCACGCCGATCGAATAAGTCGTATAGGTGAGCGTCTGGATGATCAACGCACCCAGCACGGTGCCGGCGAGACTGAAGCGGCCGCCGAGCAGCGATGTGCCGCCGAGCGTCACCGCCAGAATCGCGTCGAGTTCGAGCAGCAGGCCCGCGTTATTGCCATCGGCGCTGCGCACGTTCGAGCTGATGAGGATGCCCGCCATCGCGGCGGTCAATCCCGAGAAGCCGTACACCGCGAATACCAGTGCTTTCGAGCGCAGGCCGACGAGACGCGTCGCCACCGGATTGACGCCGATCGCGCGAATGAAGAGCCCGAGCGCGGTGCCTTCAACGAGCCCCGCGGTGGCCAGCACCGCAACGCTTGCGATCCACACCGAACACGGCACGCCAAGCCAATACCCACCGCCGACGAACAAATAGCCCGCTGCGCCGATCGGAATGATCTGCCCTGCCGTCAGCAATTGCGCAATGCCACGGCCGGCGACCATCAGGATCAAGGTTGCGATGATCGGCTGCATGCCGACGAATGACACCAGCAACCCGTTCCACATGCCGCTCAACACACCGACGATCAGCGCCGCGACCAGGGCCTGTGCGATCAATCCGGCGCTCGGCGCGGCTTGCGTCGCGAGTATCGTGGCCGCTGCGGCGCCGGCGATCGCGACCACCGCGCCAACCGAAATATCAATGCCGCGCGTGGCAATCACGAGCGTCATGCCGGTCGCAACCAGCACCAGTGGCGCAGCGCGATTCAACACGTCGATCGGCGCGCCGAACAGATGGCCGTCGAGCATCCTCAAAGAAAGAAAATTTGGATTCACCAGGAGGTTCAGGGCGCACAGGAGCACCAGCGTGACGCACGGCCAGATCAACGGGCGCTCAGCCCCATCGCGCACGAACCAGTTCGATAGCTTCATTCGCCGCTCCCCGCGATGAGTCGATAAATGTTGTCTTCATTCGAAGCCTTGCCGGCCACTTCAGCGATCTTGCGACGGTCGCGCAGCACCGCCACGCGATGACTCACACGCAGCACCTCGCTGATCTCCGACGAAATGAACAGAATGCTCAGACCGTTCGCGCACAGCGCTAGCAAGCGGTCCATGATGTCGAACTTGGCGGCGACGTCGATGCCGCGAGTGGGCTCGTCGAGAATCAGGAGTTTGGGATTCGTGGCGAGCCAGCGCGCGAGCAGCGCTTTCTGCTGGTTGCCGCCGGAGAGCAGCCCGATCGGCTGTTCGGCGTCCGCTGCCTTAATGCCGAGGCGTTCGATCCACATGTCCGCGATTTCCTGCGCGCGATGCCGCTTGATCTTGCGCAGCCAGCCGCGCCGCGCCTGCAACGCCAGCAGAATGTTCTCGCGGATCGACAGTTCGGCGACGATGCCCTCTTTCTTGCGGTCCTCCGCGCAATAGCCGATGCCTTGGCGCACCGCATCCCGGGGCGAACGCAGCCGCACCGGCCGGCCTTCGATCAGGATGGTGCCGCTGTCGGCGCGGTCGGCCCCGAACAACAGCCGGGCGGTCTCCGTGCGGCCCGAGCCTAGCAGGCCGGCCAGGCCCAGGATCTGGCCCGGCTGCACGTCGAGGTCGATCGGCTGCAACGTGCCGCGCCTTCCGACGCCGCGCAACTCGACGAACGGCTGGACCGCGTCCTTGCTCTCTGGCCCTTCCTGAACAGCGTGGCCGTCATGTGCCGCCTCGCGCAAGCGCGCGCTCATGCGCTCATGGCCGACCATCTTCGCGACCAGTTGATCGGCCGGCAAATCGCGCGCGAGATATTCGCCTTCACGCTCGCCGTTGCGCATTACCGTGATGCGATCGGAGATGGCATAGGTTTGCTCGATAAAATGCGTGACAAACAGAATTGCAATTCCCGACTGCTTAAGATGCCGAAGTATTTTGAAAAGCTGCGCGACTTCGCCGTCGTCGAGACTCGAGGTCGGCTCATCGAGGATCAGCACGCGAGCGTCGACTGAGAGCGCCCTCGCGATTGCCACCATCTGCTGCACGGCGATCGGATAGGCGTCGAGCGATCGCGTGACGTCGAGCGTCACGTCGAGGCGGGCAAGCGCTGCCTGCGCGCGCCGCTTGATGTCGGGCCAGTCGATCGCGCCAAAACGCTTCGGCTGCCGGCCCGCAAAGATGTTCTCCGCCACCGACAGGTTCGGGCACAGGTTCACTTCCTGATACAGCGTGCGCACGCCGGCCGCTTCCGCCTCCTGCGGCGACGCAAACGCGACGATCTCGCCGCCCAAGCGGATCGTGCCGGCGTCAGGCGCGACTACACCGGTCAGTACGTTGATCAGGGTGGATTTGCCGGCGCCGTTCTGCCCCATCAGCGTATGAATCTCGCCGGGGAACAGGCGAAAGTCGACCTGTTGCAGCGCTTTCACGCCCGGGAACGTCTTGCTGACACCGGTAGTGGCCAGAATGGGTTCGAGTGCATTCGAGGCGGCGCCGTCGCGAGCGTCGCCTATGACGGCCTTCATGGCCGGCGGATTGGGTTCCGATGCGGGATGCGTCATAGACCTCGCTCGATCGGCGGTGCATTGGTCGGATGGGCTCAGGCTGGCTCGGTTCGGCGCGACCTGATTCTGCGGAAAAGAGACCGCCCGCTGCCGAAGCAGTCAGGCGGTCAGGCACCACTGGAGAAACCCGTACGATCTGTCCGTACTTCGCTTATGTTCTGCCTCTATCGTATGGATGGCTAATCAATTAGCCATCACACTCCGCCTCAGTACTTGCGCGTCGGCAAAGTCTGCGCCGCGACGCTCATCGGGAAGACCGTCTCTTCCGTCAGGATGCGCTTGGGCAGCGGCTTGCCGGCCACCACGTCCTTGACCGCCGACATCAGTTGCGGCCCCAGCAGCGGACTGCACTCCACATCGACATTCATCTTGCCCGCGGCCATCGCCTGGAAGCCGCCCTTGGTTGCATCGAACGAGACGACGGTGATGTCCTTGCCCGGATGCATGCCGGCCTCTTCCATCGCCTGGATGGCACCGAGCGCCATATCGTCGTTATGCGCATAAACTACATTTATTTTATTTCCATAAGTTTTTATAAATGCTTCCATCACCTGCTTGCCACCGGCAAGTGTGAAGTCGCCGCTTTGCGATGCAATGATCTTGAATTTGGGATCGCTCTTGATCACTTCGATCAGGCCTGAATGCCGATCGTTGGCCGGCGCCGAGCCGACCGTTCCCTGCAGTTCCGCGATGTTGATCGGGCCCGGATCATTCTTATAGTGATCGGCCAACCAATGACCGCCACGCCGGCCCTCTTCCATGAAGTCCGAGCCGATCATCGTCACGTACAACGACGTGTCTTTTACGTCGATGTTGCGGTCGGTCAGGATCACAGGAATTTTTGCGGCTTTAGCTTCGCGCAGCACCGGCTCCCAGCCGGATTCGACGACCGGAGAAAACGCGATCACGTCGACTTTCTGTGCAATGTAGGAGCGGATCGCCTTAATCTGGTTTTCCTGCTTTTGCTGGGCGTCGGAGAATTTGAGCTTGATCTTCGCATCCGCCGCCGCGGACTTCACCGATTCGGTATTGGCGGTTCGCCATGCGCTTTCGGCGCCGACCTGGGCGAAGCCGAGGGTGATCTGTTTGTCCTGCGCGTATGCGCCCGGCGCTGTCAGCGCCAGTGCGCCGATGCTCGAGCAAAGCGCGAGCGCGCCCAACGCACGACATGCGGCGCGTCGTGTATTCGCCATGACTGTCTCCTGATCGTTGTTGTGTCGGCGATCCATCGAACCCGCCCGATGTTTGCGGCCCTCACGGTGCGTGGATCGTGATGTAGCGTAGTGTCTGGGGCGTTAACCGTCCAATCATATGATTCGCGTCGGCGATACCAATTCTGGTATAGCGGGCGGTATCGGCAGTAGCCGTGGACGTGGGCAATGCTGCTGGGTTTGCTCGAACATCGGCGATGACTGAACGTGGCGTTGGCGATGCTTTATATGCGCTTAAGTGCTCGATGCGGCTTCGGGCCTGGCAGCGAGTGGGGGCCGCCCTTTTGGGTGGGTTTCTGGGCTTTCGGACCAGAAGCCGCGCGGCTTACGGCTAGCCCGCAAGCTAGCGAATTGCCTCGCGCGGCGTCACCCAGCGAAACGTCAGATTGATCCGCTCCCCGGCCACGCGCGGCTCCTTCGGCACGCGATGCCGCCAGTCGGCCTGCGTGTTGCCCCTCATCACCAGCAAGCTGCCGCCTTTCAGCGAAAACGACTGCACGGCGCCAGTCTTGTTGTGCCGCAAGTCAAAAGTGCGCGCGACGCCTAAGCTGATCGACGCAATCACCGGCTGGGCGCCGAGTTCAGGCTCGCGGTCCGCATGCCATCCCATGCTGTCGGTGCCGCTGCGATAGCGGTTGATCAGCACGCTGTTAAAGCGCGCGTGACAGGCTGCTTCCGCGGCGATCCGCAGTTCGGTGACTGTCGGGGTCCACGGTTGGGGCACGTTGCGAATGCCGGAGTAAACGTAGACTGCATCCTGCTCACCCTGCCAGGCCGTCAGCCGCGGCAGCGGCACGCGCCCGGCAGGCGTGCCCATCGTGTCCTGACGCCATTCCACTTCGCCGATGAGTTGAGTTAAAGCGTGTGCCGCGGCCTCGGGCGCGAGCCACTCGGGATACCAGTCCACGTCGGGCGCGGGAAGGTCATCGAAAAGGTCCACCATGAAATTGCCTGAATGCGATTGCGCGTGCGATACATGCGCGAATTAGAACCTTGGCTATTATGGCGGCAATGACGACAACGCTCACGCCTGTGGCTTGCGCTGTCATCCGAATTTCTAACTCCGCTACTTCAAGAGGCTACCACCATGATTCTTTCCGATCAGGCTCTCGATCAGCTCTTTCGCGAAGCGCGCACGCATAACGGCTGGCAGGCTAAAGCAGTCGACGATGCCGTGCTCAAGCAACTCACCGAGCTCGTGCTGCTTGGTCCGACCTCGGCCAATTCGAGCCCCGGCCGCTTCGTCTACGTGAAAACGCCCGAAGGCAAAGAAAAGCTGCGCCCAGCTTTGTCGGCGGGCAATCTCGAGAAGACGATGGCGGCGCCGGTCACGGTGATCGTCGGGATGGATATGGCGTTTTACGAACATCTGCCGAAACTGTTTCCGCATGCCGACGCGCGCGGCTGGTTCGCCGGCAACGACAAGGCGATTGCGGATACGGCCTTTCGCAATTCGACGCTGCAAGGGGGCTATCTGATTCTCGCCGCGCGCGCGCTCGGTCTGGACACGGGTCCAATGTCGGGCTTCGACGCCGCCAAAGTCGACGAGGCCTTCTTCGCCGGCACAACCGTGAAGGCGAACTTCCTGATCAATCTGGGCTATGGCGACCCGTCGAAGCTGTTCCCGCGCAGCCCGCGCTTCTCCTTCGACGAAGCCGCCCTCATCGTCTGACAGCCATTAAGCCGCCGGTGCGTTTATCTGAGGAGCGCCACGTAGAACACCACTGCGCCGATCACCGCGCCGATAAAGCAAAAGCCTTCATCGGCGTCGTCGCCACCCGAACGTAACCACGCGCCGACGACGCCGAACAGTCCTGCGATGCCGAGTGCAACGCATACCATCACAACGTCGAATAGCGCGTTTTTGCCCAGTTCGGAGAAGTCGATGTCGCGCACGCCGAAGTACAAGGCGAGCGCCATCAGCGATATGCCCACCAGCGGCAGCATGACGTGGCTGCCCTCTCGTCCGACGTGATGCCCATGAAGTCCGTGGCGTACGTGATGGCCCGATCCAAGCAGTTTCATGATGCGCCTCCTGCCTCACCCTCAACCGAGGACAAAACGAACCGCCGCTGGGCCGCGATGGCCCTTAGACAAGCCGGTTCTATTTGAGAATAGTGCACGCGAAACACAATTCAAAGCCCATTTAATTAGAGCGTCGCTGCAGTTCAGACAACGGCATGCGACAACGAGAATTGCTGCGTTGCGGTATCCGCTTGCTGCATCAAACACGGACTTGGTCGGCCAACCCAGGAAGCAATTCTGGCGCCGTCGGCAAGGGGTTGCACATGCCGGTAGAATGATCCGGCTCGTCCGCTATTTCATGCTTGCGGTTGGCGAGCCGCCGCCGTTGCTCCGCTCGTGCCGGCCCCTTCCCGCCCCTATCCTCTCTATGCGCCGCTCATCGTTTCTTGTTCGCTTCATCCTGATTGGGATCCTGCTGCATATCTACGTCGGTTTTCGACTGATTCCCGACATGCCGGTCAGCGTCACCGGCCGGTGGCTGTGCGCGTTGTGGCTGGTGCTGTCGATCTTTCTGATCCCGCTCGGTATGCTGGCGCGCACCATCAAACAGCAGCCGCTCAGCGACCGCCTCGCGTGGGTCGGCCTGCTGGCGATGGGCTTCTTCTCCTCGCTACTGGTTCTGACGTTCGCGCGCGACCTGGCGCTCGCCTCACTGCTCACCGTCGACGCAATCTGGCCGAACACGATAGCAATCGCGCACTGGCGCATAGGCTCCGCGGCCGCGGTACCACTGCTTGCGCTGCTCTCGACACTCGTCGGCCTGTTCAACGCGCGGCGCCGCGCCAAGGTCGTGACGATCGAGGTGCCGATCGACGATCTGCCGCCGGCACTCGACGGTTTCACGATCGTCCAGATCAGCGATATCCACGTCGGCCCGACCATCAAAGGCCGTTATGTGGACGCGATCGTCGACGCGGTGAATCGTCTGAAGCCGGATCTGATTGCCGTTACCGGCGATGTGGTGGACGGCAGCGTGCCGCAATTGACCAGACACACACAGCCCTTGTCGCGACTCAGTGCGCGTCACGGCGCGTTCCTCGTGACCGGCAATCACGAGTATTACGCTGGGGCGAACGCCTGGATCGATGAATTCCGGCGCCTGGGCTTAACCGTTCTGCTTAACGAGCATGTGATCGTGGACCACGACGGCGCGCGCGCCGTGATTGCCGGGGTGACCGATTTCTCAGCGGGCCATCATGATCCGTTGCATCGCAGCGACCCCGTTGCGGCCCTCGCAGGCGCGCCTGGCGATGTGCTGATCAAAGTACTGCTCGCACACCAGCCGCGCTCTGCAGAAGCCGCCGCAGCAGCAGGTTTCACACTGCAGCTATCCGGCCACACACACGGCGGTCAGTTTTTCCCATGGAATTTCTTTGTGCGTTTGCAGCAGCCATTCACGGCTGGTCTCGCACGGCTGAACGGCCTGTGGGTCTACACGAGTCGCGGCACCGGCTATTGGGGACCGCCGAAGCGCCTTGGGGCCCCCTCTGAGATCACACGATTGCGCCTCGTGCCGGGCGAGCCCGACTAAGGCACCGGGCTGGAGTGCCGAATAGCGCCACATAGAAGTCATACTGGCTTGCATCGCAAAGGAAAAACGCGGACGTCCGCAAAGGACATCCGCACTTCGGCACTGGCGCACTACTTCGGCCAGTTTGCGTTACTGAGCAGGCGCGACGGCCACGCTGACCTGCGGTGCGTACGCCACCGACACCTGCATGCCCGGCGTCACGCCGGCGACCTTTGCCGGCTCGCGGCCCTGGATATGGAACACCGTGCCATTCGGGCCCTTCAGGGCCATGATGCCGGAGGCATGATCAATCGCCTGAACTTCGGCGGTCACGTTCTGTACCGTGTTCTGCTGTACCGGTTGAACAGCAGCGCTGTGGCCGTCAGCACCGCGCGTCACGCTGACCATGGCGTTGCGCATCATCCGGATGTGGACCTTGCCACCCTGCTTAATCTGCGCGAGGTTGCTCGTATCGGTGATGTTGAATGAAGCTTCGCCACCCTGTGCGTCGAGCACGGTCACCGATTGTTTTGCCTGATCGATCGACTTCACGACACCATCCGCCTGCAGCGTGCTGCTGCCTTCAAACGGCGCGGGCAAACCGGCGGCGAACGACACGAGCGGAGCCGCAGCAATCAATGCGCCGGCAATAACGCCGAGAGCTTTTTCTTTCATACATTCCTCAATTGGGTGAACAGCGGAAAAGAGACGACATGGTGCGGATCGGATGCGCAAAGTACCGCACAAGGGCAACCGAAAAAATCTAGGCGAAATCCTGGGAAGTGAAACGTGGATTGAGCACCAGAATCACACCACGTGTTTCGAAGTGTTCGAACAGTGTGTTTTCCGGGATGGACCTCGTCAATATTCGGAGTCCGTATTTATGCGAGGAAAATTCTGATCTTACCGAGGAAGATTCAGTAAGTGACGCACAGCGCATTCCGCCACCCTGCCTCATCCCGGCTTGACTTAACTTTGCAGAGCTGCCTAAAATTCGCCCAGTTCATTTAACCGGAATCACGATCTTGGACAGTAGCAGTAGTACCAGTCGAGCTTCGATTCGCCCGATCGCCTGATCGGCAAGATTTCCGCGTCAGCCTTTGCCCTGTCGCCGTCTTGCCTTCGGGCCCGACGGTGCACGTCGCTTTTACCCCCTCTTGCTGGAAGTGAAGCGCCGCATGGCCCGATGCCTTGCGCACGCTCCACGACTTTTTCGCCGCGAGCCCCGGCTCGCATGCCTTGTCACGCCTGATCGCGTTCGCGCTCCCCCTGCGGATACGTGATGCTGTCACGCGTAGGGTTCACACTGTGCGAACACGCGCCTCAACCTTTCTTAACGATGACAATTGAATTCGTCTTGCGGCTCTTTGCCGCCTTCAGTTGCGGGGTCGCGATCGGCCTCGAGCGGCAGATGCGCCAGCGCAACGCCGGCCTTCGCACCATCACACTGGTCGCCAGCGGTGCGTGCCTGTTCGTCACGCTCGGCGTGCTGACCGGCAACGGCACCGCTGGTATCACCCAGATTGCCGCGTATGTCGTCTCCGGCGTCGGCTTTCTCGGCGGCGGCGTGATCATGCGCGACAAGGGCTCCATTCAGGGGATCAACACCGCCGCGACCTTGTGGTGCTCGGCGGCGGTCGGCGTATTGTGCGGTGCGGGGCACTACGGCCCGGCCCTCGCCGGTACCGCGGTCGTATTGCTGACCAATACGGTGCTGCGTGAAGTGAGCCGTGCCATCAACGCTACGCCCGTTTCGGACGCCGACCTCGTGCGCGAGTATGTGCTGACGATCGTTTGCCGGGAGGCCGATGAAATTCACATTCGCACCGCGGTGTCCAACTCAATGTATTCGACACCGCTGTCGTTCCAGAGCCTGACGAGCGAAGACCTCGAAGACGATACGGGACGCATTCGCGTTACCGCAACATTGAAGCTGCATCCGAAAGATCAGCCGAAGCTCGAACAGATGGCGAGCCGCATCAGCATGGAAAAGAGCGTATCGAGCGTCAGTTGGACGGCTAAAGATGCGGAGCCGACGCCGGAGTGAGTCGCCGTGTGTAAGCTCCCCCATATTCGCGCGCATCGTCTACACTTAGCTTGCAATAGATTCAGACAATGTTAATTCCGCGTCCTGAATATGGACTGTCCCATAACCTTCGACTAAGCTCTGTCACCGTGATTTTTTCACACTCAACCATGGAGTCTCGAATATGGAACACGGCATCATTGCATGGCTCATCATCGGCGCGATCGCCGGCTGGCTGGCCGGCGTGCTCGTCAAGGGCGGCGGCTTCGGTCTGATCGTCGACATCATCGTCGGGATTGTCGGCGCATTCATCGGTGGCTGGCTTGCCGGTGTGTTGCACATTTCGCTCGGCGGCGGCTGGATCGGTTCGATCATTACCGCTGTGATCGGCGCCGTTATTCTGCTGTTTCTTATCCGGCTCGTCCGGCGCGGCACCTGAGCGCAGCACCTGATGTCTTACGGCGTCGGGAGCGAATGCCACCTGACGCCGGTTTTATTTAGTATTTAGAGAGGCGCCTCTACTGCCGGCAACATCGAGCCGGTATCACGCAGCCGCGTATGCCAGGTGAAAGCCTGGTCCAACCGATGCGGCGTTTGTCCACCCCATTGCAAGGCATCCCGATAGTAGTCGCGAAGCAGATCGCGATAGAGCGGATGCGCGCAGTTTTCGATGATCAGCGTAGCGCGTTCCCGCGGCGCCAATCCGCGCAGATCGGCCAGACCCTGCTCCGTCACCACCACGTCCACATCGTGCTCGTTGTGGTCGCAGTGCGGCACCATCGGCACCACACTCGAAATACGGCCGCCCTTCGCCATCGACTTCGTCGCAAAGATCGCACATGACGCATTGCGCGCGAAATCGCCCGAACCGCCAATGCCGTTCATCATGTGCGTGCCGCCGACGTGCGTGGAATTCACATTGCCGTATATGTCGAATTCCAATGCGGTATTCAACGCGATCAGACCGAGCCGGCGAATCACTTCTGGATGGTTGCTGACCTCCTGCGGACGCAGCACCAAACGATCGCGATAGCGCTCGAGTTCACCGAACACTTGCGCCTGACGCGCAGCCGACAACGTGATTGACGCACCCGAGGCGAACGTCACCTTGCCGGCGTCCATTAGATCGAAGGTCGAATCCTGCAGTACTTCTGAGTAAATTTCGAAGGCGTCGAAAGGCGAATCGACGAAACCGGCCAGCACCGCGTTGGCAATCGTGCCGATGCCAGCCTGCAACGGCGGCAATTGCGGGGGCATGCGCCCAGATGCGACTTCGTGCTGGAAAAATTCAATCAGATGGCGCGCAATCAGTTCGGTTTCCGCATCCGCGGGCAACACCGTGGACGGACTGTCCGCCTTGTCAGTGATCACAATCGCCGCGATTTTCTCTGGCGGAATTTCGATGGCATGCGTACCGATGCGATCTTGCGGGCGCACGATCGGCAGTGGTTCGCGATTCGGCCTGCGGCCCGGAATCCAGATGTCGTGCAGTCCCTCGAGGGCGAGCGGCTGGGCGAGGTTGATTTCGACGATGACCTTGTCGGCGAGGATCGCGAAGCTGGCCGAGTTGCCGACTGAAGTGGTCGGCACAATGCCGCCGGTTTCGGTGATCGCGGTGGCTTCGACAATGGCAACGTCAAGTTTGCCGAGCTGATTCGCGCGCAGCATCTCGACGGTTTCGGACAGATGCTGATCGACGAACATCACTTCGCCGCGGTTGATCGCATCGCGCAGAGTCTTGTCGACCTGAAACGGCAAGCGGCGCGCTAATACATGCGCCTCAGTGAGCATGCGATCCACGTCATGACCGAGCGATGCGCCGGTCATCAATGTAATTTGTAGCGGCTTGCCTTCCTGACGGACCCGCTCGGCAAGTGCGACCGGAACAGCTTTGGCGTCGCCCGCGCGCGTAAAGCCGCTGGCGCCGACGCGCATGCCGTCCTGAATCAGAAGCGCCGCCTCGGCGGCTGAAGTGATTTTTCCGCGCAACGCGGAGCAACGAATCCGGTCCTGGTACATGAAATTGAGTCTCTCCATATTCACCCGTCCAGTCTACCGGTGCGCACGTCTGCGGTGTGCTTCGCTCAGTAGCCAGTTTGTCGCACCAGCCGCGGCGTCTCGATGGGACGGCGTCGCGGCCAGGCGTGTCGTCGCGTGCAACATTCTCGCGACAGGTCTTACAGGTACTGCTGGTGTTGCGCGCGGCGCTGCTTAGCTGCCGAAGAAAATATTGCAGAAACTCACGGGCCCTACGCACTCTTCAGCTTTGGCCTTCGGTACTGCGACACGGCGTTGCTCAGCGACGCTGTTCGCGCGCGGTGCATTCGCCTGTGCGACCTGTTCTTCCTGGGCGGCAGGCGCCGTCTGTGCATGAGCGACAGCAGCGGACAAAGTGCAGGCAATCAGGGCAATCTTCAACACATTCATTTCGTTCTCCAGTTCTTACGATTCCGTTCCGCAGGGAGTCCCTTTTGGGGACTGCGCGGCGGTGAAGAAACTATATGACTGCCACCTACACAGATAAACGGGGCTGGACAGAAGGGACCTTTCCATCTGGCAGAAGGATCGGGGCGCACGCCCGATCCGACGCACGGGTCAACGCGTATTGAAAGGCGCGTCTTCGTCGAGCAACGCCGTGCGGATGAAATGCAGGCAACTCAGGATGCGTTGCAGATCGTGTCGCTGGCCGCGGTCGGCGTGGACGGTTTCCAGCAGGTCCTGCGCGATCCACGTGGCCGAGCGCACGGATACGAGCGCGCGCTCGAGAGCACGCACGTCCGGTCGCGCAAAAAGCCGCGCGAGGTCGTCGCAAGTTCGGGTGAGACCGCTGTTCCAGTGCGGATGAAGGGCCTGCGCGTAGCCCGCACGCGCCACTTCGTTGCGCAGATCGATCACGGCGTGCCCCACTTCAAGGGTGACGAGCATCCAGCGCAACGCATCACGGCGGCGTCGGGAGCGCCGCGTCAGTAGCATGCGTAACTGCGAGGCCAGATCGTGAGTGCTCGACTGAAAGCGCTGATTGAGTCCGGGAAGTTCGTCCTTGCACGCAGACACGACTTGCGCGCGCAAATCGCCCTTGATTCTCTCCGTGAGCCACGGCATGTTCGCGGGGAACACCACTGAGAAAACGATCGCTGCGAGCAATAGCGACGCCGTGATCGCGATACCGTTGTTGATCAGCAGATCGGGCGCATACGTGACGACGTTGTCCGGTCCGGCAAGCAGGCAGAAGAACACCGAGAAACCGATGCCATACCCCGCCGAGAGTTTGCGCGATGCGATGAAGGCGCCGAGTGCAAGCACCGGAGCGAGCGTTGCGCAAAGCAGCGGAAAGCCGTCGATATTCGGATACACGTAGCACGTAAAAAGGTAGCCGGTCATAGTCGCCAGCACTGCACCGACTGCCATCTGCACGGCCATTTTCGATGCGTTCGGCGCGGTCGACGTCAACGCGCAAACCAGCGCCGCGCCGATCACTGCGAGACCACCACTCGGCCAGTCCGTGGCAATCCAGAACCAGCTGACGATCGCCATCGCCGCCGCCGACCTGGCAAAGGTAAACGCGACCACAAAGCCGTTCGTTCTGCTCACGTAGCAGCCGGCAGTACGCTGCCCGGCTCCCGGTTTGTGCCGCGCCAAAGACGCGTAAGTCTCGGAGTAGCGGATCCATTCATCGACAAATCGATATAGCAGTTCCGCAGCAGTATCGAAGTCCGCTAGCGATTCGGCTGGAGCTGCTTCCAGTGGCCGTCTCGTTTCGCGCACGCGTCTTGGCAAGCTCGCCTGAAAGAGCCGCAAACCAGCGGCTACGTGCGCTGCATCGGCATCTGCATCTGCAGACCCGGTGGATGCCAACAGTGCCGACAGCTCGCTGAAGTACGGCGTGATGGCATCGACTGTGCCGTTCGGGCCGTTTGCGCGTAGACGTTTAAGCAACTGGTGCAGTGCATGCAGTCGTGCGCATGCGTCCATGAACTCGCCGTTCAGACGGCCGAGATGCTGGCTGCGCGAGCGCATGGCTGGATCCTCGAAGGCAGCAAATGTTCGCGTCGCCTCAAAGCCGACGATCTCGTCGACCAGGTCCGCAAAGCGCCGCTCAAATTGACGACGGTCGATTCCACGGCCCAACACCTCGGCAGCGAACGCAGTAAAATTTGTATATCGAAGGTGAAGTGCGCGCCGCAGCGCAAGGCTGGAACGCTGCGGCACGATCAACGCGCTGACTGCGCTTGAGCACAAGATACCGACCGCCACTTCGGCCGCGCGCGTGAGCGCGGCCAGAAACAGGTCGTGAGGCGCCGTGACATTCGGAATACCGATCAGAGCGGCGGTATAACCTGCCAGCACAAAGCCATACCATCTGAAATGCCGATACCGGACCGCTGCCGCGATACAGACGCTCACCCAGCCGATCATGCCAAGCATGTACAACTCGGGCTGCTGGACGAACAGCGCGCCGAGCACCAGGGCGGCGACCGTCCCCACCGCGGTGCCGAGAATACGGTAGAAACTCTTGGCGAGCACCATGCCACTGAACGGCTGCATGAGCACGAACACCGTGGTCATCGCGATTCGCGGCTGCTGAAGATCCAGCAACATGGCAATGCCCAGCGCCAGCAAACCCGCAGTGACCGTTTTCAGCAGATGCAGCCAGATCAGACCGTCGCTGTTCGCCCAGTCGCGAACGGCTGGACTGAGCGCCGGCAATATGACGCGCCACTGCCGGCGAGAATCCGCCGTCGGTTTGATCGCATGTTGGCGTCTCATCAGAAAGCAACGCGTCCCGGTTTGTCGCTAAAAGAAACCCCGGTGAACGCTGCGCACACCAGCAGGCAAGGCGCCGATTGTAAGAGCATGCGCTGCGCGTATTAATAGGACGGGCGCGGAACGTCCCTTCCAGAATGAACAACAATGGGCTTGCGGGACAGGCGGACAATACGGCTTCTGCCGTGAAATAGAAGGATCGATGGATACGCTACAAAATATGCGAGTGTTCGTGCGCGTGGTTGAAGCCGGTAGTTTTACCGCCGCCGCGCAGTCGCTCAATTCGACGACTGGCGCGATGTCGCGTGCGGTCTCCGAACTCGAAGCGCATCTGCGTACGCGCTTATTGAACCGGTCGACACGCAGGCTCGCGCTCACCACAGCGGGGGAGCGTTACCTGAAACGCTCTCAGCAGATCCTTGCAGATGTCGACACGGCGGAAGAAGAAGCAAGCTGCGCCCACGAACGCCCTGCCGGCGCTTTGCGGATGCACAGCTTTGCCAGTATCGGCCAGCATTACGTGCTGCCGGCCATCTCCCGGTATCGCGCGCTTTATCCCGAAGTGACCGTTGAATTGACGTTGTCGCAGCGCATGCCCGACCTGTTCGAAGGCAGCGCCGATGTCGCTGTTATCGGCGCCTCGACTCTGCCGAATTCTGACCTCGTTTCGCTCCCGCTTGGTACAACTTTCAGCATCTTGTGCGCATCGCCTGCTTACGTGCGCGCTCATGGCGCGCCGCAGAAGCCTAGCGACCTCGCGCATCACGAGTGCCTGATCTTGCACACACCAGCATTTCCGGCGTACGAATGGGTGCTCGATGGCCCCAACGGCAGCGAGATGATGGAAGTGAACGGACCCGTGCAAGTGAATATTGCGGAATCGCTGATCGTCGCGATTCGCGAGGGAATGGGCATTGGTATGGTGCCGCTCTATGCGGCGATTGCCGGGCTGCGTGACGGGACGTTAGTCCGCGTGCTGCCTGAATATACGCTGCAGAAGATGAATGTGTACGCGCTGTATCCGTCACGCAAGTTCGTCGATGCGAAGACGCGGACGTGGGTTGAGTTCCTACGCACGCATCTGCCGAAGGTGATTGCACGCGACGAGGCGTTACTTGCGGAAGTTGGTCAGATGGATGCAACCGATGACGCGGTGCCTGTTCGTGCGGCCAGCATTGGGGGCGGAGATGTCGCCGCGCACTGACGCAGTTTTTTAGCTGACGAGCAGGCCGCGCCTGTGGAAGGTACAACGTAGGTAACGAAGTGGCAGGCCATTTGCGGCGGTATCTATGGCCTGCCAGATAGCGGCAGTGTTTTCGTGACACGCCTCTCGGAATGGAGGTGCGTTGTCCCGCGGGTTGGGAACGAGAGTTAAGAGTCCGCGCGCGTGCTCGCTACGGCGCCAGAGTCTTGGCACTGAATTCAGAGCCGTAAACGCAGAAACCCCACCTTTATGGGGTGGGGTTTCTGGACTTGCAGGGGAGCCTGACGATTACCTACTTTCACACGGGAATCCGCACTATCATCGGCGTG